>CAYZUX010000238.1:0-8651 GCA_964481775.1 uncultured bacterium | reverse complement strand
ACTGTCATTGGCCGGGGAACCAAGATCGACAACCTCGTCCAGATCGGGCACAACTGCAAGATCGGTCCGCACAATATCCTGGTCGGGCAGGCTGGTTTCTCGGGAAGCATCACCACGGGGAAGAATGTCATTGCTGCGGGGCAGGCGGGCATCGCGGATCACACCACCATCGGAGACCGCGCGGTGCTCATGGCGGGAGTCAAGCTGGCCGGGACAGTCCCGGCGGACAGCAAGCTGATCGGCTACCCCCCACTCGACCGGAATGTCTTTTTCCGCTGGACCACCACGCTCCAGGATATCCTGTGGGTTCCCAGGATCCTCAAAGCCGCCACTACCTCCAATACCTTCGAGGAGTTCCGTCAGAAACTCGCTGAGATGAAGGCCCCGGAGCGGTGGTTCCGACTGATGGGGGGATGAAGAAGGAGATAACTGTTTGAACCAGATTATTGAGTAGACACACGAACATCTGGTAGGGTTGATCTGTCCAGTTATACTGAAGCGGGTGGATACATGACAGATTATGACCCAAAAACCACTTGTCTACATCGAAACCACAATCCCGAGCTTCTACTTTGAGGTGAGGCCTGAGCCAGAAATGGTAGCCCGTAGGAGATGGACTCGTTTGTGGTGGGACAGGTTCTCGAACGGGTATGAGGTGGTTACCAGCGAAGCGGTTGTGGATGAGATTGAAAGAGGCGCCTTCCCGCAGAAAGAGAAGGCCTTGCAATTTGTTTCAATGATTCCAACAATCCAAATCCGCCAAGAGATGCTCGCGACAGTTGAGACATATGTTCGACACCATGTCATGCCAAACGCCCCCAGTGGCGATGCATTGCATCTGGCGATAGCCTCTCACCATAAATGTGACTTTCTACTCACCTGGAATTGCCGCCACCTTGCGAATGCGAACAAGTTCCTTCATATACGTCAGGTGAATATGATGTTGGGTCTCTTCTGTCCAACCATGGTCACTCCTTTGGAGCTGTTAGGAGGGAATGAGGAGGTCAAATGATGGAAGATTTATCGATGCAAGACCCCCTGATCGATGAAATCCGTGCGGTGCGCCACCAGATTTCCGAGGAAGTGGGACATGACCCTGCCAGGCTCATCCAGTACTACATCAAACTGCAAGAACGGCATAAGGACCGGCTGGTGGATTTTTCGCAAGGAGAGAAGGGTTCCAACGTGGTTCGCCGGGAGAGCATCACGGATAGGACCCCGGAATGAGGATTTCAGAATTTCATCCTCCTCATCACCTCCCCCACCCAATACAACGAACCGCAGGCAATCCTTACCTCTCCGCTAGAGGGTAGGATCGAAAGCATTTCTTCAGCCGAGCCCGTGTGGAGCGTTGGATTTTTGTAGTCTCCCCAGCCGGAATTCATCAACGCCGCATGGAGTTCTCCCGCGCTCCAAAGGCGTGGGTGGCCGGTGTCGATAAGAATGACCTGATCCTCCATCTGGAGATCCAGACCTTTCAAGTAGCACCATGGAAAACGGTCCTTCGAGACCGCCACGAGGAAAGTCCGGTGAGTGTTCCGGGGCAGAATGGCATTCAGAACAGAACGCAGAGCCTGCCCTGCCATGGGGGTGTGAGAACCATCCAGGATCCAATCCCCACCAGCGAGATCCTCGATCAACTGACATCTTCCAAGCCAGTTGGGACACACCACGGGTTCCATGGACAAGTTGGAAAGATCGACTCCCAAGCATTCAGCGGCGCATAAAGCTGCGGCGAAGTTGGGAGCCTGGTGGTCGCCGAGGAGTCCAAGACGGAAGTGCCTGACACGCTGGTGAGGGTGAAAGGAGGTCATGGATTCCCGCTTTCGGGGGAATGAGGAAGAGGTCATTTCCACCTCCCAATGCGACCGGGTTCTCGCGGTTACCCTGACCTGATAATCACTCGCCACCCAGCGGGCCGGGATGCCATGCGACTGAAGGTGGTCCTCAATGAAACTCTTCAAAAAAGGAGACTGCCGGGTGATCAGGGTGGGGACTCCGGGGCGTAGAGCCGCTAACTTCTCCATGGCGATCTCTTCAACCCGTTTGCCCAGGAGCGGGACATGGTCGCGATCGAGGAGGGTCAATATCTTTAGGGTTGGTTCACAAATGGTGGTAGTGTCGAGGCGCCCTCCCAGACCAGTTTCAAGGAGAACCACATCGGGATGGACCTCGTTAACCCAAAGCCAGAAGGCGGCATTGAGAACCTCGAAGAAAGTGATCCCCTCCGTATCCTCCGCCACGCACTGGACTGTTTCCAGGTGCCGGTTCAGGACTTCAACCTGAACAGAAGCTGAATCTAACCGAAAACGTTCCTCGACACTCACCAGATGCGGGGAAATGAATGAGCAGACCCTCTTCCCCGCACCGCTGAGCAAGACCTCCAGAAAGGCGAGTGTAGACCCCTTGCCATCGGTACCGAGAATCTGAACAGTGGGGATTCCACACCGTTGTGGAGATCCCAATCGCTTGAGGAGATTCTCATACCGGTCAGTAGAAAAGGCTGCGCCTGTATACTTGGAGGGCATCCCTTTCTCATAGTTGGTAAGTGAGAAGAGCCAGTTCAAGCCTTCGAGAGATGGGTCCAAGGATTTATTGGTGCGAATAGGCATTGGAAAACCTCACCCCCTGCCCCCCTCTCCCCCAAGGAGAAGGGGGAATACCCCCCTCGCTCAGCGGGAGAGGGGGATAGGGGGGTGAGGTTAGGTCGATTTCACTCCGCAAGGAACTTGAGTACGGCTTTCATAAAGGCCGGCAGATCATTCGGAGTCCGTGCGGTGATCAGGTTCTTGTCCACCACGGTCTCACAGTCCTCCCATTTGGCACCCGCGTTGACCATGTCATCCCGGATGGCGATGTAACTGGTCGCACGGCGTCCCTCCAGGATCCCTGCTGAGACCAGCACCCAACCGGCATGACAGATCGCCGCGACGAGTTTGCCCTCGTCATCCAGGTCCGACACGAACTTGAGAACCTTGGGGGAGAGACGTAAAAAATCCGGAGCCCAGCCACCGGGAATGACCACTCCATCAAATTCCCTGGAACGCACCTTATCGATGGTGGTAGTGCATTCGATGGGATACCCATACTTCCCCTTGTAGCTGGTCTGGGTGGTTCCCACCGTAACCACCTCACAACCCGCCTCCAAGAGCCGCAGGTAGGGATACCAGACCTCCATGTCCTGATAATCTTTTTCGACCAGGATCGCGATTTTCTTTGTTTTTTTGTGTGCTACGGGCATCCCTTCCCTCCTTTGAAATGAGATAATTTTCAACCATCTCGATGATCATGCAAGATAATGTCATCATACCTGTTGAACCAACCAGGGTCTATCTCGAGGCACTTGTTCAAATCGTTCATCGATGTGTTCAAGAGCCTGACACAGGCCCGGCGAGTTGGAGAATCATGTTTGGAGGTTGTTGGAATGTGTACAGCAAGATGTCTCCTGGCGGCCATGGTATTGGCCCTGTCGATTCTTCCGTGTGGAGCCAAGGATCTGAAGATTGGTGTGATGCCGAAGCTGATCGGCATCGAATATTTCAATGCTTGCGCGAAGGGGGCTGCCGAGGCAGCCAAGGAGCTCGGCATCGATGTGACCTTTGATGGGCCAGACACCAGCGATGTCTCCCGTCAGACCGCCATGGTGGAAACCTGGATTGCCCGGAAGTTTGATGTCATCGCGGTCGCCCCGAATGATCCGGATGCGATCGCCCCGGCTCTCAAGAAAGCTCGTCAACGCGGAGTCAAAGTAATCACCTGGGATGCGGATGCAGCTGAGGAAGCAAGGGACTTCTTCATCAATCAAGCGGATGTGATGGCTGTGGCCAAAACCCTGATGGATATCATGGTCGAGGGCATCGGGCCCGAGGGGAAATACCTGATTCTGACTGGATCACTGACTGCGGCAAACCAGAATCAATGGATGGCGGCGATGGAGGAGTATCGCAAGGAGAAGTACCCCAACCTCAAGAACCTTTCTGAAATCCCCAAGGCTTCGGGGGAAGATCAGGCCCTGGCCACCCAGGTCACCATTGACAGCCTGAAGAGCTACCCGGAGATGCAGGGACTCTTCGCCATCACCTCGGTCGCTCTGCCAGGTGCCGCGGAAGCTCTCCGCAAGACCAAATCCGCTGACAGGGTCTTCCTGACAGGCCTTTCCACTCCCAACTCGATGCGCCCCTACATCAAAGACCGAACCTGCAAGAAGATGGTTTTGTGGAATCCGGTCGATCTGGGATACCTCACTGTCTTTGCCGCCAAGCAGCTGGCCGAGGGTGGTATTCAGGGAACCGAGCTCGAGGCCGGAAGACTCGGCAAGGTGAAGATCCGTGGCAGCGAAATCCTGCTGGGAGATCCTCTGATTTTTGACGCGGGGAACATTGAGAATTACAATTTCTAAAGCGGATATCAAGCTCTGGCCCAGGAGGACACCTTCTGGGCCAGCTTTTTGAAATGATTCGATTCGACCGTCTTTTCCGGCTTCTTTCCAGAACTCTCTGCCTGGCTGCGGTGCCAGTGGTCATTCTTGCATTCTGGGATGCAGCATTTTATCCATTGGCAATTAAAGAAATCCTGATTCAGGCTACCGCGATCCTGGGATTCCTTTTCTGGTGGGCTTCGGGCGGTTCATCACATGGAACCTCTATCCCGAATCCACTCAGCCGTCCACTTTTCTACCTCTGTCTATTTGCGCTTCTCTCCATCCTGTGGACACCCGCAAAACAGATAGCCTTTGCAAGCTGGATGGTTTTTGCAAGCCTGCTGCTGTTTGTGCCGCCTCTTCTCGACTACGGGAAGGCGGAACACTTCCGTACGGCTTACCGGAACATGATTCTGGGCGTGGCCATGGTGTTACTTTTCCTTTCCGCATTTCAGATCAATGGAATTTCCCTGGATGGCCTGTTACGTACTGGGGGAGGAGAATCCAGGCAACGTCTGAGTCTGACTGTCGGACACAACAACGGTGTCGCTCCCTTCATCCTCGCCGCATCCTTCCTGGCTTTCAGCGCAATCGCACGAACTCGTACCTGGGTGATCCGTTTCTCCTTACTCGGTTTTATTTTGAGCTGCTGGATTCTGATTGTGTTCTTCCTGCTGACCCGGTCCACCATGATCGGTCTTGTTTTTGGCGGGGCCTTGCTGGTGGGGATCAACCTTTGGGCGCTCTCCGGCAGAAAGGAAAGAACCCCGGTTTCACACCGCCCCGCATTGCTCAAATGGGCGCTTACACTAAGCCTGGTCATACTTGTTAGTCTGATTGTCGCGGGTGGTTACACCGCCTCGAGAGGAGGGGCGATTCAAGGCGAGTACAACCCGAACCTGGCCCGTAATATCGTGGACCGCCTGCGAACGCTGAATCCCGATTTTCTCTGGAGAGACACCCGTGCGCGCCTTTGGACCATCTCATTCCACATGATGAAACACCATCCTCTACTGGGAGTTGGATTCTCAGGGGCGAAGATCGAATACCCCTTTTATCAAGCCAGTTTTTTTGAGCATTTTCCGGATTTCCCCGCCGGTCCCACCCTGAGGCATACGGAAGGGATGCACAACGATTACCTTCAGTGGGTGGTGGAATGCGGTGCATTGGGAACTGTCTTCCTGGTGTGGTTGTTGGCGGTTCTCGTGAAGATCACACGAGCCTGGCTAAGAGGGATGAAGCAGAAACCTCTCGCGATCCGTTTTTCAGAGTCGGCAACACTCATCGCCTGCCTGGCACTCATGATGGATGCCATCTTCAGTTTCCCCGCCCATATTGCCCCGCTCGCAGTGTGTGTACCCGGGATGCTCATGCTCTGGTTTGGTTGTGTGTATGGAAGGAAAACACAATCAACCAGCTCAACTCCACTGGGCAAGCTGCACCTTCCCCTCTGGGGACGAGCGGCTATCGCGGCAGCAGTCTGGACAATCATCGCCTTACCCGTGGCAGCTGGCAAAGACCACCTTCCCTTCCTGAACCGAACCGGGGTCTGGTCTCCACTCACTGCCCAAGTAATAGGAAATGCCTGGCATACCCGTTTGATGGGCAGCCGTACTGTCTTCAAGAACCAGTTCCTGAACCTGCAAAATCAGATTCAATCAGGAGCTCTTACCAATCCCAAAGATCTCGCCACCACACTTGAGAGCATCAAGCACTATCAGACACGCTGCCAACAAGTCGCAAACCTGATTCCATTCTCAGGGGATGCTCTCTTCGACATCACCTGTGGGATATACGATGATGCTTTCCAGTTTCTGAATACCACCCGCAGTAAAGTGGTCAACAATCTTGTCCCGGCCGGGCAAGCGCCGGAGAGTGTTCTTCGCGAATATAACCGGAGCAGTGAAATACTCAGTCATGCAGGCGACCTTTTTCAACAGTCTTTGAGAAACTACCGTTATCACAACTTGTACTGGCATATCGGAGCAGTCGATCTCAACAAGGCCAAGCTACCGGGAATCAGCCAGGAGGCCAGTGAAAACCTTCTTAAATCAGGCCTGGAGAACCTGACTACAGCTCGGCGGATCATTGGCTCCGATGAAACCGTGTTGAAGGAGATCAAAGCCTACCTGCTGGCTGGCGAAGTTGAGGGCGCCAGCGAGAGAATTCCACGTCTTCTCGCGATCAATCCAACTATTATCACGAGCACCTTCATCCCGGAGGAGAAGAGGAAGATGGAGACACGGTCCGGGGAAAACGGAACCCCCAAGCTCGACCCGGCCGCAATCACATTTTTCCAAGTTCTACTGCCTCACTTGACAGCAGTCCATGGACCCATCATCCGTGAAGTGATCCCTCTTCTGGTGAGGGGTGGGGAAGCTGAACTGGCCAGGCAGTATTTCGAGAAAGAAACTGAGATGCTCAAGCAACCACTGGGAACCCCCTACTGGAGATTCCGGATTCATGAAGACCTTGAGACTCCTGATGATTTCAACCGCCTGCTCGAGGAATACAAGACCAAGATCACAGAAATGCCGGGGCTTCCTTTTGTTTCCAGGGTGCTGTTCCTGAGTGATATGCAACGGTACGCTCCCCCGGGAACAGAGATGACCGGGTGGAGAGATGCCGTGTTGGATTTATACAGCAATTCGCCCGGAAAATTCGCGGGTGTTCTGAGCACACACATGTTAGCTCAGGAAGCTCTTTCGCGAGGGGGATACCAGGAAGCCTGGCGCTGGGAACTCGCGGGACAGGGCGATACCCTTGCCTCAAATTACGCGAGTGTTACCGGACGCCGACCGGGGACAATCCAGTCAACCCTGTGGGGTCTCACCTGGCCGTTGATGGCAAACTAAAACTTGCTTGTCCGTTTCTTTTTCTGAACAGGACTTGCATCGAAATGAAGGTCTTGATCCCCCGAAAGATGGCTCGGACGGACAAACCAGTCCCCCCGTGTAGAGCGGGATATGATATTGCTGGCGGCGGTGGTGCTCTGCCCTGCTGACATCAGGTAAACCACACTCCCTGTCAGTGTCCCTCCCGCCGCATACAACGCCTTGGCTGGCGTGTAGAGAGTCGAACACAGCACAGATCCAGTCACCAGGGCGGTCTTTTTCATCAACCCCTGTTCAGTGTTGGCCCCGGTCCTGGCTTTTTTAATTTGGGTGGTTGTGGTCCTTCCCTGACTGGTGGAGGTGGAGGTATTGCGCGGTTTATCAGGAGGGGGGTCTGTTTTTTGGGGTGAGTAAAAAAAACTTTGCGACTCACTCGACCTGGAGTTAAAAGCAGCCCCCGGCATGATAATTGTGGTCAAGCACACACACACCACACACAATGGAAAGAACCTGGCGGGGCTGAAGAGTGTCATCATGGCTGTTCGGCGGGTGGATACAGAAGCAGCGAACGGCTCAAACGAAGCCCAGGTTCTACAGAATTAACCGTAAACTGCCATTCAGGGGGTTTCATGTTCTGGAGTATCCGGATTCCCATACGGATAAAGGGAAGACTGACCGACCCGGAAGAACCCATGAGAGCCACCATCATCTGTGAGCTTTTCAACTGGTCAAGGGTCTGCTTCCAGGTGGTGGTGAGATCGGAAAGTGTGACCGCGGTGGGTTGATCGGTCCAGATTCGTTGAAACTGATCCCAACGCGGGTGTTGTGTGAGTCCATGGGGGAGCGGTGATGAGAGCATCTGAAGAAAATCACTGATCTCCTGAGGGGAGGAAGAAGTAGTCAGAACGAAAACAGGGGGCTGTTTCAGTTCCGCCCACATGGCTTTGCCTAACAGGCCACCATTCAACACTGAGAAAGTTGCGCCGGCGACATGTGTCGCGGATACCGGAAAACCATAGTGGGTGAGGGTCTCTTCGAATTTTTCCTGGGATCGTTCCGCAACCTGTGAGTCCTTCAAACCAAGGACAAAGAAAAGGTCATTGCTCATCACCTGCAGGCCTGGGATTCCCGCCTTCCCGGTATCCCGGGTGATCCATCCAATTTCCTTTCCAAGAGCGGGCAAGAGATCTTTCTCGATCGAATAACCAAAGGTCTGCTGGAGTTTGTTCCATTCGGAGAGCAGATCGGGGCCCCAAGGGAATTCCTTGAACCAGTTCATGGCTTGCGTGTATATCTCCAGGTAGTCCGGAAGACTCTGGATTGAGACCTCCACAATCCCGGGGCGCAGGAGTGAAAGCATCGCGGGAGAAAGGGGGGCCACATCAAAGAGACTCCCA
>CAYZUX010000237.1:0-8697 GCA_964481775.1 uncultured bacterium | reverse complement strand
ATGGAGAGCTCGATCCGGCGCAGGCTACGGAATCCGAGCTGCGCGGTGAAAAGCTCTTCAACGGCAAAGCCCGTTGTGTGGCCTGCCACCCCGGCCCTTACTTCACCGACAACACCATGCATGACCTCAAGGCGGAGCGTTTCTATAAAAAAGAGCTCCTGAATGGGATGATGATGGCCCATGATGGTGCCATCAAAACCTTCCCGCTCAGGGGTATCAAGGATTCACCGCCTTACCTTCATGATGGCCGTTGCTTCACGCTTGAGGACACGGTTGAGTACTTCAACCTGATCCAGCAGCTCCATCTGACCAAGGAAGAGAAACAGGATCTGGTGGCGTACCTGCGCTGCCTGTAATGTCTAAGGGGAGGGGCGCTTGAGCGCCCCTCAAACCTCACCTGGTGGCAGATATGCCGTAGGGGCGCGATTCATCGCGCCCTTGGATGACCCCGTCGTGAATGATCCTGGCCCGGGCGCGATGAATCGCGCCCCTACGGATCGTTCATCTATAAAGCACTTGACAATGCAAAGTTGAAGGATCACAATGTCCATATCATGAGTGAAGTCCACAAGGCCCTCGGCCAGATCGCCTCCATCCATGAGCACCTGGCACGCACCGAGGTCTACCGTGGATACCGCGCAGTCCCGTTGGCGTTTTCGGGTCTGACAGGTCTTCTGGCGGCATGGTTGCAACCCTGGGTCATCGGTGGAAAACCAGCCAGTTGGTTTGTTTATTACTGGACTGTGGTCGCCGTGATTGCTTTTACTGTTGCCATGAGTGAAGGGGTGCTCCATTTTCTGCATCGCTCCACCCCCTATCAACGCCGTAGAAGTGTCCATGTCATTGGGCAGTTCATTCCCTGTCTTGCGGCCGGAGCCTGTTTTGCGGTCTTCATGGTTCCTTGCGGAGAGGTTGCCATCCGTTTCCTGCCCGGGATCTGGGCCATCCTCTTCAGTATGGGCAACTTCGCCTCCTTACCCTATCTCCCACGCTCCGTTTTCTGGTTGGCTCTGGGATATTTCCTTGCCGGAGTGATCCTGCTCGGACTGGCCGAGAGCGGTCAAAGTCTGTCTCCATGGGGTATGGGATTGACCTTTGGAGGAGGGAACATCATTGCGGCGGCCCTGATGTACTGGTCACTCGAAAGGGAGAATAGCAGTGGCAGAGAATAATAAAATAAAACCAGGGCGTTTCGCCTATGAGGGACTTGACAGGATCATGCATGAGAAGGCCCGTCTGGGCATCCTCACCTCGCTCCTATCCCATCCGGAGGGTTTGCTCTTTGGTGATCTGAAGCAGCTATGCGCGTTGACGGATGGCAACCTGAGCCGCCATATACAGGCCTTGGAACAGGCTGGGCTAGTGGAGGTCTGGAAAGGCTTCCGGAATCGGAAGCCACAAACCCTCTGCCGTCTGTCGAAAGGGGGCCGGGAACGTTTCATGGAGTACCTCGCCGAACTCGAACAAGTGCTGCGGGATGCTATCCAACAGGAGGAGGCGGAAGAAGGCTCGGACCGATCTGATTTGACGCTTCCGGAGGACTGGATCCCGGCGTGATTTTTTTTGAGGATCTAACTTTGCATAGCAAAGAACATTGCCATTTAAGAAGTTCAATCATGGAGACAGCAGGCCCTTGGGAGACCATCAAACAGCTTTCGCGTTCCCACCAATCACGTGTCATTCAACTTGTGTTCCTGGTTCTCATTCTTCAAATCCCGGTTCTTATGATCCGCGAGGTGATCGGGGAACGCAGGGGAACCCGGGATGAAGCGGTCCGGGAGGTAACCTCCAAGTGGGGGGATTGCCAGACCATCATGGGCCCAAAAGTGGTGGTTCCTTATCACCGCAGATATACCGAAACCAATTCCAAGGGAGTCGAGGAGATTCGGACCCAGCGTTCCTATGCCTGCTTCATGCCGGATGCTCTCGATGTAACCAGCCGGATCGACACCGAAGTCCGTTACCGGGGGATTTACAAAGTCCTTTTGTATCGCATGACATCCCAATTTACAGGATCTTTCAAGAAGCCTGACTTTTCAGGTTGGGAAATCGCTCCAGAGGATGTCCTGTGGAGTGATGCTTATGTGGAGGTCGACATTGCTGATACTGGCTCGATCCTGGGTCGTGTGCAGATGACCTGGAATGGAAAGGAAATCGAATTTGAGCCGGGTGCGGGGGAATTCCCAGGTGATAGAAAAGGCATCCATGCCCCGATCGGGGCGGCCACGAATATCGAGAATGCCACCTTCTCATTCCCGTTGACTTTGAATGGCAGCGAGGGGGCCTACTTTGCCCCAGTCGGCATGAGAACCAGGGTCAGCCTCGAGTCGAATTGGTTTGCACCGAGCTTCCAGGGAGAGTGGCTCCCCATCACCTGGGAACCTACTCCGGAAGGTTTCAAGGCTGAGTGGGATATTCCCTATTTGGGACGGAACACCCCACAAAGATGGATTCACTCTGAGAGTCCTCCAACTCTTCCCACCTTCGGGGTGAATCTGATTACCCCAGTCGATCAGTACCGGATGGCGGAACGAAGCTGCAAATATGCGCTCCTTTTCCTATGTCTCACTTTGGGTTCCCTGTGGTTATTCGAGGTGCTTGTGGGAATCCGGATTCACACCGTGCAATACCTTCTTGTCAGTGCGGCGATGTGTCTGTTCTTCTTGCTTGAACTGTCCCTCTCCGAGCACATTGGCTTCATGGCTGCGTATGGGCTCGCAACCCTGGGTGTGGTGAGTGCTGTGGTGGCTTATTGTGTAACGGTCCTGCATCAACTAAGGCGTGCTTTCACGATCGGATCTGTTCTTGTAGTGCTCTACGGTTATCTCTATGTGGTCCTCCAGAATCAGGATTATGCCTTACTGATGGGTTCGTTAGGTCTCTTCATGGGCCTGTGTGCGGTGATGTACCTGACACGCAATGTGGACTGGTCTGCGGGAAGGAAGGAGTAGGGTGTGTTCTTAACGCACCACGGCGCTTTGTAGATTGTCGAAAGGAGCCTCATCATGGAAGCGGTCTATTACGCACCCGAGGTCCTGGCGGAGCATGCTGCCCTGCACCTTCGGAAAATCTGGGTAAGCTGGGAGAAATTGCGTATCCTCTACAATTTCATCCTGCTTTCGGAAGGGGTCCATGGACTCCTTATCCTGCGGCTGCTGGGGACAGTGACCAAACATGATGGCTTTTTGTATGGTCCCCCCTTGTGGAAACTGGTGATCCTGGCTGGGGTGTTTGCCAACCTATGCTACTTCCTGGGGCCAATCCTTGAGACCATCGCTTGTGGACTGATTGGCAACAAGGCCGCACGAATGCGTCCATATCTCTTCACTGCCGGTCTGTTCTTTTCGATGTATATCGTTTTCTGCATGGGCGCGCGTATGTGGGGTCACATGGTGGGGTATATGTATTGAAATAAAGTGTTAATTCGTAGAAAACAATGCAATTTCCTGGAAGGCTGTGGAGGTGGCCCCGGACCCGACGGAGCGGGTCCCTCCGTGGAGGGACGCATTCCATTGCGTCCCGGTTCCATCGCGTCCCGGTTCCATTGCGTCCACTCACCAAGTTGAATCGTGGTCAAACTAGACCACAAACCCCTAATCAGTGGTAACCGACTGAGTTAACAGAGCTTACGCTGCATTGGCAAAAGTAGTCTCGTTGACATTTATTTGCCATTTTTCAAGGCATCTCTCAAGGGCATCATCGACCCTTCTGACGACCTGGTCTCGCAGAAGCTTCTGAAACTCATCCTGCGTCATCGAAACATAATGCTTCTCGGTAATGCTCTTGGGTGAATGGCCAAGATAACGCTCCAGAGCAAACCCATCCCAACCATTCCGAATCGCTTCACTGGCAAGTGTGCGGCGAAAGCCTTTGGGTTCGATTACTGACCCCGAGTCCCACTTCCGGTAAGCGTTACGAACAGCCTCGGTGTAAGTTCCCTCACTGCGGTAACCACACAACACCATACTGCTTTGCCGTGGCGCCTCCATAAGAATCCTGCGCACGAGCAAAGGTAAAGGAAGCCTTCGCACCGAATGCTCATTCTTCACCTTGCCCTCGACCGTAATGGTCCCTGCAACCAGGTCAACCCTGTCCCAAGACAACCGCAACACCTCCCGGATACGAAGACCACACAAGCCCTGAAGGGCCACACCAGGAATGAGTTTCCAACCCTTGGAGTAGTCTCGAAGCCACAACAGGAACTCGCCCACCCTGGCAATCGAGTAAGAAACCCGCTGTTCCTGCTCCGCAAGCAAGAACTCCCGCTGTGGCTTTGGAAGTTTGAAACCATTCCCAAAATCCCGGAACCTCTCCGGCCAGTTACGACTGGCCCAACGCGCGGAAGTCCGAGGAGGCTGGCAATACAGCTTAATCGTCCTTTGTCCAAGACCCCTTCGCGCAAGACCGGTTGCATAAGCCTCCAAATGCTCAAGCTTGAGGTCCTGCCAGTACCGCAGCCCTTGGGCTTCACACCAGTCAAGAAAGAAGCCGGTATAGACGATGTAATTACGCCTGGTTCCTGCCTCAATTGAGAGGGTATCAACCCACCTGGTAAACACATCTGGAATGAGCAGCCCATCCTCCGGGAGTTGAGAAACCTTCCCGAAAAGGATCTTTTCAGCCTGCTCGATCGCCTCTTCGAGAGCCCCTGCCTCGAACCGCCTTCTGACCCGCTCTCCGCTCAAACCTTTCCCGGAGAGACTCCAAACACCCCTCCTGATCTTGGAAAGAGCGAACTTGCGCCTCATCTGAGCCGAACAGCCCCGGATGAGAAAAGCCTTCCGCCTCTGGAAGACAAGATAATTCCCGACCTGAATCTCGCTTGTCAAAGAGCGCATGGTGCGCCTCCTTACCGGCGGCGGCACCCAGTCCACGTTCAACCGCCACTGTACGACAATAGGAATTAAGGGCCAAGACCACATTCGCCCCCCAATACCCCGCCGCCAGACCTACCAAACCATGACGGCGAAGGGTCTCAATCTTAATATGACCCCCCAAAACCTCCTTCAGCTCCGAAGCCGAATACAGCCGCCAAGGATCAATCACTCTGGACCGTTCACCATGCAGGCACATCCGCATCCCCCTCATCCAGTCCACTCCCACGGAGAACATAACCACACACTCTCCAACCAACCGTCCAGGGCCAACCTTACCCACCCATTGCGACGCCACTCTTGTGAAGGGAGTGGCGTTTCGGCATTCGGGGCAGGAAAGGCCCTTGCAAATAAAGAGCCTTTCCCACCCACAGGCCCAAGCCATCATCAGGCAACGGGGGCCTTTTTGAGCCCAGTGATCACGAACTGGGTCTCAGTCCTGCCATCAGGTTTACGAACGTCCGTTGTGCCAACCACAACCACCAGTTTGGCACCGATAATGTCCTCTCCAAGCAGCGCATTATCGCCATCAGGAGTTACGCCACACACATCCAGAAACTGGCGCAAACTCTCACCTGGATAAACACGGCCAAACACGGACTCGCCAGCGCAAAGTCCCTCAACAATCTGCACACAGAGCGTGTAGTAGTTCTTACCGTGCTGCGACACACGGCGCTCGAAGTACTTCACCTGCCCCAGGTGCTCTCCCTGGAGATCAGGAATCTCCAAATCCTGATCCAGGAAGATGGCGGCATCACGGGAATCAGCAGTCAACTTCTCAACTCGACGAACCATCGAATTACACCTCCCTTCCATCAGCAGTACCATCAGTGCCCGCCAAGCAGGAATCCTCCGAATCACCCACAACCTGACCCTCACCCGAGTCCCAAAACGCAGGAGTCGATTCCTTTTCAGTGTTCGCATTCAACGAAGCCGACGGATCAAAGCCCTCCTGCTGGAACACGCCAGCAAGTTCCTCCAACGTCTTCCGAAGCGGATGCTCCGCATCAAAACGAACCTCAAAAGTGGCCTTGCCCGGCTTGACCTTCCCTTGAGCCATGACTGGAAGGTTAGCGATGGACACCTGCTTGGGTTTTGGAGCACGTCCAGATTTCTTGACCCGACTCACACCACCCAAGGCCTTAGTCACGAGCAACTCGACCGCCTCGCCACCCAAATCCCCATCAATCACCTTCTGAGCAATCCGCAACAACTCCGCCTTAAGATCCTCACGCGACCGCAAGCGAGCCAACGACCGGAGAACAGACTCCGTAAACAAATGAGACTTTCCACCCGCCCTCAAGCCCTCCTTGCGCACCAACTCATGAAACTCAGCCGGAAGGTCAGCATAAGAGACAAACTGAGAAATCCTGCCTTTAGAAAATCCCAGGATCTCCACCAGCTCCGCCTGAGACGCCACCCGGCCTTCATCCAAAGCAGTCTTAATAGCAAGAGCCACATCAAGAGGGGAAAAATTCTCGCGCACCACATTGGCCGCAAGTCCCAGAGTGAAGTCATCCTCCGCATCCTCCTGGACATAGGCCAGGACTTCCTCCATCCCCAACCGGCGGCAAGCCGCCAAACGGCAATCCCCGTCTACTACCATATAGGTGTTATCCGGCAGCATTTTCACGCGAACGGGAACAATCAGACCAACCTTGGCAATACTCCTCTCAAGACCTGTAAGATGATCATTCCCTGCAGGCTTCACCCGCCGCTGTTTTTTCTCCGAATGACGAATCTTGCTTATCGCAATCCGCTGCATTGTCGTCATCTCTTTACCTCCTTTCTTCATCCAACCAAGCATTTTGAAACACCTCCTTTCCAACCATCTCTCCCAATGGCACAAACCATTTATGCAGTTGTGATCAATCCGAAGTATTTGAGTAAAGGATCCAGATCAGAACCAAAAAAGTCACTGAAAACCGGGTTCTTTCTAACGACCTCCACCATTATCCGCCAGATCAGACCAAGGCAGGACCAGCCCTTCTTTCCAGAAAGGTATGGATGACCAACCAGCCGGCTCCGGGCAGAATTACTCAAAAAGCCGAAATACTCGTGAATCTGATCAGGCCCCTGAGCAGGATCGGACGAGAAATAGTCCTCGATAAAAGTGATCAGGTGCGTACGCAGAACCTCAATCTCATACATTTCCAACATCTTCCAAAAACACCGCTTCAAAAGAATATGCGCAATCACGGCATCCGCGGTGGCAACAGACAACTCATGAAGAATCCGGTATCTCTCCACGACAGCAGGACGATTCGGATCCCAAGATCCAAGAACCTCCAGCACATCAGCCTCAGCCGCCTCACCATCCTCTCCAACCACTGGCAAAGTGACGACACACTGAGCCTTCCCAACCCAAACCGCATAGCGGCGCGAAATCTCCACCTGCAACGCCTCAAGAAGATCCCCCCATGTCTTGTTTGCCAAGACTTTCTGAAACAACATGCCAATCTCATGGTGGGACAGCATCCGACGGCGAGCATAGGGGTTGTGTGGTATCCGAAGACCGATCTTCTTCAACTCCCGAAGACAAACCCGGAAAAGAAGACCCACCGCAAGCGAACCATTCGCAAGTGACTTACGCACGCTATCCAATGCAGCGGTCTGAGAAACCTCATTATGCGAATGCTCAAAAGAAAGATTCGCATCCTCCAAAATGCCCCGAAAATGCTGATCCAACTTCAAATGCGACCAGTCAGGACAGACTGAGACCGAATTGAGAATCCGCCGAAAGCAAGACGGTTTAGAAACAGACCGTAAAAACACCCCGGCAGCCCGAACCCCAATCTCAACCTCACGGCTCATGGGAATACAGCAAGCATAAGTTTGCGTCTTCATCGGCGTCTCCTTCGCGCCCAGCCAGATCCACTCACTCAAGAAGAACCAGCCAGCGTCTCATCAGATACTGGAAGGTCTCAACTTCCTTACCCTCTCGACCACAGAAAACGCCGAACGAACAACCAGACCAAAAACAAATTTGGAAATTTGAAGAAAAAAAGTAAGGCGACCGGAAAACCTAGAAGGCTCCTTGAACAGCAGGAGAAAACCGTTCGATATGACGTGGAACAATCAGAAGGAAACTATCTCCGGGCCTCTTCCCTACGACCTGGGAGATAGAAGTGAACAAATAAGAGAGTCAGGGCATCTGTCACGATGTAGGAGAGAACCACTTTGCTTTCCGAACAAACAAAGGATAATCCCCCTTCAAGGAGACCTAGTCCGGTACCCTTACACCACGAGAGGGAAAACCCAGCCCAGGAGAAGGAGGGACAATCAGTAACCCCTCGAAAAAACGGAATTCCTGATCCCAAAGGAATCTGATACGATCCCACCACTGAACCACTCACCAATCGCCAGAAGGTCAGCTACTCATGACACCTACTCCTGGAAAAGACCCAGACTGGGAAATCTTCCACAAATGGGTCCACGGCCAAGACCAGGACATCACTGACCTAATCCAAAGACACCAACGGCGGCTCATGTACATCATCCAAATCCTTCGACGAGAACACCCTACCGAAGACCACGAAGAGATCCTTCAAGAAACCTGGGAAAAAGCCTTCAGATACGCCCAATCGAAAGAGATAAGAAACGTGACTGGCAAGTTCAGTGGGTGGATAGGCACCATCGCGGCAAACACCGCCAAGGATAGAACCCGCAGGGAACGCCACCAACCAAAAACAGTCCCACTTTCTGGCACTGACCCAGGCGATCCGTCACCATTAGACAACATCCCCGAACCCGCTTCCTTGAGCCAAGAGTATCCGGTTTGTGAACGCCATCCCCTGTGGTCTGTGATCTGTGCGATCATCTT
>CAYZUX010000236.1:0-8707 GCA_964481775.1 uncultured bacterium | reverse complement strand
ACAGTTGCATCCAAGGCGGTTACCCAGGAGAAGGCAACATAAGCGATGACCCCCTGTTCCGTAATGCCGCAGCTGGTGATTACCGTCTCCTTCCCGAATCTCCTTGCATCGACACAGCAGGAACTTCGGGCCCAGATGACGATTTGAATGGCAAGCCCCGTCCGGTTGACATCGCGGGCATCGGACGCGAGGTCACCGACACCTACGACATGGGCGCCTACGAATTCCAACTCAACGAACTCCCCACCCCAACCCCGACACAAACCCCCTCCCAAGTCGATCCGGGGCATACGGGGTTGTACCAGTAAGAACGTCTTAGGAATGATCCTGGAAGAAGCCTCTACTTCCGGAATTGGGGTGCTCAGATAGGTTTTCGTAGAATGTCTAATGAATCGCTGTATTCCTTGGAAAATCAACCCTTTAGAGAGCAATCCATACATCGGTCTTATTAAAAGATACATTTCAAATGTTGATTTATCTTGACAGGGAATTCCGGAGAACGCACACTAGTCATCATTCCCGGTTTGGGAGCTCAAATCGAACCCCGGAAGGCATGTCAGAGATGGCTATTAACGGGATCGAGATCAATGAAAAGCTGGCCGCTGAGCAGATCATCGCTCAATGCATGGCACATGCATGGCGCCGTCCAGGCGCTCCGAGCCAATCTTTTCAATCACCTATTCCCTTCCCTCCTGACTCTTTGCGCTACGCCTGGGATGTCATCACAGCCCATCAGGATTCATGCCTCTCTCCTAACAAAACTGCATCACCCGTGAATGACCGGAATGATATTGAGGACCTGATATCCTGGCTTGATCTGGAACCTTCCCTGAGAACCCAGCAATTCGACTCGATCTTCGGCCTCGTGATATCCAAAGATTGTCCCCCCTACGAGACCGAGTATCTGCCATGGAATGATCCCACTCATCGTGCCCAGCATCTGGCTGACATCGCCGGTTTTTACCAGGCTTTCGGAGTGGAGCCGGATCCTCACTCTCCAGAACGGCATGATCATCTTTCGCTCGAATTGGACTTTCTCGCACTCCTTTTTGCGAAGCTTCAGCGATCGGAATGTTTCGACACCCCAAATAACCAAGAACACCACGAGATCACAAAAGCCGCTTTGGAAATGTTTCTGAAGGACCATTTGCTTTGGTGGGTTCCAAAGTTTTCCCAAATGGTGGAGAACCTGGCAAGAGTGAGGGCTGCCCAGGCAAGTGGCGAGGTCCAACGAGTTTTGAAGCAACTGGAGGGCGTGGCCCGGTTGTTAGGCACATGGTCAACATACATCCATCAAGCCTATGTTCCTGCAGCAACAGGAAAATCTTCCCCCATCCCTCTGGCTATAGCACAACTCCCCCAGGGATATCGAGATGATGAGGTTGGATGCTCGAGTTGTGAGTGAATTTTTTTGGGAATGAATCAGATAATCACATCTGATTATATAGTTGATTGGAATCAAGGGGATATTTCGGAACAATGACGGAATCGATCACGATCTCCCCGAGTGAAGAGAACCATCTGGGTCATCACTTCGGCTCCATGGATCAACAGATCAGTTCCAGCCGTCTGGGAATGTGGATCTTCCTTGGTACTGAAATTCTTCTGTTTTCAGGCCTTTTCTGTCTGTATGCCGTCTATCGTGCAAACCATCCAGAGATTTTCGATTATGGGCATCGTTACCTCGACCGGACTTGGGGGGCGATCAACACCACAGTCCTGATTCTCAGCAGCCTGACGATGGCTATGGCTGTCCGATCAGCCCAGAGTGGACTTCGAAAGGAGCTGGTGCTCTTCCTGGGGCTGACATTGCTCCTGGGATTTGATTTTCTTGGGATCAAGGCCATTGAGTACACGCACAAAATCCGGGAAAACCTGGTCTGGGGCCGTACTTTTTCAAAAGATCCTCATCCCGGTCTCGCCTCGACTCCAATCGCTTCTCCGCCTGCCTCTCCTGAAATTCAACCCTCTTCCCCCCCCTCCCTACCAGCGATGGAGCCCGGAAACAAAGAAAAGGGGCGAGGTTTATATCGAGGGACGTGTGCCAGTTGTCATGGTCCGGCTGGCCAGGGGATGCCTGGACTTGGCAAAGATATGCGGAACAGCAAGTTCATCCAGGAAAGGCAAGAACCGGAACTTGTTGAATTCCTCAAAGCCGGACGCCTCCCAACTGATCCGTTAAGCACCACCGGCAGACTCATGCCCCCCCGGGGAGGAAATCCCGCATTAACCGATCAGGATCTGGCTGATATCGCCGCTTTCGTTAAAGAGATTGGCCAGGGAACCAAGACGCCAGGAGAAAAGAAACGAGGCGTTACAAAACTGGAGCCCTCCCAGGCGGCAATCGCACCTCAGGAACCAATTCCCTCTCCACCGGAAAAAGAACCGGTTGTCATTGAAGCCAGCTTTATCCGGCCTGCACCAGAAGGCCCCCAAGGGCTTTCCATGAACGCTAAGACCGAGTTGGGGATTCTCCCCGATCCGAGACATGACCCCCACAGCCCGGCCAACCTTCAAACCTTTTTCGCGATTTACTTTCTCCTGACTGGGTTACATGGAATCCATGTTCTGATTGGAATGGCAGTGATCGGCTGGCTCTTCTTCCGGGCCATAAAGGGTCACTTCGGAAGCCGGTATTTTACCCCTGTTGATTTGGGTGGTCTGTACTGGCACCTCGTCGATCTGATTTGGATTTTCCTGTTTCCACTTCTTTACCTGATTCGATGACTGGAGCGGCGATATGATTGAACACGAAAACAATCCAGTAACCCAAAGAAAGACGCCAATGGCAGGGATTTTATTTGTCATTGGATGCGTCTTTGCCGTGAATCTGGCCATCCTGGCCTATTCGGTCACCAAGAGTGTCTCCAATCATGTGACTGAAACTCCTACGCCCAGTCATACGGTGGCAGGAAATGCCAGTCCCATTCAACCAGCAGGTGGGAGTCAAGTTCCTTCACTCTCCGCATCTCCTCAGCCGGCTGTTCCCTCACCGGCAGTTCAGACGACACAACAGTTAGCCTCTGCGGTGGTTAATCCCATCATACTACCGGAAACTCCGGTCACCCAGGGAATGTATTTGCAGCATTGTGCTGCCTGTCATGGCCTGGGTGGACGTGGTGATGGACCGGCTTCCAACCAGCTTTACCCTCGGCCGAGGGATTTCGTGGATAGTCCATTCCGGTTCGCACCACGAGGGGGTGGCCACGAAGCGTTGATCGAAGCAATCGAGCGAACCATTTCATTGGGTGTCCCACGAAGCTCGATGCCCGGTTTCCAGGGGGTTCTTTCAGAGGCGGAGATCGCGGGACTTGCACGGTATGTCGCCAGCATGAGAGCGGACCAGAAATCTCCCGCTGGGATGGAACAGGAAATCGAGGTGGGATCCCGTCCCCCAACCACACCTGGGCTGATCAGCCGCGGAGGAGCGTTGTACACCTCGTTGGGGTGCCTGGCCTGTCATGGGGAAACAGGCCATGGAGATGGCCCAAGTTCGCGTGGCCTGGTGGATTCACTTGGAAGGCCGGTCCGTCCGGCGGACCTCACGTCAGGTCTCTTCAAGGGAGCACAAACCCCAGAGGATCTTGTCAGGACCATTCTTAAAGGGATTCCGGGAACTCCGATGGTAGCGTTTGAGTCCTCATTGGCGACCACCAATCCGGATGGGACACGTAACCTGACGGATGCCTGGGCGGTTGTCGCTTTCATCACAAGTCTGAAAGCCAGAACACAGCCGGTGGGTGAAGCCTCGGGTGCCCGGATCCACGTAGCCGAGGCCCTTGATCAGGACATGTTGTATGACCCCAACAATCCCGCCTGGCTGGGAATTGAACCCGTTGAGGCAGAAGTGAAACCGATCTGGCAGCGTGAAGAGACGATTACCCACTTGTCGATCCGGGTTGTTCGTGATGCTGAGAGAATATCACTCTGCCTTGAATGGAGAGATGCCTCCCTGAATATTCTTAGAGACCTGGACCTTTTCCCGGATGGCGCCGCCGTGATGTTCGCGCTCGGGAAGGAAGTCCCGGCTCTGCCAATGGGGGTCCAGGTTGAAGGACACAAGGCAGAAGCGCCGGTCAACATCTGGCACTGGCAGGCTGATCGACAGTTTACCGCATCCATGAAGGATCAGGCTAATACGCACACAGCATTCCAGCTCTCTCCGAAAAAGTGGCAACTTTTCCCATTCTCTTCTGAGAAACAGGTATCCGCGAAAATCCCATCTCCATCTTCCTCAGAATATCCGATCCTCCCCTCGTTCCTGACAGCCAGAGATGCTGGAAGTGTTCAATCCCAGCCGGAAATGATCCCTCATGCAGTTCTTGAATCCAATGCAGAGGGCTTTGGTTCCTTAACTCCTCAACCCACTCAGTCACAAAATGTTTGGGGTGCGGCAATCTGGAGTAACGGTGTCTGGCGGGTTCTCCTGGTACGTCACCTGGAGACCAAAGATGAGATGGATGTCGCGCTCAATAGAGAGTCACGGATCCCAATCTCGTTCGCGGTCTGGGATGGAATGAAGCATGACCGTAACGGCAATAAGCTCATATCAGGATGGCATTGGCTCAATCTCACACGTGGTTCTCCGGCGGTGACACAGAAGGCTCAATCAGAAACAAATCCAATTGGGGGACAACCATGAACGATATCAAAAAACCTATCATCTCACGTGGGATATCCATGGATCGACGGAGTTTTCTTAGGTCACTCGGAGGCGCGGCTGCCTTATTGTCGTCAGGGACTGTCCTGGGTGGACTCACACCGCTTCCACACATCGTCAACCCTCTTGAGCACTATCCCGATCGTGACTGGGAGAAGGTCTATCGTGACCAATACCGGTATGACCGTTCGTTCACTTTTGTCTGTGCCCCCAATGACACACACAACTGCCGCCTGCGTGGTTTTGTACGCAATGGCGTCATGATCCGTACCGAACAGAATTATGATTCCGCGAGGGTTGGAGACCTGTTTGGGAACCGTTCGACCCAGGGGTGGCATCCACGGGGGTGTTCGAAGGGATACACGATTCAAAAACGTGTATACGGTCAATACCGGCTCAATTCGCCTCTTGTACGCGCTGGCTGGAGACGGTGGGCTGAAGATGGATTCCCTTCCCTATCGGATAATCCAGTGTTACGTGACACCTACAAGTTCAATAGCCGTGGGACCGATACTCTTGAACGGATCAGTTGGGAGCAGGCCTACAGTTATCTCGCAAAAGCAGCAGTAGCCATCGCAACAACCTATAGTGGGCCCGAGGGCGAGGCACGTCTGGAAAAAGATGGTTATGAACCCGAGATGATTCATGCCATCCATTCCGCCGGGACTCGCACATTCAAGCTTCGTGGTGGCATGGGGCTGCTGGGTGTGATGGGCAAGTATGGAATCTACCGCTGGTCGAACATGCTGGCGTTCCTCGATCAGAAGGTCCGGAGTGTACCCGATAGTGAAGCACTTGGCGGACGGATCTGGTCCAACTACACATGGCATGGCGATCAGGCACCAGGCCATCCCTTCGTCCATGGTTTGCAGGCCTCAGACTGCGATTTCAACGAATTGCGCCATGCCAAGTTGCATATCCAGTGTGGAAAGAACCTGGTAGAAAACAAAATGCCGGAGGCTCACTGGTTTATCGAGATGATGGAACGTGGAGGAAAAATCGTCGTTATCACACCTGAATACTCTCCAGCCTCCACAAAAGCCGATTACTGGATCCAGGTTCGCCCTGGATGCACCGACACTGCTCTGTTCCTTGCTGTCACCAAGATAATGATTGACAGAGAATGGTATGATGCCAGCTTTCTCAAAAAGTTTACTGACTTTCCTCTGCTCATCAGAACCGATACCCTGACTCGATTACGTGCTTCCGAGGTGATCCCAAACTACCAGCCTGGCCTCAAACCCGATGGCCCTTCCTTCAAGCAACAACATCTCACTACCGAGCAGTATGCGAAGATTGGCGACTTCATGGTTTTTGATTCGAAGCAAGGAAAACCGGTTCCTATCACCCGTGAAATGATGTCAGGGCATGTGGATGAGTCTGGAATTGACCCGCAGCTCTCCTGGAGCGGGAAGGTGGTTCTTGCTGATGGAAAAGAAATTGAAGCGGCGACAATATGGGATGGATACAAGATCAATCTTCAGGATTACGACCTTGAGACGACGGCTGAAATAACCGGGGCAGAAAAGAATCTCGTGGAACGCCTTGCCAGGGATATCTGGGAGACAGCCAGCCGCGGACATGCTGTCGCAGTTCACGTGGGTGAAGGGATCAATCACTATTTCCACGCCACTCTCTGTAACCGGGCTCAGTACCTCCCCCTTATGCTGGTGGGGGCCATAGGGCGTCCAGGAGCAGGCTGTTATACCTGGGCCGGGAATTACAAAGCCGCCCTGTTTCAGGGAGCACCAGAAGTTGGGCCAGGATTCCTGGGATGGGTTGCAGAGGATCCCTTTAAGATGAATCTGGATCCTGGTGCTGATGGGAAAGATATTGCAGTCAACAAGTTGACCAAGGATGAAGAACCCGCTTATTGGAATCATGGCGACCGTCCCCTTGTAGTAACAACACCAAAATATGGCCGCAAGTGCTTTACCGGTGACACACACATGCCCACACCGACCAAGTTTCTCTGGTTCACCAATGTCAACCTCTTCAACAATGCCAAACATGCCTATGATGTCCTTTTCAATGTTAACAGGAAGATCGATTGTATCATCGCCCAGGATGTGGAGATGACCTCCACGAATGAGTATTCCGACCTGGTCCTGCCTGCCCTCATGTGGCCTGAATTTCAGACTTATGAGATTACTGCCTCCTGCTCGAATCCGTTTTTACAGATTTGGACAGGTGGTTTGAATCGGACACGCGACGGCCGGGATGATGTCGTCATCCTTGCTGAAGCCGCCGAGGCATTGTCCAGAGAGACAGGAGATCCCCGCTTTGCCCAGTACTGGAAATTCATCCTTGATGACAAGAAAGAGGGAGTAAAGGTTTACCTGCAGCGCCTTCTGGATGGGAGTACAACCACCCGCGGTTACAAGGTGGAGGACATCCTCTCAGGGAAATATGGCGAAGCAGGTGCCGCCTTGATGCTCTTCCGCACCTATCCCCGGATTCCCTTCTGGGAAAATATCCATGATGGAGTTCCATTCTGGACCGATACCGGAAGGTTGAATGCTTATTGCGACATTCCCGAAGCCATCCTGCATGGAGAGAATTTCATTGTTCACCGGGAAGGCCCGGAAGCCACCCCTTACCTGCCCAATGTGATTGTCTCAAGTAATCCACTTATACGGCCGGATGATTTCGGCATCCCGATCGATGCCATGGGGTGGGATGAAAGAACTATCCGTAACGTCAAGATGCCCTGGAAAGAAGTCAAGAAAACCGCCAATCCGCTCTGGCAACAGGGATTCCGGTTCTACTGCCTTACCCCCAAGACACGACATCGTGTGCATTCATCCTGGTCGGTTGTGGATTGGCACCAGGTATTCGACTCTAACTTCGCCGATATGAACAGGACTGACAAACGTATGCCGGGAGTGGGAGAGCACCAGTTGCACGTTAATCCACAAGATGCGATCGACCTGGGATTGAAGAATGGTGACTATGTCTATGTTGATGCAAATCCAGCCGACCGCCCCTTCCGTGGCTGGCAGGATGATCCTGTCCGTGCGAAGGTGGCCCGCTGTATGTTACGTGTGACAATCAATCCGGCCTACCCTGCAGGCGTGGTCATGATGAAACACGGAGCCTTCATCGCAACCGAGAAGACAGTCCTTGCCCATGACACTCGCCCCGATGGCCTGGCGTGTTCGCATGACACGGGTTACCAGGCCAACCTGAGATATGGTTCACATCAATCCATCACACGCAATTGGCTGATGCCGATGCACCAGACAGACACGCTGTTTCATAAAGCCAAGGTAAAGATGGCGTTCATGTTTGGTGGCGAAGCTGACAATCATGCGATAAACACAGTCCCCAAAGAAACCCTGGTCCGGGTTATCAAAGCTGAGGATGGAGGTCTTGGTGGAAAGGGAGTCTGGCAGCCCGGAACTCTTGGCTATGGCCCGGTAGAGCAGTCGGAAATCGCCCAGCGTTATCTGTTGGGTACTCTCACGACCATCGAGGTGTGAACATGGACAGCATCGAAAAGGAAATTGGGAACCTTTCCATTAACAAGCCCAGTGAACCTGACCATCCCATGTTACTGGATGGACGTGTGATTCCTGGAGACACAGTCTTCATGGTCCGCTGCCTGTTCGAAGAAATGCTTTTTGCGGGTTTGACATCCAACCGTCTCATGGAAATGTCACACTCTCCATACTATCAGGGCCTTTATGCTGCTCGCACTGCCCTTGGAGATTCAAAGTTCAATGAAATCCTGCACGATGTTTCTGCTCGAATCGGAGTTCATCAGGTAAGAGTATCCGAGGTGAGTGTGGATCAACGGGTTGTCTTTCTTGATAAGAAGAATCCGTAAGTATTGATTGAAAGGAATACGGACATGTCAGAAGTCTACAATTGGCAATTGGGACGGAAAATGGTGTTCCCTTTTGAAGAACACCACCCTCAATGGCAATTCGCCTTTGTCTTTAACACAAACCGTTGTATCGATTGCCAGACCTGCACCATGTCCTGCAAGAGTACCTGGACTTTTTCCGATGGGCAGGAACACATGTGGTGGAACAATGTCGAGAC
>CAYZUX010000235.1:0-8773 GCA_964481775.1 uncultured bacterium | reverse complement strand
TTTCTGGTAAAAGAACGATTCCAGCATTCCATCATAGGTGATGAAAACTACCCATGAGCTCCCACCGGATTGAAGTTGCCTTTGGCAAGGGGTATGCCCCTGTCCATGTACCTGACCAGAACCTTGTCAAGGTGATTCGAACCCGGCCTTGGTCAGGTATCCCAGCTCCGGGTGACGCGGTGGTAAATGCCTTGTTGTTCCCGATCGGAACACCCCCATTGCTGGAGCTGGCACGTGGCCGGCAAAATGCTGTTGTGGTCATATCGGACATCACCCGGCCAGTTCCCAACTCGCTGATCCTTCCTCCGATTTTACGAACCCTGGAAGCTGCGGGGATTCCCAAAGAGAGAATCCTGATTCTGATAGCCACAGGGATGCATCGGCCCAATGAAGGGATTGAATTGACCGAGCTGGTTGGTGAGGAAGTGGCCTCCTCCTATCGTGTCGAGAACCATGCGGGAACCGATCTTGCGAGCCATGTGGATCTGGGGATTTCCGAGGAGGGTGTTCCGCTTCTTGTGGACAGGCGGTATGTGGAAGCCGACCTGCGGATTTTGACCGGACTGATTGAGCCACATCTCATGGCAGGTTACTCCGGAGGGAGAAAAGCGGTCCTGCCGGGAGTCTGTTCCCTGGAAACCATGAAGGTGATGCATGGATACCGGATGATCCAGGATCCCCTCACCGTGGTGGGGCGTCTGGATGATAATCCTTTTCATCTCACCGCCCTTAAACTCGCGCGCCAGGTGGGTGTCGATTTCATCGTGAATGTCACCCTTAATGAGAACCGTGAAATCGCAGGTGTCTACGCAGGAGACCTGGATCTTGCACACCGTGCCGGTGTGGCCGAGCTGGAATCCTATGTGGTGGATGAAATTGAAGAGCCTGTTGACATTGTGGTCACCAGTGGAGGGGGATATCCACTCGACCAGACTTTCTACCAGTCGATCAAAGGATTGGTTGCGGCCAAGGGGATTCTCAAGCAGGGGGGAACTCTGATTCTGTCGGCTGACCTGGGGGAGGGAATGGGGAGTGTCTCTTTCCAGGAACTGGTGGAGGAAATGACTGGTCCTGAGGAGTTTCTGGAGAGTCTGAAAGGGCCCGGATATCGCCAGCTTGATCAATGGATGCTTCAGGATCACTGCAATGTATTGATTCATGCGGGTGATGTTCTTGTCTTCACCCATCACCTTTCCGAGGATTGGCTGAGCAAGGCATTGGTCTGTAAAATCCATTCACTCGATGAGGGTCTTAGAATGGCATTCGAAAGTCACGGCCCAATGGCTTCGGTCGCGGTGATGCCACAAGGTCCTTATGTCATCGCACGAGTCTCCGAGGCGGTTGGTGTCTGAGAAGTTCCAATGGCTGAAACACAAAGGTCCTGGAAACCTGTTTGTTGCCTGATCGTTTTTCTGTGCCTGGATCCCGGATCTCCCGCCACAGCTCAATCCGATAAGTTTAAGGATATCCTGGCTTTCGCTGAGCCTTGGATTCAGCCCCAGGATTATGCCTGGAGCAGAGAGAGTTCTTCCCGGATTGAGAGTGACAGGGAACCGGGGCTTCGCATCAAGGATGTGGGACGGATGCGTGTAGAGTTTGTGAAATTCGTGGAAGAATCGGCATTTCTCAACATCCGTATTCTTCAATACCACTTTGAAACCCAATTGAAGGGAGAAAAACCCACGGAAGGGATTTCCCCTCTTCAAGGCCAACTTCTCCCGGCTGCATTTCTGCACTGGGCTTTGGGTTTCTCCTTGGGGATGGAGCCTGGGGTTGACCTTCCCAAGCCGGTCAGCGGTCAGCAAGCCAGCCAGGTTTTCGACCTGGTCGATTTCAGAGGACTGGTACCTGACAATACCCCCCGGCCCGGTGATGAATGGAATCTTAAAGTAGTCCCCGACAGGGGCAAAGAGTTTCTCTTTAAGGAGGAACTTGAACGTTCATTCCATTGTGAGTCTTCCAAACCCGAGGGTGAAAAGACACGCTGTGGAGTTCGTTTTACCGAGGTTTTTAAGATCACCCCCACCAAGGAAAGCGGGAATTGGGAGTTGACCGAACGGGAGGGGAACTACTGGATCAGCTTCCCGAAGGGAATGATCGAGGCCGCGGAATGGAAAACCCATTCCACTGAATCCATGAAAGCATCAACCGGCTCCATGAAGGTGATGACAGAAACAACAGTTTCCCTGGCTCGTGTGGATGTTCCATTCGGTAATACCAGAAAAAATAAAGTTCCAAAACAGGAAGGCCTTCCCGGTCACATCGAAAAGGAAAAACCATTGCCGCCAAGGTGATGGACCGAGACTGTTGTTATCGAGACAACAAGCAAGGAGATCGTTGATGAAAGCAGCGGTGATTCATGAACATGGTGATAATGAGCGTGTTGTGATTGAACAGGTTACGGATCCCAGGCCAGCACCTGGAGAGGTGTTGCTGGAGGTCTGTGCCTCAGCGCTCAATCATCTTGACATTTGGGTGCGCAAGGGGCGGCCCGGTCTGAACCTGAGTTATCCCCATGTTCTGGGATCGGATGCTTGTGGTGTGGTGATTGAATTGGGAGCTGGTGTCACCGGTATTGCTCCCGGTGAAAAGGTGATCCTTAATCCGGGAGTGAGCAGCGGGAAGGGCGAATACTGCTATCGTGGACAGCAAAGCGAGGATCCCGCATTCGGCATCTTTGGTTTATCGCGGCCTGGAACCCATTCCGAAAAGGTGGCTGTACCTGCCGAGAACCTGCTTCCCAGGCCCGCTCACCTCTCGGATGAAGAAGCAGCCGCGCTTCCATTAGCCTACTTGACCGCCTGGCGGATGCTGATGACGCGGGCCGGACTAGTTCCTGGTGAGACCGTTTTGATCCATGGGATTGGTGGGGGTGTTGCCCTGGCTGGAATGCAACTGGCGAAAATGGCCAGCGCGGAGGTGATTGTCACTTCGTCATCGGATGACAAGCTCGCACGCGCCCGTGACCTCGGGGCTGATCATGTGATCAACTACAAATCTGTCCCAGCAGTTGCCGCTGCCGTGCGGGAGATGACGGAGGGGAGAGGGGTGGATATTGCTTTTGATACGGTCGGAGCGGCCACCTGGCCGATCAACTTCGAGGCGGTACGGCGCGGGGGAAGGATTGTTCACTGTGGCGTCACGAGTGGTGCCACCGTTCAAGCCAATATATCTGCACTTTATTGGAATCACCTGTCGGTGCTGGGCTCCACCATGGGATCGCATGAGGACTTCCGTCAAATGGTGAAAGCAGTGTCGAATGCCAGGATGAAACCAGTGGTGGATTCCGTGTTCCCTCTGGAACAAGCCAGGGATGCCCTGGCACGCATGGAGGCTGGTGAGCAGTTCGGGAAGATCGTGCTCAAGGTGAAGTAAAGTCTGTCTTCGAGCGGACCTTTGCATTACCGACGGCAGGGTGAGGTCCCGCCGCGACAAGACGTCTGCGCATTGGATCAACACGGGCATTGAAACCCTCGAGGGTTCTCGCGCCGAGGAGGTGAAGGTCGCCTTCTTTGGCGAAGACGACTTCGTCAATGGTTTCGAACTCGCCACAACGCAGGATGGCATATCCGATATCACGGCTGATGGCGGTTCCATTGGCCAAAACGAACCCCTGGTCCTTCTTCCGGATACGGACCCCCGCGTCTTTAAGAAGCTCCGCAGGAAGCCATGTCACCTCAGAGCCAGTGTCTACCATCACGTCCCCAATTTTAGCGGTCTTAGGCCGGGTACCAGTAGACTCAATCTCCAGGGAAACAGTAAAGACACCCATCGCTCTTTTGATCCTCCTCTCAACGTTCTAGGCTCTCTGCTCAGGAAGATCAAGAGGAAAACTCTGTTAACTCATGAAGACATCGATCCTGTGGACCTTCATTTCTCCATTGTGGCTGGCCACGATTCTCTTGGCTGCTCTTCTATACCGGAATGGTCTGGATGGTTTGGCAATTCTGGGGCTGACCTCTCTTTTTCCTCTGAATGAACGGAGCGCTTACCTCTGGCTTTCGATCCTGGCGGTGGCTGGATTCTCTACCATGGTGTTTGGCTTTTTGTGGGGTATCCGGTGGATTGTTCCACCCCTGAGGCGGTTCCATCCTCTTGATTTTCTGCTTGCGGGGTGGGTCCCGGGTGCAGGGTTGGTTTTATCACTCTGGCGTGTGGTGTTTGCATATGGGGATGCGGATTGGATTGCACGGTTGGAGCCACTGATCGTTGCGGTGGGAACTGTATTTGTGTTGACTGGGGGAGGGGCGGCAATCCAGAGGTTGATTGGGGGGTGGCCGTCGGTCTCCCCCCCACCCCAACCCTCCCCCGCCAGGGGGGAGGGAGTTGCTCTCTGTGCCTATCTCATTCAGACCAATCTACTCGGTGCGGCAGGGTTATCGATACTCCTCTACCTCCTGGCGCTTGCGGGCCTGTGGCATCCCAGTGTTCTCTGGGGGATTGTGGGAGCTACGGTTGTCCTGGGTGTGCCCTTGATCTGGCGGGACCTTACGACTTTTGAGAGAGAACCGGTCGAACAGCATTGGTCCACTTCCAATATCCTTCTGACAGCGGCTCTCTTGCTGGTGCTTACAGCCTCATCGCTCCTGGCTTCCCTGCCTCCCGATGACTCCGATGAACTCCGCTATCACCTCACCATCCCCAAACGTTACCTGGAACACGGCGGGTGGGTGGATATTGAGGGTCAGCACTTTGCGCACTTCCCACTGGGAATGGAGATGCTCTTCGCCCTTCCCCTCTCCCTGGACTGGGTACGTCCTCCGGAGGAACGTTACAGCCTGGCAGGCGGAGGGAAAATCATCCATTTCTGGTTTTTCCTGCTCTGTCTCATGACAATCCACCAATGGGGAAGAGAACGACTGGTCCGCGATCTTTCGGGAAGTGAGATCTCTCCAGGTGGAGTTCAACCGCCTTGGAGATTGTGGTTCCTTGTGACTGTCTCCTTTGCTCCCGTCCTTGCCTCTTGGGCCTTTGTCGATTTTGGATCAGCCTTTGGATGGCTGGCTTCGGTTTACTTTGTTTGGAAACATCTCATTTCCTCCAGTTCAGATGAAGTACGGCCGAACGGGTGGGGTGGGAATCGGGAGCCGTGGATTTTCTATGCTTCACTCGCGGCAGGCTGGGCCATGATGGTCAAGTATACAGGACTGGCATGGTGGGTGATTCTTGGGGTGATTGGGGGAACCTTCCTTGGAATGGCACAGAGGCTAAGGTGGAAAGGAGTGCTTGGTTATGCACTGATACCTCCGCTTCTCATATCCCCCTGGCTTATCCAGAACTTGCTGACCACGGGGAATCCCTTCTCACCACTGCTCTCTGGTGTGTTTGGAGATGGTTTCACTCCAGTGCAGAAAGCCTTCTATGATTGGCATGCGGGAATGAAGGGCGGCATGAATGAATTTGCGAATCTTTCTCTGCCCGGAAAAATCCTGGATATCCTGTTTCTCCCTTTTCGCGCCACCCTCTTTCCTGAACAGTTTGAGCATAATCCTTTGGGTGGGCTGCTTTTGTGTGGGCTTCCATTTGGTCTGCTGGGAGGAATTCATATCCGCCGGGACACAAGCCCGAGAGGGGTCGGCCTCATCGCGGCCTCGGCCCTGGGGGTCTACCTCCTTTGGGCGTTCACCTACCGCGATCCTCGTTTCGCGATTCCTCTGTGGGCGATCCTGGCGATGGGGATTGGACTTGGACTAGAGAAGGAACTCCTTGTGCTCAAGCAGGCCTATCCACGAGTTGCCGGCAGGTGGGGATTGGGAGTGACAGTGGTTGTGATGGTGTGGGGTCTTGGCCAATGCGATGAGGCATTCCTGCGATGCCTTCGATTTTCCGACGCGATCCTCTTGAAGGCCCCTCCTGATGACTACCTCAAACGCCCCGCTCGTCTTCCTGAAGTTGCTACAATCCGAGAGGTGGAATTTTTCCGGACCAAGCAAGGAATCCCCAGACCGGCTCTTCTGCTTCTTGGCCAGGAACAGTCCTACTTCTTCGACTCACCTGTGCGTGGGAATGATTACTTCGATGGACCGGAACTGGCTCCCTTGGCTCGTGATGCCACCAGTGTTGAGGCGATATCCAGCCATATCCTCAAGATGGGATACCAATGGATCTGGGTGAATCGGGGAACCCTGGAGGGGAATGTTTTCAACCTGGTCCGGGGCGACCTTTTCACATCCGATCCGGACACCGCATTGCTGGAGTTGAGGAGGATTCGTGAGAGTTCGACAGGTGGATTGTCCGGGGGAGTTCTTGATGACTGGCGGAAGACCGTGTCAGGAAATGCCGCGTTCCGGCGGATGCATGCCTGGCTGGTGAGGCATCCCGGATTCCGCGAAGTTCCATTGACCACAGTTCACGAGGAGGTCCGCCCTATTTGCCCCTACTATGGTGATTGGATGCAATGGGAGGAGATGAAGGGAGTTTCAGTGAAAGATCTTCCACGTAAAAGGATTTCGTTGCTCATCGCGGAGTAGGGTGGGGCTTGCCCCACAGGGGTGTGTACAAATGGTTGGAGCAGAAAGTAGGAGTAGGGTGGGGCTTGCCCCACAGGGGTGTGTACAAATGGTTGGAGCAGAAAGTAGGAGTAGGGTGGGGCTTGCCCCACCATAGGGGCGAATTCCTTGTATGAATAAAACGGTGGGGCAAGCCCCACCCTACCAAGCCGCTATGGAATAAATTCGGTCGGTGGGGCAAGCCCCACCCTACAACTTGTACTCAGCAAGGGAATTGAGTAATAGATCCGCATCGCTGAGATCGAGCTTGCGTGAAATCTCATTGGGAAAAGCGACGCAGTAGATCCCCGCTGCCTTGGCTGCCCGAATCCCATTGGGTGAGTCTTCGATGGCGATGGCCTCATGAGAAGAAATCCCCAAACCCTCCAGAACGGAAAGATACAGGTCAGGATAGGGTTTGGCATGAATCACATCTTCCGATGTCCTGATATAATCGAAAAGGTCCAGAATCCCAAGTCGGCGAAGGTGTCCTTCCACCCAGGCCCTTTCAGCGCTGGAGGCAACCGCAGTTTTCAACCCCTTAGCACGGGCTTCCTTGAGCAGCTCCATAACCCCCTCACGAACTTCCTCCTGCCAGACCAGCTCATGGAAGCGTTTGAGCCTGCGGTGATGCAGATCATCCCGGTCGATTGATTTTCCGAGTTGCTCAATAAGACTGTCGAAAAGATCGACTGGGGAGGGGCTGGTCCCTAAAGCCAATGCCCAGAAATCGAGTGGAAGCGTACAACCATGCTCTTCATAGATCTCGGCCAGAGAGAGGTAATCGGGGGTTTCAGTGTCGACGATGGTTCCATCGAAGTCGAAGATCACCGCCCGGATCATCTACAGGTCCACCTTGGAGGGGATGATCGCTTTTTCATAAATTAAATACTCTGGCTGGCGCATTCCCAGTTTTTCATAAGTGGCCATGGCGTTGTGATTGTTTTTATCCACATAGAGCCGGAAGGCAACGACATCCCCATGTTCAATTGCCAGTTGTTCAAGGTATTTGAAGATTTTGCGGAAAATGCCCTGGCAACGAAAAGCCGGATCGACATACACGCTCTGGATCCACCAGATCAATCCGTTTTTCCAATCGCTCCACTCATAGGTCAGCATGGTTTGGGCGACAACTATCCCATCAGCCTCGGCGACGAAGTACCGGCAGAAATCGGGACGCTCGAGTGCGCGGATCACTCCGCCGCGCAAAACATCCGCGTCCAATTCAAGCCCCTCACTTTCGAGTGCCAGGTTGAGGTTGTAATCGACAATCTTGTCGGCATCGCTGGAGTGTGCATCGCGAATCAGGATGTTCATGGGAGTTCCTTTCAGCCCTCATGTCCAATGCCTTTGTCCCCCCAACATCCCCGATCGTGCTATCGCTGGAACACGAAAGGTTCCCTGTTCCAGCAGGTGGCTTCAGCAAAGGCAAAACCTTACTCCTGGCGTGTGGGTTCAGTCCATAGGCCATCCTGCTAAACTGAATACAGCGAGCTGGAGAAGACCATCGCTGCCCGGCAGGCCAACAGCCCCGCCGGGGGGAGGAAAGTCCGGACTGCGACAGGCCAGGGTGCTGGGTAACCCCCAGGGGTAGCGGGCCAAAGCCCGTTGCCACGGAAAGCGCCACAGAAAAGATACCGCCAGTTCCTCCGGGAACTGGTAAGGGTGAAAAGGCGACGGTAAAAGCGCACCAGCGGCTGGGTGACCAGCCGGCTTGGCAAGCCCCACCCGCAGCAAGACCTAATAGGGGGCCAGGGATGGCCTGTCCCGTTATTGAGCCCCGGGTTGGTCGCTGGAGCCTTGCGGAAACGCATGGCCTAGAGGAATGATGGTCACGCTTCACTTACGTGTGGTGTACAGAATCCGGCTTATTCTCCGGCTCGCGAATTGAATTCTCCTGGAGGCTGCCGTGCCACCCCTGCTGACACGTCCCATCTACTGGAATGTGGAGTTTCCCGGCATTGACCTCCTGATGCTGGTTATCGCGATCGGCCTGTCGGGTGCCATCGCTTATGGAATCTACCGGCGGTTTCTTCTCTGGAAGGCACTTGGGCAGGCTGAAATCCGTTGGGACCATCCATTGGAGCGTTCCCTTCGTGTGCTGGGTTCGGTCTTCGGCCAGCGGAGGATCGTCTCCCACGCCTATGCGGGCCAGATGCACACCCTGATTCTGATTGGATTCACTCTCCTGTTCATCGGTACCTGTCTGGTTGCGATTGAACGAGACCTTGGGCAGGGATTGTTCGGTTTCCGGCCCGTGGCCTTCTTCTATGGGCACTTTTACG
>CAYZUX010000234.1:0-8840 GCA_964481775.1 uncultured bacterium | reverse complement strand
TCTTGAATGGAAAACTGCCAGGAAGGCCGTTTTATTTGATATTGCCGGTACCTTGCTGGAACATATTCTTATGGAGCGCCTCATCTTCCTCATGTCGTAGGTTTTATCCGCGTTCGCTGATCTCGAATGGCGGACCGTAATCGTGGCAAATTATGATGTGTACGATGTCGCCGATGTAATTCATCAAGCCACTGGGGGAAATACCCAGTTTCGAAAGCTGTTTCGAGCTCCTTTAATCAATTCTTTTTTTGCCGGACTATCCGGCCCTCTTCACCTTAATTTCGGTAACGATCTATTCTCATGCGTGCGGTTATACCATGCGCCAGCATCCTTTCAACATTGCATTGCCACTCGGTTTCCTCGCCCACAATCCGGCTGGCGGAGCGGGTTATCCGTTGATAGGTACAGGTCTTGAGGAATTTGCCGATCCAGACTCCGCCTGTATAGCGGGCGGCACGGCTGGTTGGCTGGATGTGATTGGTTCCGATGGATTTGTCGCCATAGGCAACTGTGGTTTCTTCGCAGATGAACAGGGAACCGTAGTTGGTCAGGCGCTCGAAGTGATACTGCTCCTTTTCCACTTGGATTTTCAAGTGCTCGGGTGCGTAGTCATCGCTCGGCTGAATTGCCTCATCCTCGTTGTCAGCCACTTAGAAGATGCCATTCATATCCCATGACTGCGCGGCAATTTCGCGTGTGGAATGGGTCTTCAACTGCTTTTCCACCTCGGTTATTGTCCGCACGGCGAAATTCTCAGACAGACAGATCAGCGCGATGCCTCTGTTGGGATCATGCTCAGCCTGGCCCAGGAGGTCACATGCGACAAGAACCGGATCCGCGTGATCATCAGCTATCTCCAGGATCTCGGTGGGGCCAGCAAGAAGGTCAATACCGCAACGGCCCAAAAACTGGCGCTTGGCTTCAGCCACGAACTTGTTGCCAGCGCCACAGAGCATGTCCGCCGGGGGAGCTCCATCAAGGCCAAAAGCCATGATGGCAAAAGCTGGAATCCACGGTTATCTCCTATTTCAACTGGCTGCTAATCCTCTCTTGAAAACGCCATGGTTTTACTTCAGGCCCGCCAGTAATAGGATACTCTATCGTATTCCAGAATTGGATGCCAATAAGGTTGTTAGTTTTCACGGAGCAATGGATTGCGGTGATCCTTGTGTTGCAAATGAAATATTATGTCCAGATTCTTTGTGATCCGCTTGCTCCATTCACGCTGCTCGGGCTCCGATTCAATCTGGCAATCAATCCCCATTTTGACCGGAGCGAGTGACCAATTCGAATTATTATCTTTCAGCCTTTCGGTTTCTTCTGCCAGGAAACACACCACTTGACCCACTGCGGGAGTCAATTGATCATATTGCCATGACATTGGCCATCGGGATTCATATTGAGGAGCTGCGTATGTCAATCAACCGGAATACGTTCAGAAGGTTTTTTGTTCCTGCCCATATCATTGGGTTTTTCATCCTGATGATAATCCTGCCCCCAAATCTTTTTGCAAACGAAAACAAAACCATGGATCTGACCGCTTATTTCGACGAAGCGACCTCCAACATCATCATGGCGAATGAGCTGATTCGCCTGACGTTCCATCGAGGACATCCCCGTTTCGGGACTTTCCCAGATGGCTATACAGGCTACACGCTGGATTCACGCAACGGAAATGAATGGACACCCATGGCCTCCGCCCCATATTTCACCGCCCTTATCTATGATAGTTACTGGGGACGCGATTTCCTCGAATACGCACTGCCCAAGGAATACGAAATCAAAAAGAACAGCGATTCGGTGAATGTCACATTCACGCAGGACCTTCAACTGGGTGATTGGGTTGCTTGGCAACTTACTTTTTCTTTCACGATGACCCCCGGACGTCCGGTGGTGGATGTCATCCATCAGGCAAAGGTTATCCGCGGACGCAAAGTCCTTCTGTTCTGGGGCCCCAGAATTCACGCAGGTGCCGGTTCATTCGGTGCTGAAAAGGACGAGGCCATGTTTCCCGGCCTCGAACACCTTCAGGAAGGTGACCAGTCCAGCGATATCTGGTCACTCGCTCCCGATATCAAGCTCAATTACGCGCCACACCCGGCAAAGATTTCCATCCCGCTCATGACCGTGCTCAAGGACGGGCACATGACCGGGATCATGTGGGACCCGATGCAGAAATGGTACAAGGATTTAACCTGTCCAACGGCGGTCTTTGCTTCTCCCAACTGGATTGAACGCAAGGAAAATCACCTCATGGGCCTGTTCGTCCCCTCGATCCCCGATTACGTGGCCGAGAATTCGATGAAAGCCTATCGGCCGGTCGAGATCGATGAAGGCGGTGTCATGACGATCACCGCCAAACTCTTCGCAGCGCCCGCGAAACATGCGATTGATGCAATCGATCTGTACCTCGCCGAATATGGTGGCTTGCCCGGCATCAAATCGCGGCCGATGGACGATCAGGCGGCCATGGAACTGCTTGTGCGCGGGTTGGTGGAATGCTGGAACCCGGAGGCCAGGGGCTGGCCGTGGACAATCGGCGCGCCACCACAAACCAATGCCAAAATCATCTCGACACTGCTCAAGGCTAAACCGTTGCTCAAGGACGAAAAACTTGCCGCCCGGGTCGATGAAATGACAACTGCCGCGCTCGACAAGCAGATCCCTGTCGAACTTGACCTGGCGTTGCGCATTGGAGGTGTCGAAGCAATTCTTGAGGATTACCAGCGGCGTGCCAAGGCCATGGTTGCCACACAGAATCCCGATGGCTCGTGGGAGGCAAAACCCGAACCGATCGGTGAAGAAGGACTTGCCATCTGGAACGCTCCACCTGAACCCGGATACATCGGACTCAAGGGTGAACGCAGCCAGGGCATCACGGCTTCGTCTGCGGCCTGGCTGACCGGCTATGTGGTACTGACCAACGATAAAAAAACCTTCAAGGCTTGTCTCAAGGGCCTCAAGGACATGAACCGGTATGAACTGCCCTATGTCAACTACAACGAGGAATGCCCACAGGCTGTTTCGTTGCATGGTTCCTACCATGGCTTGCGCGCCTGCCTGAACGCCTATCGGGTGACCGGCGAGCGTGAGTGGCTCGACAAGGCTGTTTATTGGGCCAAGACCGGAGTGCAGTTCATTTACCTGTGGTCACTGCCGCCACGCAAATGCGAGACCGCTCATATTCACTCAAATAATCCGCCGTTGCTCGAGGGTGGCGATCTCTACGAAGATATCACTCGCGATCCGATGCTTTATGCAGCGCTGTATGGGTATGGCTCGAGCCAGTTCAAACATCACTGGTACGGCCTGCCGGTTCAGTGGATCGGCCTGGTGTACGCTGACGACATTTTTGAATTGGCGCGATATGATCAATCGCTGGACTGGAAGAAAATGGCCGATGGCCTGTGCAACAGTTGCCTGTGGATGACCTATGATAGGAAACCATATACCGGTTATTACCCCGATGGTTTCAGCCTGATCACATGGATGCCCAGCGGGCCATCGATTTCGCCGTGTGACCTGTTGCGCGCTTGGCTGCATTGCAAACACGGTGTCGGCAACGAGTGCACGGTGATCTTGCGCAATGGCGAAGACCGTTATCATGTGACCTCGATGGCTGCCATCGCCGACGGGCAGGCGGACAAGGAATGCATCTCATTCACGCTCTGTGATCCGGGTTGGAATCATTGCCGCGCTATTGTGACAGACCTGCCCGAGAACCCGAAGGTCAGTGTGGATGGATTATTGTTACCACAGGTTGAAGATCTGGAGAAATGTCCGGAGGGCTGGATTCGTTTACCCAATGATCTGGTCATTATCAAGGTGAAACAGGATACAGCCCCGCGGGCGATCCGGATTGGATTACCCGTTTCGCAGTGTAAGTACCCTTCAAAGAGTGACCCATGTCTGCCTTAAAATCAATGAGAGAAACCGCAAGGGCGCAGTTCACTGCTTTCCCCCAATTGGGGGATTGCGGGAAATACCTTGAATTTATTCTGCAACCTCCAGGTGAGGGTGAGCAGGAGAGGAGGACCAGTACTTGAATTTTCACGTATCATGTAGTCCAGATTATGGGAACCAGGTCAATCACACCTCTGCTTGAGCGGTTTCCACAAGTCACACGAATCTGCTGGTCACCATTTGTATTCCAGGGCCACAGTCGCATAAACTTCAACGCTGCTGTCAACCATGTCTTCGATGGAGGCCTGAAAGGTGATGCCAGGAATCAATGTCATGTTTTGACGAAGCGGTATGGGTAATATGGCTTTAAATTCGGCATAGGCCCAGCCTGGAATGCAATCTCTAGTGCCTTGTTGGAGTGATGCGGCAACAGAAACCTCACCCCTAAATCCCTTCCGCGGGGCGAGGGGACTTGTGGCTCCCCCTTCGCCCTATGGGAGAAGGGGGTTGGGGGGATGAGGTCTGAAACGTTGCACCACCAATTCAACAAGGCACTAGCAAGTCTACACGGCATTTGAAAAATGATATCTGCCGGACTCTCACTACAATAATCCATCTGATCAACAACAGAAATCGCGGATTTAGGGTTCCTCGTTGAAAGACATCTCTTCACCGGGAAGTGCAGGCGGCATGGAGAGTCTTTCCCGAATCGCCTGGAATTCTGTTTGTAGCAGCATCGGTTTTGCCATTGTCTGCGCAAGCTCATTGGCACGTTTCTGCAACAGGGCCACTTTTTCCGGATTTTGAGCAGCCACATCATTCTTTTCAAAAGGATCTTCATGAATATTGTATATTTCGACCGATGAGGGGAGTGGAGTCCGCCACACAAGCTTCCAGTCCTTATCACGAATACCGGCGCGGAATGGTTCGATGTTATAGATGATCTCTGTACGAGGTGATGGCTTGCCTTCACTTATGGTGGACCAGACATCCAGTCCATCGAGTGGTTTGCATTTGGCTGTGGAGGCGCCGGCAAGCTTGGCCAATGTCGGGTACATGTCCACCACATGAATCATCTGATCAACGACACCTGGTTGGATATGACCGGGCCAGTTGGCAAGGGCAGCCACACGTGTCCCCCCTTCATATAGGGATCCTTTGCCATCCCGGTAGGGGCCATTATCACAGGGGATGACGACCTTGGACATATCCAGTTCACCGGCGAACATGGCATTGCGAACTCCTCCATTGTCGCTGTGGAAAACAATGAGTGTGTCGTTGCGCATTTTCTTTTTATCAAGCGCCTCAAGCACACGTCCGATCTGATCATCCATGGCGGTTATCATGGCTGAGTAGGCACGACGGCTGGGTTCTGCAACATGCTTGTATCTGTCTAAATACTCTTGGGGAGCCTGGTAGGGTGTGTGAGGGGCATTAAAAGTCAGATAGAGATAGAGGGGAGTCGCTGGATCGTGTTCCTCTACCAGTTTGACCGCTTCGTTGCCGATCAGAGTGGTGGAATAGCCTTCCTCTTTCAAGGGTTCATTGTTGCGAAACCAGTCCAGGACACCATGTTGTTCGTGGGTATAGTAATCAATTTCTCCGATGAGTGGACCATACTGGTAATCAAATCCGCGTTGACGTGGCCAATACTTACGGTCTGCGTGTCCGAGATGCCACTTGCCGATGATGGCAGTTTGATAGCCCGCTTCCTTAAGCGCTTGCGGCAGGAGCCACTCGTCTGTCGGTAAACCATAGGTATGTCCTGAAGGAATGACGGCGGTTTGCAGTCCATAACGGAAAGGATATCGGCCGGTCATCAGACATGCCCGTGTCGGTGTACACATCGGCTGAGCATAGAATTGTTCAAACCGCACTCCGGTTTCGGCCAGTCCATCAATCGATGGAGTGAGGATGTCTGAACCATGGAAACCCACATCCTTCCAGCCAAGGTCATCGGCCACAATATACAGGATATGAGGCTTGTACTTCCGTTGTTCTTCCTCCGCGGCAAGACTGGAACTCAGAAGGTTCCAAAGCAGTACCGTGACAAACAGGACAATCGGCCACCCACCACGGGATCTCATTTTTTGTCTTTCCTCCATGAAAAGAGAAACTCATCGTACAGTAAAAAAAACTGCCGCGATACTCAGTCTCGATACCCTGCCAGTGAACTCACCTGCTTAAAAAAGGTTCGGACTGATAAGAGGTGGAGGCTTGGAAGTCAAGGGGGTGATTCTCTCATGTCTTGGAACTGGAGGATTTATGGATCGTGATTACCGTATCTACAGCAGTTGGCAGATCACAAAGGCTCCGGGAAATGAAGTGATGAGGGCTTTATTGGAAAGATGCAAAGGGTCCTCTCCTGCAGTTGAAATACAACCCCTAAAACAATCCGATGACATCCCCATTCTCGTTGATATCGATATGCTCCGCGGCGGGTTGTTTGGGTAATCCAGGCATGGTCATGATATCCCCGGTCAACACGACGACAAAACCAGCGCCAGCGGCGACATGCACATCGCGCAGGGGAATATCAAAACTCTTGGGAAGGCCCTTCAATCCGGGATCGGTCGAAAGGGAGTATTGGGTCTTGGCGATGCACACCGGCAGGTTACCATAGCCTTGCTCCTGCAGCGCCTGGAACTTGGCACGCAGTTTCTTGTCGGCCAGAACATCCACCGCGCCATAAATCTCTCGCGCGACCACATTCACCTTCTGCCACAAGGGGAGCGAATCGGGATACAAAAACTGGAAATCGGACTTGGTGTGTTCAACAGTATCCACCACCTTACGGGCGAGGTCCTCCGCCCCCGCGCTCCCCTTGGACCAGTGAAACGCCTCCACCATTGGCACTCCCATGTAAGCACACTTGTCCTCCACAAAACGCACCTCTTCCTCGGTGTCGCTTTCAAAGGAATTGATGGCGATGACTACAGGCAAGCCAAAACGGTGGATGTTCTCGATGTGTTTCTTGAGGTTATCCAGCCCCTTGGAGAGACGTTCCATGTCGCGGTTGTGGAGCTCGGTAAGCGGCATTCCCCCATTGGACTTGATGGCCCGGATGGTTGCCACCAGCACCACCGCATCGGGTTGGATCCCTGCCTTGCGGCATTTGATGTCCAGGAATTTCTCCGCTCCCAGGTCAGCGCCGAAACCCGCCTCGGTGACTGTGTACTCTGCCAGCCTCATCGCCAGCTTGGTGGCGATCACGCTGTTGCAGCCATGGGCGATATTGGCGAATGGGCCGCCATGCACCAGGGCCGGGTTGTTTTCCAGGGTCTGGACCAGGTTGGGTTTCAGGGCATCCTTGAGAAGCACTGTCATCGCCCCATCGGCATGCAGATCAGAGGCGGTCACCGGTTTCTTGTCGGTCGTATAGCCCACAATGATCTTCCCGAGACGTTCCTTGAGTTCCCCCAGCGACTCGGAGAGACAGAAAATCGCCATCACCTCGGAGGCCACGGTGATATCGAAGCCGGATTCGCGTGGCATGGAGTTTCCTGTTCCCCCCAGCCCGATCACAATCTCCCGCAGGGCACGGTCATTCATGTCCAGCACCCTTTTCCACACCACTCTCCGGGGATCGAGCCTGAGGGCATTCCCCTGGTGGATGTGATTGTCGACCAGGGCCGCCAGGAGGTTGTGAGCCAGACCGATGGCATGGAAGTCTCCCGTGAAATGCAGGTTGATATCCTCCATCGGTACGATCTGGGAGTAACCGCCGCCCGCCGCTCCGCCTTTCATGCCGAAACAGGGTCCCAGGGAGGGTTCACGCACACAGATGATGGCGCGTTTCCCGATCCGGTTGAGGGCATCTCCCAGACCGATGGTGGTGGTGGTCTTTCCTTCTCCGGCCGGGGTGGGTGTGATCGAGGAGACCAGGATTAATTTCCCCTGGGGTGCATCCTCGAATTGCCTGTAGGCATCCAGCGAGATCTTGGCCTTGTATTTTCCATACAGGTCAATCTGCTCCTCCGGCAGACCGATTCTGCGGGCGATCTCCACGATCGGCATCATCCGGGCTTGGCGTGCGATCTCGATATCCGGGAGTTGGGGGACAACTGTCATGGAGATAGGATTCCTCTCTCGATAATGGTAAGCGCGTAGTATATTGAATCTTAAGCGGTTCCGCATAGACACGGCATTGAGCAGGATATGGCTTGTAACGGATCAGGGGAAGGCGTATCTTTGTGCTATGTGGGTGTATATGTAAGGGTGTTCTAAGGTCTGTGTGATGTCTTTCCTGGCCTGTCTCACACTGCCCATGATTCCTCCAGCCAGCCCCATCCCAGGAGCAGCCACGTCCGTGTGGGTGGACACGACTACATCTATGACGGCGTGCGGAGGAGCAATGACACCCACGCTCCACTGGGTCACTCCAGGTCCGACGCCGACCTACAAACCGTGCAGTTTCAATAACCATGAATGCAATCCGATCTGCTCGATTGATAATTTCGAGGGGGGCGAGATGTGGAAGCAGATTTCGACGGTGGGACTGAAGGATGTGGTTGTTGAGTTCGAAGTAAAAGCATCGGGGCTGAGTGAATATCCGCATGGGATGAATTATCAAGGGTCACCCTATAAACCAGATAATGCACGGGTAACAGCTACACAAAAAGATTATCTTCCGTACAGCCGATGCGCAACGACTGGATCTGAAGATATTAGAAATTGCATTGATTGCTTTATGATTGAGGAAGGCTTCGAGGTGTGGTACACGAGTGACTACAATCCACCCTTCAATTCATCCATGTTTCCAACGTTCTATGATCCATTGGGTCTACCGGGGGGAGGGATAAACAGATGGTTGTTGGCTAAGGCGATCCCACGTGAAATCCTTCGTAAACGGTATAGCGACTGGTCTAGAGCAAAGCTTGATTTCTCTATGATGGACAAGACAGATAATAACTCGAATTTCGGGCTGTGGTTCAGGT
>CAYZUX010000233.1:0-8905 GCA_964481775.1 uncultured bacterium | reverse complement strand
CACCACCAAGCAGATTGAGGCGTTATTGGCGCATGAGTTGGCGCATATCCGGCGACATGATTACCTGGTCAACCTGCTTCAGACGGTGGTTGAAACGCTGCTCTTTTATCACCCCGCGGTGTGGTGGATCTCCAGGCAGATCCGGATCGAGCGGGAGCATTGTTGTGATGACATCGCGGTGAGGGTGTGTGGTGATCCGGCCAGTTATGCCCGTGCGCTGGCGGAGATGGAGCAATTGAGAGATACCGCACCGTTCGCCATGGCCGCCAAGAACAGTTCCCTGCTCAATCGTGTCCGCCGTCTGGCTTCCCATCAACATGCCAACGCAAGAGACGCATGGAATGGCTGGTGGATAAGTGTTCCCACCCTGCTGTTACTGACAGGTTTGATGATGCTGCAAATGCTGCCAGTCGCTCAATCCAAAACGAGGAAGGAAACACCCAAGGATGAATCGCAGTGGACCGGAAAGCTTCGTAATGGTATTGAGGTGGAACTGCTTGGAATTTCTTCACATCCTTCCACACCGGATTCCTGGTGGAGACCGGATGGATCTCCATTATCAACAGCCCCCTATACAGACGATAGTTCACATTTATCACTGCAGGAGAACGAGCGTGCCTATGAATTTGCGGTGCAGCTGCGGAATTTACCGGTTGAATATGTCAGTACACGCATGGAGACCATTCCGAATGGCAGCTCTGCGGGTGGTTGCAACGATGCGGATCAGCCGGTTCTTCCGCATACACGCGATTTTATCGCATGGGTCCCCAAAAATGTCCGGGACTGCATCTTGCGGGTGGGGGTTGCGGGGGATAAATGGCAGACAGCCTTTGACTACACCAGAAATGGAAAATTATGGCCCTCGAGCTCTCACAATACGGAGAAATTCCAGTTCGCTTTTGCCCCACCCCTTGAGTCACAGAATAGAACCGTCTTTACATTGACTCATAGTCTCACCAGCGTGGATCAACGCGTCGTGGCCATCGACAAGGAAGGAAAGCTTCATCAGAGCATCCGTTCGGATAACCAGAGTGTGGGCCCATTGGTCCAGACTACCGCCACCTTTGAAATGCGGCTCGATGACATCGATCACTTTGAAATTCAAGAGCGACCTTTTGAGTGGGTGGAATTCAAGAGCATTCCCCTCAAGGAGATTCCTCCGGGTTCGTTAGCTGAGACTATACCGGAAAAATTCAAGCGAAAAACGAATCCCAGGTATTTCCTGTCAATCCCTCTTTTCGAGACAAGAGTACCCACACCCGAGGAAGAGGCGCTACTCTCAAGAATTCTGGACAGGCACCGCAGGATCGGGGATGTGAGAATTGGACTGACTCGCAGTACCTTCTCATTGAATACACGCCAGGATGGCCCAAAGGCTCGAATGATGGGAGGGTTCGTCAAAATCGAGAATGAATCCCGTCTATACCTTCCCGAAACCGGTCATACCGTGGGGAAAGTAGTGGGTGACATGAGTGACCAGAAAGCGTCATTCATCCGTATGGGAGGGCAGTGGTGGGCAGATGTCAGTCAATTGATGGGGATGCCGGGGACCACGCAAACTGCATTTGATGGGAATAGGGTGTGGTTCCGTTTTACGGACAAAGTGGAAATTATTCCCGCAACCAAGGTGAATACTTTCAATATCAATCTTGCCGCACCGATGGGACTCAAAATCCAAGAGGGCGAAGCCCGTGAGAATATGATCTACCTGGGTGAGGAAGACTACAATGGTCCCTGCCATGTCTTTGCCAAGCAGAGTCCGGGATGCTCGGGACCGGAAACCTGGAACATTTATCACTATTACTTTGACAAAGATAATCTGCTACTCAAAAAGATCGAGTTTTTTTTCTGGGTAAATCTGGATGAGGGTCCCAGTCTTATCTTTTCCCTTGACGACTACACCTTAGAGGAGTCTCTGTCAGATGTCGAACCGGCCTTGTTTCGGCCTCCAACGGATGGAATCACGGAGACCAAGGAAGTCACCTTTCCGGGCCCAGGAGAGCTGGTTGTGGGCTTAAGCGATGGAAGCAACGGCAGCCTGCAGGCATCCTACAGGCTCAAGTATGAGGGAGGCAGTTGGGGGTCGGGACTGAACTGAGGGAACTTAGGAGGTTCCCTGGAACCTCCCTCTCCCTACTCCGACTTGATCATGGTCAGGATCATCTTGAAGGACTTGGTGGCCTTGAGCGCATGAGGTTCATTGGCGGGCATGAGGATTGCCTCGCCCTGGCGTAGACTGAAGGGTTTCCCCGAGATGGTCACCTCAGCGGCGCCATCCAGTATATGCACCAGTGCATCATAAGGCGCGGTGTGCTCGCTCAGGGCCTGGTCTTTATCAAAAGCGAAGAGAGTGACGGTGCCTGTTTTTTTTGAAATCAATGCCCGGCTGACAATCGAGCCTTTCTGATATTGAACCATGTCAGCCAGCCCGCCAACCTCGGCTGTCCAACCGGGACGTGAAGACTTGCTTTCCTGTTCCCCCATGGTAAAGACCTCCTTCGAAGCTTCGTTCGGAGTGCACGCTTTAGCGTGATTCAGGCAACCTGAAGGTTGAACTCCGAACGGTTTCTACAGTTTCTCCTGGCCTCCCAGGAACGGACGAAGGACCTCGGGTACCCACACACTTCCATCAGCCTGCTGGTTACATTCCAACAAGGCAATCATCAGGCGTGAGGTGGCCAAAGCGGAGCCATTGAGGGTATGTACGAACTCCGGTTTACCATTCGGGCCGCGGCGGAAACGGATATTGCCTCGCCGTGCCTGATAGGCCTCGCAGTTACTGCATGAGCTCACCTCGTAATAACGATCCTGTCCCGGAAGCCAGACCTCGATATCATAGGTTTTGGCCGACCCCTGGGCCAGATCGCTGGTGACCAGCTGGGTGGTACGGTAATGCAGTCCGAGCTCCTCCACCAGGCTTTCTGCCTGACGGCGGAGTTTTTCGAGCTCCTCATAGGAGGTTTCGGGGGTGGTGAGGGAAAAGAGCTCCACTTTATTGAACTGGTGGGTGCGTACGAGACCACGTTCACCTGTCCCATAAGTTCCGGCTTCACGCCGGAAACACGCGGTGTAAGCCGTGTAACGGAGAGGGAGATCGCTGTCGAGGAGAATCTCATCGCGATGAATGCCCCCCAGAGCGATCTCAGCGGTGGGGATCAAATAAAGCTCATCAGCGGTGATGTGGTACATCTGGTCCGAGAACTTGGGGAGCTGCCCTGAGGTGAAGCCTGTCTCCCGGTTGACCAGGTAGGGAAGCCCGATCATTTCAAAGCCGGCTTTTTCGTTCCGGTCGAGAAGGAAATTGAGCAGCGCGCGTTCCAGCCGGTACAACCGCCCACGATAAATGGGGAAACCCGAGCCACTGATTTTGGCCGCGCGTTCAAAGTCAAACAACCCAAGTCCCTCGCCCAGCTCCAGATGATTTTTTTCAGGGAAGGGAAACTCAGGTTTCGCTCCCCACTCGCGGACCACCTGGTTGTCTTCTTTGTTGAGTGAACGCAGGACACTGGAATGGGGGATATTGGGGAGTGCAAGGGCGAGTTCCTCGAACCTCTGGTCCAGGCATCGTTGAAGATCAAGCGACTCCTGAACTTGTTGTTTGAGCTCGCTCACCTTTGCCAGCAGATCATCGGCTGACTGGCCCGCTTTCTTCCGCGCCGGAATTTCCTTGCTGATGCGGTTTTGTTCCGCCTTCAGGTTCTCATTCCGGGTAATGGCTTCACGGCGTTCCCGCTCAATCTGCAGGAGTGGACCCAGATCGATCTCGGGGTCACGGCTCTTCAGGGCGGATTCGGCTTCTTCGGGGTGCTCCCGCACCCACTTCATGTCAAGCATGGAGAATTGTCCTGGTAGTCTTTTGATTCAAAAATATAAAGGTTTACCCCTCACCCCCTGCACCCTTCTTTCGGTCGCACATACCTGGGCGAAAATAAAGGGCAGGGGGGTTCTTCCTTCTCACAACGGATCGAATAAATCGTGGTCAGTCAGGTCCACCTTGTCATCCGTGGACCAATCATGATCCTTTTTCTGCTCCGGTTTGGCAGGAGTGGCAAAGGGATCATCAATGGTAATGGTTTCCTCATCAGCGGTGAAATCAAGGGTCGGAGCCTCAACAAAGGTGGAGGCAAAAATATCCTCTTCCGGTGCAGAGGGTTCTTCGGTGGTCATTGGTTTTGTGGTGCCAAAAAGATCATCGAAACTGGCGCTTGAGCTCGAACCAAAATCATAGGACGATGCGCCTGCCGGTGTCTCGGTACCCATTCCCATGTCCATGGTGGGCATACCGAACAGGTCATCGGTTTTGGCTGGACGTTTTTCTTTTTCGGGTTCCGGTTCCGGCTCAGGTGACTTCATGGCAGCCGCCTTACGGGCGGCGGCACGTTTACGTGCACGGGAACGTTCCAACATACCGGCGATGATGAGGAAAAGCACGATGAGCAGGATCAGTGCGGCAATTCCAATCACCGCATAGAGAGTGGCTGGACTACGGTCATACCAGATTAAAGAGTGGCGTATGGGATAGCGGTTTTCGTTTCCGGCGACATCCCGCGACTTGACTTCCACCTTGTAACCCCAGCTGTACCAGCTGATCGGCCGTCCGGCACAAACATAAGAGGTGTTTTTGGCCCATTCGGTCCAGCCTCCCTCGGTGGCTCCAGCGATACGGAATTCGTACTCCAGATTTTCAGCCTTGGAAAAGTTGTCTTCACCTGTCACAGTCAGCGTCGGAATTTTGGTATTGGGATCAATCACCGGGGGATTCCAGGTGACCACTGGCGGTGTGTGATCCACCGTGAAGGTGGTTTCGATGATCTTGTCGGCGCGGCCCACTGCAAAGGCCGGATTACCAAATTCATCCTGAGCCACTAATTGAACCCGGTAATCACCCTCCTCGATTTGACCTCCATTGGGGCCAGTTAAGACCGCTTTCAAATCTGTCTGGGGTGGACTCCAGTCCCGGACACGTCCATTGTGGGTGATCAGATAGGATGAGAGATACTTGATCCCCTGGTCGCGGGTATTCTCGAAAACCCGCCAAGCCAACGGAACCGAATCCTCCTTGAGAAGGACATGATTTTCCTCGCGAGGTTTTACAGGGATCTGTTGCCACTCCAGCCCGAGCTCGAGCTCCACTTTTACCGAGACTTCATCGCCGAATATATTTACATTTCCATTGGCATCCATCGCGAGGAGTTGGACCCGGTGCCACCCTGTCGGTAATCCCGTGATCTTGACACTCTCACGTGCAGCAAATTCGCTTGGGGATTGGCCATCAACCCGGTATGCCACCTGGACAGGCGCTTGGGAGTTATTATCTTCCGCGCGCCACTTAATTTCGAGATTCCGGCTATTGATGACGAGGGCAGGGACCGCAGCCGTATCCGCGGTGATGGTTGGAGGGACAAAGTAGGTGTGGTAATCCAATGCGGTGGGTTCTTTTTCTTCATTCCCCGAGAAATCGACTGCCTGGAGAAAGAAAGTGTAGTAGCCATCAGGCGGAGCAGGGATGGTTTGTGTTTTTATTTCATCGTAGAGAGTCCAGTTCGCGGGAGCGGGACGTGTTTTGGGATCATCACGTTTGATATTACACCAACGGTAAGTCAGACGTGTGGCGATATCATCGGTGGCGCCCCACACGAAGGCAGTGGGTGTCTTGGCTATATCGCCGTTTGGCGGGTAATCGAGATGGCTGATGGGGGGTTTGTTATCCTGGCGGAAATAAAGAAGATGGCGTCCTGAAAGATCGGTGATGCCCCAGACAACCTGAATTTCATCCTTCGTAAAGGCCAGCTGGGGATGACTGTGCTGGGCTTGTTCATCAATGATATTGGCCCATTCACCCTCTTCAGACAGACCTAACTTGTATGCCAGTTGTCCTCCCTTGTTCACTTCGAGGGGGCCTCGAATGAACCGTGGTTCGTTTCCATCATAGATGAATGTATGAAACAGACGTGTGTCGATCAGACGTTGATATGCGAGTGTGGTTTCCCACGTTTGACCCCCATCTCGACTCGAACGGCAGTCAAAGCCGCCTGTATCCACCCAGTAAATAAAAACCTCACCCTCCTTGCCGGCGGAAAGACATAGAAAAGAAATGATTTCCCGGGCGTTATCGAGAATCTGATCCCCCTGCCAGGCACCCGCTGCCATCCGTGCATAATGGATGATCGTCCGTGTACGTGTGCTGATCTTGGTTTCGATGCTTGGATTCTGGAGAAAACTATCAAAAGTCGAGAAATCCGGCCGCCGTCTTTCAGTAATTTCGGCTTCCTCGAGTTCCCACCAGCAAACCACCATCCCTCCATTTGCAGTCGAAGCAAGCTGAGGCCCCAATTTACGGTGGTTAGTCTGGCTTATACGCTGGGGAGCCGACCAGGTCTTCCCATCATCCGTGCTGTGGATATAAAAAAGGTGAATGATGTTGTCCTGGAGTGTGGCCGTGTAGATGACATGGATGCCATTTGAGTCCACAAGGATTGAGGTCTGGCCCATGAATCCATCAGGATTCCGGGCGATAACAATGGGTTTCTCCCACCAGGTCCGACCCCGATCCTCGGAACGGGTATAGCAAATGGTGGTGGTAATCGGTGACCCGGTTTCGGGGCCAGTGCTGGGAGCCTGGTTCTGGATTTCACGCAGTTTCTTTGTAAGCTCCTCGCGTTTTTCCTGGAGTTTCTTTTTCCCACCCAAGGCTTCGATGTCATCTTTGGAGCCCTGGCGCAGAAGGACTTGTATTTTCTGGATTTCCTCCTGGATCAGCTCCAGATCAGATGGCCCCCCCGATACCGGTTGAACCGTGGTGGTCGAACGAAAAACGACGTGCAGGATGTCCCCCACAGCCGCTATGTCCGGGTAGGTGGACAATGTGGAGTCTGTGGGAATGATTTTGGGAGCCGACCAGCCCGGATAAGACTTTTGTGCCTCAGCAGGCGAACCAAACAGGAAAAACGCCACTGTCCAGGCAGGGAGGCACACCTGCCGAATGTGAGTAAAAAGGATCCGTATGTTCATGTAGGGAACTGTAGTCAAACACTTCTTCGCTGACAACTGGACTTAGCCCCTACTCACAACGGAATGGAGAACTCATGGACTCAAGTGGATCGTTGTGGGGAATGAAATCCCAGATTCACCGCACTTTGAATTCATCCCATGGTAGGCTGATCATTGTTTATTCCCAGCTTTTCTTCGAGCTCATCCGCTATCTTCAAGCACTGTTCGTGAGCTCCTGGGGGCATTTGTTTGTGTTCGAACTCATGGAAAGATACCAGGAGAGCTTCCCGCTGTTCCGGGCTCAACGCCTGATCCGCCATCGGGAACAGGCAATTGTCTTCTTTGTAGATGTGATTGCGGAGCAAGTGCAGGTATCCCCGAGCATTTTGGACAAACCACTTGGTCGCACTCCTGTCACCCTTTTCCTCCGCCGCCAGCGCATCGAGCATGAAACGGATATAGCCACGGCCTTGCTGATGCTCCGATATCATGACGCCTGTGGGGCCACCCTCTCTTGGAAATCCATTCGCTTCCATGACCGGGAACAGGCGGTCCTCTTCTTTTCCGTGGTGGCAATGATCCGCGAAGGTTTGCAGGAAGGTGAGGGCTTGATGGGCCAGAGCCAGGTCTGTCTTCCCATTCCTTTCCGCATTATCTGTAATCACCTCCAGAGAACTCAACACCCGTTCGATCGTACGGTGTTCATTTAACAGGATTTCGATTGGATTCATTCGAGGCTCTCCAGATTCCTTTTATAAATACACTATCAACATGCGATTATAGTTTTATTGGGACCTGTGTCAAGCTGTTTGGAGAAGAATCAGGTCTGCGGGCGAGGTATCCGGCAAACAATGACAGGCCATAGCTCTTTTCCCAAGCGATGTCCCTAGAAAAACAGATAAAAAAAGGGTGCAACAGTCGAAACCTGTGCGGCACAGAGCAGGAGCCCGAACAGGAGAAGGGCTGCCAGAATGGGGAACAACCAGACTTTCCTGTGGTACCTCAGAAAAACCCAGTACTCCGCGAGTATCCGTCCCTTACCCATATCCCTATGCCCAGGGAGCCCTCTGCTCAGAAAAGGGTATAGATGAATGGTGCCACCGAGGAAGACTGCGCCATGAACAGGAGCAATCCCAGTCCCATCATGATGACCAGAATCGGTAACAACCAGAATTTCTTGCGATACTTCAGGAACTCCCAGTATTCCGTGAGAATTGACTTCTTACTCATGGTCCCTCTTTTCGATGCTGAATTGGTGTTCGTAATGATCTGAGGATAACGGCCAAGGGCGTTCATGCCAATAGGAAGATGCATTCTTGTGCCTGCGCAGCCCCAGGGGATCAAATCCCACAAGCCGCATGATCACCGACACAGGCGTGAAAAGGATCCAGTAAAGGATTGAAAAAAAAGCCAATCCAACATAATGGCCAATATAGCGTCCCAGGAAATCCGAGAGCTTCCACCAGAAACGGTTGAAACCTGCGAGCATTTCCGGTCTGACCGCACCAAAGATGACCAGGTAAGCTCCCAGGACTGCGGTCACCATGAAGGTGTAGCTTCCTGTGCCTTTCCGCCAAAGAAACAATGCGGAGATAGCGAGGAAAATGCCTCCGATCTGATAACCGAATTTGCGCAGTTCCCGGGGTGTGGATGGTTTTCGTTTCGGGGTGAGCATCAGTCCAGCTCAAACTCCTTCCGCCAGTCTCCTTCTTCTTTCCACTCCGGTTGATCCGCCTTGTCAAGAATGAAGGAGCCGATTGCGAGGCTGTCCATCTCAGTCCGCATGAAACAGCGGTAAGCATCGACAGGACTTTCCACGATAGGTTCTCCACGGACATTGAAGCTGGTGTTCACCACGAGCGGGCAACCGGTCCGGTCATAGAAGGCCTTGATAAGATCATAGTAAAGTCCATTG
>CAYZUX010000232.1:0-9080 GCA_964481775.1 uncultured bacterium | reverse complement strand
CGCCACTGACCAATGGTTCTTTATCATTGATAATACAGTCATCGTAATGTACCGTCTTGAGATCGTAGTTGTTGGGTCTTCATGGCGGACAGATCGCAACTCAACGATTACGGTCATATTCATCAATGATAGCCTGGACGCAGAACAGCTCCGGCCAACGGTATTCCATGAGAATCTTCGGAAGCGTATCGACGCTGTATTTCTTGCTGGTATAGACCGCCATTGGCCATGTCTGGAAGGGGTTTGTCGCATCTGTCGCTGTGAATATCGTACCCTCGGTTCCGCACAGCTCGGTAGCTTGGTTGACTGCCGGAGAAAAGCGGTTGCAGCTGATGGTTCCATAGGCTCCATTCTCGAATTCCATCATTACCAAAGCTGTGTCATCACACAAAGTGTAGGTCTCTGGCATCGCAAGACGTTTGGCGATACCCACCGCTCGCTTCACCTTGGTGCCATTCAGCCAAGTAAGCAGATCGATCACGTGCGCGCCTGTATCATTAATTGCCGCTCCTCCCGCAACTTTGCAATCGAGGCGGAATGTGGTTCGTGCGACATGATTCTGATAATTGTACCAGTGCTCATGCAGAGAGGCACGGCTCATAAGCAGATTCCCAATGACACCCTGCTCAATCAGCTCCTTGGCCCATTGGTTGTGGATCCAGAATCGTCTGTCGCAACCTACCATCAGTTTGACCCGGGCTTCACGACAGGCATTGACAATGTCCCAAGCCTCCGTATTCGTGACCGCCAACGGCTTTTCGACGATAACATGGACACCCGCATTGGCAGCACATACGGCCTGGTTACGATGCCCATTGTTCGGCGTGGCGATCACCACTGCATCGAGCTTGGATTTCTCGAACATCTTCCTGTAATCGGTGTACCAGGCGGATGCCCCCCATTTTTTTGCGGCTGACTCAGCCACCGGGCCATCACAATCGCAAACCGCCTCAAGAACTGCTTCCGGACAACGCCTGATCGAGGGAAAGTGCGCAATCTCCGCGATGCTCCCGCAACCAAGAACTCCCATTCTCACTTCTTTTGGCATGGTGTTTCCTCCTTCCGAGCAAGCGCTCTTTTCAATTCACTTTGAGTATTTCCTCAACATCTTTTCTGGAGGGCATCCGGCTTGATAGCACCCCTCCCGTTCTCTGGATCACGAATCCAGCGGTTCCACATCCCCACCTGGCCGCGGCGGTGAGGTCTCCTGAACGTAGATATTCAGAGAGAAAGCCCGCCATGAATGTGTCACCACCTCCCGTGGTGTCGACCACACGGGCCGGGAAAGGAGGAACATGAACACGTGATTCAGAGGTGTAGACATATGCACCTTCCGGACCAGCCGTAATCACAACCACCTCGCACCCCGTGGAGAGAAGCGTGGCAGCTGACTGATCCGGATCATCCCTCCCAAAGATCGACCGGGCGTCCTCATCAGAGGCCTTCACAATTGTAAAATGACGACTGACCTCACAGGCAAACTCAGGGAGAGCAGGAATGGCTTCCCGATGTGCTTTACTCATATGCACACCACCATACCCCCCCAAATCCACCGCGCTTTGCCTTCCCAATGCAGTTACTTCAGCTAGATTTTCCAGAGGAATATCATTGTCCATTGTGCAGACATAAATGAGGCGGCAATCACGGTACGATTCAGGTATATCCAAGGCACGAATAGGCTCTGCTTTGGCGGGATAACGGATTTCCTTATTTCCTTCTTTGTCGTAAATCAATTCGGTCGCCGTGGTTACACCACGAATATGGATTCCTTTCGTACAGACACCCGCATCTGAAAATGGTTTCAGCAGTTCTTGTGGCATGTCCGTTCCAATCACGGTTACCAGGCCAGTGTGTGTCCCCTGGCAGGACGCAGCGACAGAGGAATAAGCGGGAGGTCCTCCAAGAAATGGTCCCTTGTCTCCATCAGGAAAGCGGATGATCTCACGCACGATGTGCCCCACACAAACCAGGTCGGGAGTCTTGGTGCTCATTTTTACCGCTCCCGGTTTCCGGCAACATATTCTTTCAGGTGCGCCAGTGCCAGCTTATCCTGGATCTGAACGGGCGGATGCTTAGTGAGAAAAGCGCAGGCGGAATCAAGCACACCACTGATTTTTCTATCCAAGGCCAACCTCATGTATCGCACCATATCCACGACCACACCCGCAAAGTTGGCACTGTCTTCAACCTCAAGCTTGGCCTCAAAATGAAGGGGAGCATTTCCGAAATTCCCTCCATTTATCCAGAAAATGGAGGTCTTGCGGTCCCCCATCAATGGTACATGCGTAAAGCCAGTCGACATGGTAACCGGATAAGGTAGCAAGCTGGTGACGGCTTCCTGTTTGGTTACATGTTTGCTTGCCCCACGTGCCATGAGGTTGGCGAAATCAGTGTTGCCAGCGAAATTGATCTGGTAGGTTTCACTCAGATGGACACCCTTGTCGTACATCAGGGTCGCCAATGCCCGATGAATGGCGGTTCCACCAAACTGGCTCTTCACATCATCACCAATCAGGGGAACACCATTGGCCTTCGCGGCAGCTTGATATGCCTCGTCACACACAATCAGCGTAGGCATACCATTAACAAATCCGATCCTGGCTTCCTTGATTGCGGCATCGGCATACAACCGAGCCGCCTGATGCGACTCCGTGGGAATGAAATTCAGCAGCATCTCCGCACCACTTTCTTTCAGGACCTTGGATACATCACAAGGCTTTTCCTTGGCTTCAGGCACAAACTGGGCAAGGTGGGGAGGATTCCCATCCAAGACCGGCCCCATTTGGACCTTCACTCCATAAGGTTTGACTTCGACTCCCGGGTAACGGTAAGCCTTGTTTGGAGCACCATAGATTGCCTCACTCAGGTCCTTGCCCACCTTGTTGGCATTCACATCAAAAGCGGCGACCGGGACGATGTCTGTCACCCGATACCCACCAATATCCACATTCATCAAACCACGGGAGTCGCCAGGATTCTGACGGTAGTATTCAATTCCTTCGAGGAATGCCTGGCAGCAGTTCCCAACCCCGGCAATGGCCACTTTGATCCTGTTTTGACTCATTACAACCTCCTGGTCAGAACTCATTTCGAGTGTTTTTTCGCTGGATGTAATCCATGCGGTTTTTCAAAAAATGAGGCGGTTAATTCGCCTCGGATTCCATTTTTGAAATGATTCCAATGGATGACATGTCATTCATTGGTTAAAAAATGCCACAATTTTCTTTTGGTTTTCACCATTCACAATACAAGAAGGCAGTTAACGTGTTGGGCGTGAACCCATTTCTTTAACCCAAGCCAGATTCCTCTGGAGGGAGCCTTCCACATGGCTTCTGGCCGCTTCTTCAGCAGCATCAGGATTTCTTTTTTCAATGGCCTGGATGATCGGAGTGTGCAGATCGATATAATCCCTCGACATGAGCCTGGGGATACCCAGACTGGCCCCAAATGCCTTCATACTGCACTGCATAATAGAAAGATTCTCAATAATCCGTTCGAGATCTGGAAAATGAGCACCACGAACCACCGCGAGGTGGAAGCCGACATCGGCCTGAATGTTGGCATCCGGATCATGGGTCTCGATAGACCTGCGGAATGCCTCATCGCTTGAATGAATCGCTGCCAGTTCCGCGGAGTCTGCTCGTTCCGCGCAAAGCCGTGCAGCCAATCCCTCCTGGGAGGCACGTAAACGAAAGAGATCCGTAATCTCTTCGCAGTTCCAACGGCGCACACACGCCCCCAGCCCAGGTGTATTCACCACAAGACCATCCCTTTCAAGCATTCTCAAAGCCAAGACCACTGGATTGGGGCTCATTCCAAGCTCTTTCGCCAGAGTCCTGTGCACCAGTCGGCTTCCTGGTATCAACGATCCATCCAGGATTCGGCTCTTGATTTCGTTGTAGGCAACTTCTTCAGCACAAATAAGCGCAGGCATTTTTTTTAACAGACCACCCACTCTCGGAAATGTTCAGCCCCCTTGGAGTTCAATCCTCTGAACGGGGCTTTTTTTTCAAGCCATGGCTGACATGTTTGACATGTCACCACCTTTTTACCACCTATCTTACCCTATGTCAACGAGCTGCAGCTCGCAAAATCCGATCGATGAGTCCGCCGTGTCGGCATCCTTCAGAGAGAGACTGTTTCCCAGATGCCATGGGCAGTCCCCACTGGATCATCATTTGATAGAAATCCGTTCCATGGGTGATCTTACCCTCTTCAGGTTCAATCATGTTTGGCATATCCCAGGCAGCATGTTGCCTGATAACGATATTCTCCATGACTCGTGCTGAAATCTCCTCTCCGAGATGTGGGATACCGGAGTAAATGGCGGTCATGGCAACCACCAGGTTTTCACCGGGGAAAATATGCCTCGAGTGAGTTCCACCGGTCGTGTCCAGCGTTCCATCCGGACAGACAGCATTCAACATCCCATAAGGTGTAGGCGGGATAGTCTTCCGCTTGAGGATCTCAAAAACTTTCTCGACATGGTCAGGCGGAAAAACCGGATCAAGGCCATGCAGGAAGGCGATCCATTGCCCCGCGAGTTGATCAGAGAGTATCGTGTCAGACTGGAGACCATTTTTCGTGTCGTTGTAGAGAAGGTAGTACTCGCCATTCCATAACTTCTCTTCGAGAGTTTGACAGGCCGATTCCATGAAGATCCGGCAGGTATGGGCAAAGGCCGGATCATTGACTGAGATCGCCATTCGGCAGGCCATTTTCAAGGCCGCAAGCCAGAAACCCGTCACATAAGGAGATGTCCCATACCAGGGCCAGGCACCATAAAACTGGTTGCCGGTCGGTTCCGGTTCCAGGTCGAGATGTCCATCACCATCATGGTCAAGCGTGATCAGGTACTCGATCGCCTTCTTGACGACTGGATAAAATTCAGTCAGCACCGACTCATCATGGTCCCGTTGCCAGAGCCTGTCCACCAGATCGACATAGACAGCATTATTCTGAGTGTGGAGGAAATGGTAGATGGGTGATCCCAGGTCCGCTCCCCAACCCACTCCGAGGGGGATCTCGCCATTGGGCAACTGAAAATGCGCATAGCAACGCAAGGATGCCCGCGCAAGATCCGGGAAAAAGAACACCAGCGGAAGAGCGCCATACCAGTCACTTGGCATGGCGACATGAGGAGTCGAACGAGGACTTTCAGTCAAGCCAAAAATACCGGTCTCCCGGCACCAATCCTCACGCGGAATGCTGTTGGAGGCCCAGAAGCTGTCTTCGGTGATTGTGTGCAGGACGTTCACCAACTGGTCACGCAACCAGACAGGCAGATCCATGGCGGAATAGATCACCTGTTGCCAGGCCAATATCCGTTGTAATAAACCATCATGCCCATGACCAAGGAATTCCACCACGTCTGCGGGAGAGGAGAAGCGTTCTGAATACTTGTGAAGATAATGACGCCATTCGGTCCCAATCCAGCGCGGATGATACCATCCCAACAGGATGGTGATCTGGCGGCATTCCGCTGGTTGAAGATGAAAGGAGACTGAGAGCACTGTTCCTGGATCTTCGGATGAACCTGGTACGAGGACTCCCGCCAAGGTTTGCCGGTCAGATCCAATTGATCCTCCAATCTGGTGTTGAAGTCCCTCCTCTGCACCATAACCAAGGGCAAATCCCTGCCCTTCCCCACAGGTGACCTGAATTCCCACCACTCGTCCAGTCAGGAGTTTTCTCTGGAACTTATCGCATTGAGCCTCCGCTTCGCTCATTCCGGGAAAGGCAAAAGCGATCGAGCCGATTTGCGGCCGGTTTGTAATGTTGCGCAGCTGGACCTGAAAAACAGCACCCGGGGTGTTGGAGAGCTCCGAACAGCCTGGAAGAAAGGGACTCCATGCTCTCAATCCAACCTGGACTGGCGAGTCAGTTTCAAACTCCAGATCTGCGACTGGATAGTGTCCCCAATAATGAACCTGAGAAGCGGGTTGGACACCTGGCGCGGAAACTCTGCTCAACGACCAGACTTTGCCGTCCACCGAAAGGAACAGGAATGGTTGGTTGATTTCTCTTGGCGGGACAAAGCTGTTGAAAATGGAGGCACGTCCAAATGTTCCATCGGTATTGAGATCCATACAACCCGTGCCGATTCCCCCCAAAGGGAGCCCACAGAGGGATTCTCCTGCACGGTGAATGATTCCACACACTGGGTTTGAGAATCCCATAGCAGGAAATTCCAGCCACTGCAGACTGGGTAGTTGAATGGAAAAGAGACGGTCAGTCATGGCAACCCTTTTTAAGTAATTCCGTAAACCTCCAAGGCAGTATGTCCGAGGATCGCATCGCGGTCCTCACATCCGAGTCCTTCCAGGTGAACATCCATCTGGGTGAGCAGCTGGGTGTAAGTTCCCGAAGTTAGAAGCCCCGGCACATCGGTTCCCCACATCAGCTTCCCGGGACCAATCAGTTCGACAGCGCGCCTTATCCATTTGCCACTACTGGGATAGGGATAGGGTTCTCCTTGTGTTTTCGCGGGCAGTGCCGAGAGGTCAAACCAGACATTGGGAAGCAGTCCCAACAGTATCTGCTGTTCCCAGAGGGACATTAGGCGGGGATCTTTGTCCACACCCACTGTAGGCTGCCCCAAATGAGCGATTACAATTTTGAGACCCGGATGGTCTCGCGCAATTTTCTCAACCAGGCCGGTCTGGTAACTTGAGCTACCCACTCTGCCGAGGTCCAGTGTAACGATCAATCCCCGTCGATCCATTTCAGGCCAGAGCCACGATACACATTCATCATCCAGCCTGGCACCCGGGTGAATACTTCCCAGACCGAAGGCGTCATCGACTGGAATCTTAATGATCCTGAATCCAAGGTCATCCACACAATGATGGAACTCCTTACGGGGGTCGCCTTCCCAGGGATCGAGATACGCTGCACCTGTGAATCGGTCCGGCCAACCATGGACAACATACGAAACATATTCATTCATCTCACCATAAAAATTCCCTTGCAGCAAAACCACCTTGTCGACGCCCGCCAGGTCCATGTAGAAGAGCAGCATTTCCGGGGTCAATCGGGTAGCCTCGCAAAGGGGAGGAAGCACCTGGATGACTTCATTCATCCCAACCCGAACCCGTCCATAGCCGATCCCGATCACCTCGCCCTGTGCAAGGCAGCCATGAATCCGTTCGAAGACATGTGCATGCGCATCCACAATCATGGTGTAGTCACTCACATCGGGCTGTTAATGGCCCTTCTTTGCCGCCTGCAGGATACGATCCACCAGTCCTCCCGGCTTGCAGGGAGCAGAGACATCCTGACCCTGGATAGCCGCCGGCAGCGACCAGAGCATCATGTCCTGGTAGTAGTCATTCCCGAAGGTTCTTTCACCGGTGTCGGCATCGCCACGCATGATGTTGGGGACATCCCAGGTATATCCCTGCAGGCAGAACAGGTTATGCCAGACCTTACGGGCCAGCTCCATTCCGTATTCCACCTGGCCCTCATACATGTAGTTCATCGCCAGCATCAGAGCCTCAGGCGGGAAATAGCTGTAGGAACCATAACCGCCTGGGTTGGAAACGGTTCCATCCGGATTTGCGTAGTTGACCGCGCCATACTTGGTAACCGCAATGTTGGTGCGTTTGATGGTCTCAAGCACTGTTCTTACCTTGTCCACTGGGAGTGGGCTGGGCAGGGCATGATGATCCAGCACCCATTCACCATCGAGCTGATAGCCAAACACCAATTCGGACTTGGTCCCGCTCGTGGGTTCATGGAAGTTCAGATAATAGCCACGGGGATCCCATAACCGTGTTTCCAGTGCCTCAGCTGCCAGTTTGGTCCACTCAGCGCACTGATTGGCGAACTCTGTATCGCCCACCTCTTTCGCGAGGCGCTCACTGATACCCAGTTGCGCCAGTCGCAGGATGCCAATATGAGCGGCGACTCCCTGCCAGCCAGGCGCCTGCGTTTCAAACCACTCCAAATTGCCCTCGATATTCGGCATAGCCATCACCTGGTCCCCCAGGGGGTATGAAGGATTCCCCGCTTTACCCAGGTTCACGTTGTAATTCATAGTCTTCTTGATCATCGGGTACATCTCCTGGAGGTACTTTTTATCAGGGGTGTCCCGGCACATCAGAAAACGGTCAACCAGGGCGATCAGGCTGATCCCATTGGTGGAGGCTTGATATTGTGTGTAGTTTGGAGCACAGAACTCCACCGGAGCTCCAAAAATCCAAACTGGGGTGCCATCTTCTTTCTGATAATTCTGGTAAGCGCGGATAGTGGAAAGCTGCAGTTCCGGGAAGAAATAAACCAGGGGGAGGCTGCCATAGAAACTACACGGCAGGCATTCAATCTGAGGGCACCCACGTGGACACTCACACAGACCGAAGAAACCATCCTCCTCCTTAACCCAGGCCGGCATCGGGTCTTTCTTCTGCGCCCAGAAACCATCCTCAGTAATCGTATAAAGAATGTTGATCAGAGAATCGCGCAGCCAGACTGGGAGCGAGTTGTCGTTGTAGATGACCTGTTGCCAGGCGTGGGTCCGTTCAAGAAGTTTCTGATGGTTCCTGGCAAGGAACTGGCCAGTTGATTCGGCGCTGGGGTAATGTTTGGCGTACATATGGTGATGAAGGTTTCCGCCAGCCCAGTTGTATCCTCCACCCTTCCAGGTGGGGGCGTACCAGGTCAAAGCAAAGCGGACTACATCCTCCTTGCCTGGAGCCAGGGAGAAATCCACTGCCGCAGAGGATCCAGGCGCCGCTTCTTTCACTTCGGGCAAACCTTTGGCAATCCCTGCCCAGGACGCGCCATCGGCCCCCAGCTCACCACCAAAACGGACTTTTCCTGGCCCGATCAGCCCCAGGGCATAAGAGGCCAATGTGCCCTCAACGCCCACGCCCCTGAAGCCTCCATGGATGTCCTTTCGCTGGAAGGTTTCACAGCCAGCTTCAAGCAGAGTGGGACCGGGGAATGAGAAGGCGATGGTCCCTTTCTGAGGTGCCTTGGAGGTATTGCGAAGGTGGACCTCGAAGATGATCCCCGGGACCATTGAATTAACCACATCACCCGGAAGGAAGGGGGTCCATGCCCGCATCCCCACTGACACA
>CAYZUX010000231.1:0-9136 GCA_964481775.1 uncultured bacterium | reverse complement strand
GGTGCGGCTGCGTTGGAGACCCATGGTGATGTTCTGCCGGAAGAAACCATCCAGGCCATTGAAACCCATCGCATCGCATTGAAGGGACCGGTAACCACCCCGATAGGCAAGGGCTTCACGAGTGTCAATGTCGGTCTCCGCAAACGGATGAATCTGTATGCCGCAGTGCGTCCGGTACGTACTCTGCCGGGAATCAGGTCCCGTTATGAGAATGTCGATCTGGTGGTGGTGCGTGAGAACACCGAGGGACTGTATTCCGGCCTTGAAAATGAAATCGTGCCCGGTGTGGTTCAAAGCCTCAAGATCGCCACCCGTGTGGGTTGTGAACGGATTGCCCGTTATGCCTTCCGATATGCGAAACAGCGCGGGCGTAAACGGGTGACCGTGTTTCATAAAGCGAACATCATGAAAAAATCGGATGGTCTTTTCCTCGAATGCGCCCGTGCGGTCCATGCCGAGGAGGGGGAGGGCGTGAACTATGATGAGCTCATCATCGACAATGGCTGTATGCAGCTGGTGCGGGATCCCTCCCGCTTCGATGTAGTCCTCATGGAGAACCTCTATGGGGATATTGTGAGTGACCTCTGTGCCGGACTTGTGGGTGGCCTGGGAGTGGTGCCTGGCGCGAATATCGGCGAGGAATGTGCGGTCTTTGAGGCGGTGCATGGCAGCGCCCCCGATATCGCCGGAAAGAACCTGGCGAATCCACTCGCGCTGATCATGAGCGGTGTAATGATGCTCAACCACATCGGCGAGACGGAATGTGCCTCACGGATCAAGAAAGCTTATGACACGGTTCTGGCTGAGGGCGATCCAGCGGTGTTGACCCCGGATATCGGTGGTAAAGGGGGAACACGGGAGTTCGCGGCGGGTATTATCAGGAGGATGTGATATTAGATGATCCTTCTTGCAAGTGCCGCTTGAATAAATGGAACGAGGTCCTATCATGTACATGAGTATGTACATGAGAGGAGATGCTTCATGGAGACTATTTCTTTTACGAAGGTACGCCAGAACCTGAAAGATGTTTTGGACCGTGTAACATCAAACCACGAACCAGTTTTAATTACGCGGGGAAAGAGTAGTACCGCTGTCCTTATGTCTCTCCAAGACTACCAGTCCATTGAGGAGACGGCATACCTCTTGAGAAGTCCACGAAACGCTGAACGGCTTCGGAGATCACTCTCAGATGCAAGAAAGGGGAAACTGAAAGAAAGAGAATTGATTGGAGAGGATTGAGACCGTGAGAATTCTCTTCACTGAAGATGGCTGGGAAGACTACCTTTATTGGCAGAAAAATGACAAAGCAGTTTTGCGAAAGGTTAATGAATTGGTCAAAGTTATACAAAGAGATCCTTTCCATGGAGAAGGCAAACCTGAACCTCTACGGTGGGACCTCGCAGGATTATGGTCAAGGAGAATTACCCTGGAGCATCGTCTCGTTTATGAGATCGATGAGGACACACTTATCATCCACTCCTGCAGGTACCATTACTAAGAAAAAGGAATTAACTCCTGAATATAAACTCCAACAAAAATGTGATTACCCCTTACCCCGGCGACTCTAACACATACACCGCCCTTCCCACTCTCTGATCCTTTCTGCGGTACATAATCGGGTCAAAGCCCCGTTCAGGAATAACCGGCTGGTATCCGATCAAAGCCAGCCGTCGCTGGAGATTGATGAAAATCGGATCTCCCTCGGTGGGTTGCCAGAAAGGAACCGCCAGGCACACCCTCCCGCCCGGTTTGAGTACGATACGGATTTCCGCGAAGGCGGTCACATACAATCGTTCAAGGGACTTTGCTAACCCGACTGCTGCCTTCCGGGAAAGACCACCACGGATAGGAGGCCCCAGATCTCCCTCACCTACCACAGCATCAAATGAGAGTGGCTCGATATGTGAGGAAAGCATCCGTACATCAACCTTTTGAAGAGGAACATGGGTTTTGTCCGGTTCCATGTACTCGGTGGCATACCAGTTCAGATTTTCCCGGGATTGCTGGAGTGCCTCCTCCCGGAAATCACTGCCCATCACTTCCAGTCCCAGCAGCAAACCTTCGATAAGGATCACCCCTGAGCCACAGAAAGGATCAAGCAGCGTCCTCGTTGCATGCGTTCGTGCAAGGTTCACCATCTGCCTCGCGAGTTTTGGGGGCAACAGGCCACGGCGCCTTGGACGGATCGGCTTGCCCAGATCGCGGCCGCTGTAATCCATGGGAGAGAACACCCACACGGTCCGACCGATCCGGATTTCTCCACTGTTATCCCGCCACAGACACACCTCTGATTCACGTTCATGGAGACGTTGTTCAAAAACCTTGGTGGGAACCAATTCCACCTCACCTGGCGCGGGACGTTCCTCGCGGCCATGAGCCTCGGGAGTGTGCGTGATGAAGTTGCGGATGATTCCCCGCAGCTGCTCGCGTTGTTTTTCCAGGCCGGAGCACAGGCAGGAAACCGCCCAAGGTCCATCCGGAAAGATAAAAGGGGATCGATAGAACTCATCCTCCACCTCATCTGACCAGACCCCTACGGGATGAATGGCACGTACCACTCCCCCCAGCTGTTCACAGAATGAGGCAATGGCCTGGACCGATTCATCCAAGGCCAATTCCGCCAGGGCGTCCTCTCCACGGTTGACACCGGCAGACACAAGGAAAGCGGCCTGACGGAGCTCCTCCCAACAGAGCTCTGTCTCCCGCCCGAGTTGAAGAATGTATGAACTCACAGCCCAACGTTAAACGAAATACAGGGATATCCCAAGGGTCATGTCCGTTGGAACTTCACGCTTCAGTCTGTTTTTGTTTCCCTCCCCCCTTGTTGGGGGAGGGTGTTTGGACCGGGGACACAGGTGACACCGTTCGGAGACATGGTTGACAGGTTTGAACCCATAACTTGCCGGACAAGGGCAGGGGTGATTTAATGCACACACGGAGTTGAGACCCCTGGTCCAGGAGGATCAGGGGTTTTCCGCGTTCAACTGAAGGAGAACAAGAGTGGGAGTCACCGCGGTTGCTGACCTGATCACCGAATTATCCTGGGCGGAACTGCCCGATATCCGACGATGCCGTGTCGGAGGGGCAATCGGGGCCAGTTATCTGGCCACCATCGCAGCCGCCGCCAGAAAAGCCCATGGCCCCGTGGTGGTCGTGGTCCACGATCAACCAACGGTTGAGGAGGTGGTTGAGGGTCTTGTTTTCTTTGGTGCACAAAGCGCGGAGGATTTCTGGGAATCCCACAAGAGTGGGAAGAGGCTCGAAGCGCATCCATTGCCGCCCGTGCTTCCCTTCCCTCACCATGAAACACTTCCTTACGAGAACAAAGATCCCGAAATCCATCTCAAGAGCGACCGGTTGAGGGTTTTCCAGGTCCTTTCCGATCTGTGCCAGGACAAACCTGTTCTGGTTCCAGATCAGAGGGTCATCCTCGTGGCCCCCATCCGCGCGCTTATGGCACGCATGGCGGATATGGCACGGATCAAACGTTCCGAGCGGGTCCTGTTGCCGGGTGCTACTCTGGATCGTGATGATTTCGTCCGTTTCCTTGCCGATGAGGGGTATGAGCACTGCGAGCTGATCTCAGACTGCGGCCAGTTCTCTGTCCGCGGGGGGATCGTGGACCTTTTTCCCTTTACCTCCTCCGAACCGATCCGCGTGGAGCTCTTCGGAGATGAGATCGAGTCAATCCGGACCTTCGACCTGTTAACCCAACGCTCCAGGCAGAACCTTGATTCGTTGGTCCTGGGTGTCGGAAATGAATTCCGCCAGATGATCGCAAGTTGGCGAAAGAATGAAACCCTCCATGGACTGGCGGAATTCCTCCCCAAATCAACACGTGTCTTCTGGCTGCTGCCCGATTCCCTGGAGGAAGAGGCCAGCCGGGTCAGTTCTTTGGTGGAAAAGATGTACCTGCAACGCTCTTTCCTTGAGGAAGAAGGCGAGATAGTCGAAGAGAATCCCCTTCTGGAAATACCTCCCCACAGCTTCTGCGCAAGTTACCAGGGATTACGGGAGGAGATGGAGCCATTCGCCTGGGTAGAAATTGTTTCGGAGCTTCCATTTCATCCCCCAGCTCCACCCGAGGAGATCAATCTGCCGGTTTCCAGTCCCAACCTGATGGGCATCGATTTCAAGATGAAAGTTCAGGAGATAGTCCGCCGTATCGGCACGGGTGAGCGGTTCATTCTGGTGTGCGATGCGGAAGGGCAACGCGAGCGCCTGAAAGATCTGATTCTCGATACCCTCGAGGAAGGCAGCGATGCGCTGGATTCCACCGCCATGCGCCGTGCCGCGCTCGCCGCTGAACATGCGCGTGAATACACCCAGGAATCCGTTTTCCGGAAACGCCACAAAGGGCGTGCCTTTGAGGTTCCAGGCGTGGATCTGCTCCTGGGGAGCTTGCGGCATGGGTTCCACTGTGAGCTCACCCGCCTGACTGTCGTCTCGGAACAGGAGATTTTCGGAAGATTCCGAAGAATCCGTACCCGCAAGCGTTTCGCAATGGGCCTGCCGATCATCGACCTGGTTGATCTCCAGGCCGGGCAGATCGTGGTTCATATTGACCATGGGATTGGCCGTTTCGTGGGACTCAAGCGGCTCACCATCGGAGGCCGCGAGGGTGAATTCCTGGAATTGCGTTATGCCGATGAGGATGTGCTTTATGTTCCCATCGAACAGATCGACCGTGTCAGCCGTTACATCAGTGGTGACAATGCCGCTCCGAAGCTCTCCAAGCTGGGTGGCAAGGCATGGCAGACCGCCAAGGCCAAGGCACGCAAGGCGATCGAGGATCTGACGGAAGATCTTCTCAAGTTATACGCCGCCCGCGAGGCGGTTCCCGGCTACTCCTTTCCCCCAGACACCCCCTGGCAACACGCCTTCGAAGCCTCCTTTCCCTTCGAGGAGACAGTCGACCAGTGGAAGGCCATCATGGATGTGAAAAAGGACATGGAGTCTCCACGCTGCATGGACCGTCTGGTCTGTGGCGATGTCGGCTTCGGGAAGACCGAAGTGGCCATGCGGGCTGCTTTTAAGGCGGTGTGCGAGGGGAAACAGGTGGCTTTGCTGGCTCCCACCACCGTACTTGTTCAGCAGCACCTGCAAACCTTCTCGGAGCGGATGATCGATTACCCGGTTTCGATCGAATCGGCCAGCCGTTTCCGGTCGAAGCACGAGCTTAAGGAGTGCCTGAAGAAAGCCAAGCAGGGAGACCTGGATATCCTCATCGGCACTCACCGTCTCCTGCAGAAGGATGTTGAGTTCAAAGACCTGGGGCTGGTCATTATCGATGAAGAACAACGCTTTGGTGTCAAGCACAAGGAACGATTGAAACACCTGCGCACCCAGGTGGATGTGTTGACCCTTTCGGCGACACCGATACCACGTACACTCTACATGTCCATGAGCGGGGTACGCGACATGTCGCTGGTCAATACACCTCCCTCCAACCGGTTACCGGTTGAGACCTTTGTTCTGGAATTCAAGCCGGAAGTGATCGAGAACGCCATCCTGCGCGAGCTGGCACGTGGCGGGCAGGTCTTCTTCCTGCACAACCGGGTGGAGTCCATCTATGCCATGGCGGACATGGTGCAGGATATTGTCCCCGAAGCACGTCTGGCGGTGGGGCATGGGCAAATGGAGGGGCATGATCTTGAGAAGATCATGGTCCGCTTTATCGCGGGCGAGGTGGATGTTCTGATCTGCACCACCATCATCGAGTCGGGCCTGGATATACCGAACGCGAACACGATTCTCATCAACCGGGCTGATACCTTTGGACTTTCCGAGCTTTACCAGCTGCGTGGACGTGTGGGGCGCGCCAAGCACCAGGCTTACTGCTATCTGCTGGTTCCTTCCAAGCAGGGTCTGACAGGTGTGGCGCGTCAACGATTACTGACACTTCAGGAGAACACGGCACTCGGCTCCGGGTTCACCATCGCCATGAGAGACCTGGAGATTCGCGGGATGGGTAATATCCTGGGACGTGAACAACATGGGCATATCGCCGCCGTGGGCTTCGACCTCTACTCCAGCATGTTGGCCAAGGCGGTTCAGGAGATGCGGGGAAAGAAGCTGGGCGAAGACTTCAGCGTGACCCTCGACACCTACCGCTCCGGAGAGTTTCCCGCCGATTATGTCCCCAGCCCGCGTCAAAGGATGTCGCTTCACAAACGCATGGCCACACTGGATGGGATTGATTCCCGGACCAGGCTGAGGGAGGAGATTGAGGACCTGTACGGCAAGCTTCCCAAGCCTGCTGAGCAACTCTTCATTAACCTGGAGCTGAAAGAATATGCAAAGCGGGCGGGGGTGGATCATCTCCGGATTCGCACCGATGGAGCGAGGTTGCGTCTTTCGGAAAGCGCGGCCAGCCGTTTCAGCCCGAAAATGGTGATGGAACTCGACCGTGCGTATCCACGGAAAATCCGGGTCTCGGTGCAGAACAGGCTTTACCTGGAGATTCTCCCTCCCAAGGATGAAAACCAATGGGAACTGGTCCTGGCAGATATCTTTTCGGCGATGGAAAAAGCCAGATAATCGCTTCTGATGAAAAACCGGGGACAAGCATTTGGTTGTCCCCGGTTGGATCTGACCTGGTGGCTCTTATTGATTAACCACCAGATTGGAATCTGCTCAATGCCGCCTCAGCCGGCCCCCCCTGAATCGGAGGTCTGGACATCTTCAGCACCCTCGGCGGGAGGTTCGGTTCCTTCGGCAGGAGTTTCCTCATCATCCTGGAGCAGCTGCGCCATCATGAAGTTGTATTCCACGTTCACAATGGCTTTGATCTGGCTAGTGGTTTCTGGAACCGGCGTGAGTCTCACCTTGCTGATGAAAGCCAGCCGTTTGCCAAATTCAATGGCATGGAGGGTCGGTGCCAGACGGTCCTTTGAACATTCAAAGGTGGTCTGCAGGGAATAGCGCAGGAAGAAATCCTTTCCCTGTTGGGACATCTGTGATTGATACTCCGTGTAAAACTCCGGGGGAATCTCATTCTTTTTGTTGTACTTAACCCAACGTTGCCACTTCTCCCGGTTTGATTCGTATTCCTGGATCTTCTTGAACTGCTCCTCCATCTGTTGCTGCATTTCCTGTATCCGCTGGTTACGCTCTTCCTCGGCACGTTTGAGCGCTTCCGGATCACTGGCGTCTTCCTCACTACCCGCGGTTCCGGCATACAATCCGGGAGGACCATACATGCCAGGCATCATACCCGGTCCCATCATTCCGGGAGGACCCATGCCCGCCATACCACCGTACATCATACCGCCTCCCATCATCCCCATACCCATCATCCCCATGCCCATCATCCCCATCGGGCCTTTCATCATGCCACCCGCTGCTCCCACATCGGCCTCCAGTTTATCGAAAGCCTCCTTGTAGGCAGCCTTAAGAGGTTCATCGTTCACGGTGTTAGACCATGTCAGGAAGTCAATCTGACTGACATTATCAACCTGGCTGGACAATAAGGTGTTCGCCAGCTCAACGGCCAGATCAAGGAATGTGGCCACATGGCGGCGGCGGCTGTGTTCAGGGATCGTGATATTGATCTCACGGGCCAGGCGCTCAGGATCGCCGGATTTTGTAGCGACCTTCGCGGCATGATCCAGGAAAGCCAGAGTTTTCATGGTGGATATCCACTCCGGCATGGCATCTTTCAGGCCCGGAGAGATTCCCCAGAATCCATTCATGTATTCGTACTTGGTCTTGTTGGATTTCCTGACATCCTCTTTATTCTGGGGATCATAGCTTTCCCGGAGAAACCGGGTCATCTGTTCGATACTGCGCTTCAACTCGGTATCCGAACCAAAGGGTGCCTCAAAGTCCTCCTGGAAAAGCGGCTCGCTTTGCGGCTCACCAGACTTCGCCAGGGTGTTCCAGATCCGGATCGTATCGTACATGAGGGGGCAGGAGTTTTTGTACTGCAGATCACAACCGATCGTGAAAGCATCAAAAGTTTCCAGGGACACACCCTTGGTCGGATCTGACATCCCTCCCCCATAGCCTTCACGACCCCCCATCATATTCATGCCCATCATCCCCATCCCCATCATTCCCATACCCATCATCCCCATGCCAGGCATACCGCCGGCCGCCATCGGTTGCTTCGCTGTCATGTTGAACTCGGTCGCGGACTTTCCATCTATGAAAATCTGCATATCGGAAATCGATGGCCCCCAGCTGAAGCGGATCACTTTCCAGGGATTGCCCATGTTTTTTTTGTCAAACCAATCGCCAATGCTGAGGGGTGTCGACTTGGCGATGGGTTCCATGAGGTCAAATTTCTTGAAGATGAAATTCAGGGAGTAGCCTTCACGCTGAACCATGATCTCGGAGCTGTACTCGGTGGGAGCACCCTTGGGTGCATTTTCCTCAGGTGGTTTTACCTTTCCAGCGTGGAAAAGGACCTGTGTTTGAGGACCTTCCGACTGCCGTTTGGCGATCTCCTCGGCTGTCTTGGGCATTTCCTCGGAAATCTCAGCCCAGGGGGTGACATTGATCGCGAAAGAGATGGTCCCCTGTTTGCCATCGATCCGCCCCTCGCCCGCATAGGAAACATATCCGCCCAAAGTCAAGTCGAGGGGACGGGTTCCATTGTGGCCTGAATCACTCCAGGTATTCACTCCCCATTTATCAGCCACCCTGAGCCTGCGTCCATTCTGACGTTCCAGCTCCTGGAGACTTGCAAGGCGTGTCAAAACCAGTTCTTTAGATTTTTCCGGTTCGTCCGCCGGCAGGGAGATATCAATATCCTCCACAAGGTTCTGGTAAGCGGCCAGTTTGCCGTCATAGTTTCCCTTTACGTTGGACAGCAGGCCATCCCAAGTGAAACCGGGATCCCTTGGATCAGGCTTGGGAATATTCCAGTCCACCTCGTTGATCTGACTCTTCAGCTTTTCGACTCCCCCTCGCAGGCCCTCTGTGGCCTGAGCATATTCACGGTGCATGGGTGCAAAGACAAACAGGTGAAGGCAGGCCAGAATAACGAGTGTCGCCACCGAGACGATGATTGTTGGGAGGTGTTTCTGCATGATTCCAATCCTTTCGAGGCCAATAGCCCATAGCCTCCGAGACAAACCGGTAATCTAAGCGTAGTAACAAGGTTTTGGAAGTGTCAACCCAAAAGGCTTCC
>CAYZUX010000230.1:0-9224 GCA_964481775.1 uncultured bacterium | reverse complement strand
AGAACCGTGTCATATCTCCCAGTTGCCAGGTTCCACCGGAGATCATCCAAACCCCCAACCAGGGGGATACCATGTTCCTTTGTCGCTCCCACGGCTGGGGGGGAGCTGCCTGGCCTCGCCTCCAGGAGTCCCATGACCTGAAACTCACTCCCATGTTCCTGCCTCAGTCGTTGTAAAATCTCTTCCAACCGGTCCCCCTGGTCATACAACAGGAGTGTGCGTTGATACCCCATGCCGGTTTGCAACATTCTGGAGTGGGCTTGCTTGAGGACATAATGAGCAAGGGCTGCCAAGGGAACAGTGAGCAGGAAAGCGATCAGCCGGGTGCCGCGGGAAATCGAGGTATCCGCCAAAGAGAGGATGACTTGGAGTATCAGATTGACGACCAGGACTCCCGCCAGGATTCGCAGGATATGAATTCTGCGGTCGGTACCGATTCTTCTGTGGTAAAAACCAAGGCGTTCGAAGGTCATCACCCCGACCAGGGCAGCCAGGAGACCGAAACTGAAAAATGTGGAGAATGGGGGGGGATACCATCCCTGTTTGAGTGGAAATAAATCTACCAGTGGGGAATGAAAGCGCAGTGGATAAGCCAGCCAGATCGACCCCGCGAACACCAGGGCATCGGCCAGGGCCAGTAGCGCCAGGGGGAACCAGTAGGGATCTTCACCCAGACGGAGAATGTCCGTGGGGAGGCTTCTGCTTTCAGGACGTTCAGATTGCTTGCTGTCACTCACCGTGAACACCATCATAACGAGGGAAGGGGAGATTTGGGTAGGTTCTCATGAGTTCCGCCAGAATTGAGGAAGAAGCCTGGTTGTTTGATTACTTTCCCCGTGGAAGGGAAATGGTGTTCTGGTTTCTGACTCAAGGGGGAGAAGAGCGGTTACGCCTTGTTCAACCTTATTTGCCCAAAGGATACGTACAGGGGAAAAATCCGGACCAAATCGAGTCTTTACGGCGTGCTATGGAGCGAACCCGCTCGTTCCGTATGGGTAAGACTGTTCTGAAACCGGATTTCTGGACCGGGAATGATGTGGAAATGCATGAAGTCCAGATCCTCGACCTGGAGCAGGCTTACCAGGAACTTCAGGTGCTCTACCAGAAGTACCCCGAAATTTCCTACTACGATTGTGATATCCCTTTCGAGCAATACTACGGATACACCCAGGACCTCTTTCCAACCGCGCGCTGCAAAATAATCCATGATGGAGAGGTGCTGCTGAGCTGCACAGCGCTGGAAAAACCATGGAACACTGATTACCCGCCCATTCCTTTACGGGTTGCCACACTCCGGGGCGAGGGGTGTCTTGGCACGCGTTCCGCCATGCTCAGGAACCTGTCTCTCGAGATGGATGGAAGATCGATGGATTGGAATGTCGAGGATCCGCTTGACACCTTTCACTCTTTCAACCAGACACTGGAGGACTGGGATCCCGACCTGATCCTGACGCGGGGTGGTGATAGTGTCCTTATGCCGTGTCTGTTTCAAGTCTCCAGCATTCTTGGAGTTCCCCTTCGTCTCGATCGCGAGGGAGGTATCCTGCGCAGGATTCAAAACAGGGGACGTTCTTATGTCTCCTACGGGCGGGTTGTCTACCGGGATCCTGACTATCCCCTTTGGGGACGTTGGCATATCGATCTGAGGAACTCCTTCCTGGCTTTCGAGTCAGACATCGATGGACTTATCGAGGCCGCAAGGGTAAGCCGTTTGCCAGTTCAACGTATGGCACGGAGATCCATTGGAACCGGCATCTCATCCGTACAGATCGCCTATGTCACCCGCAAGGGATATCCCATTCCCTGGAAGAAAACCCGTCCGGAGGACTGGAAAACTGCGTTGCAGCTCCTCCGTTCAGATCGTGGCGGTCTCACCTATGCCCCACGGCCAGGAGTCTATGAGAATGTGGTCGAGCTCGACTTCGTCTCGATGTACCCCTCGATCATGACCCATTTCAATGTCTCTCCTGAGACCATTAATTGCCCCTGTTGCCCGGAGAGCAACCACCATGTGCCGGAACTGGGTTACCGTATCTGCGAGAAACGCGAGGGGATGATCTCCAGTGCACTCATTCCGATCCTGGAGAAACGGATCGAATACAAACGACGGATGCTCGCGGCCACGGACCCAGGAGAGAAAACCCGTTACAAGAATCGTCAATCCGCATTGAAGTGGTTGCTGGTTTGCTGTTTCGGATACTTGGGTTACAAGAACGCCCGTTTCGGAAGGATCGAGGCGCATGAGTCGATCTGCGCCTTCTCGCGTGAAATGCTCTTGCGGACGCGCCATCTGTGCGAGGAGTGGGGCTACCGGGTTCTCCATTCTCTTGTGGACTGCGTCTGGTTGCAGAAATCAGGGCAAACCCATGCCGAGGTTCAGGCACTGTGCCGTGAAATCGAAGAGATGACCGATCTTCCCATCTCGATCGAGGGTCATTACTCCTGGCTGGTGATCCTCTCATCAACAAGACACCCGGAGCTCCCCATTCCAGCACGCTATTTCGGAAGGTTTGAGGATGGATCTCTCAAATCCCGTGGCATTGAGATCCGCCGGGGAGATCAAGCCCCCTTTGTCCAGGAAGTCCAGGGGAAGCTCCTGCACATGCTGGGCTCAGCGGATACCGTGACAGCTTGCAAAGCGCTCCAGGAACCGCTTTATGCCATTGTCGCCGAAGCGGAAGAGGCCCTGCGCCAGGGGGATGTTCCATTGGGAGACCTTCTCCTCAAACGCCGTCTTTCTCGCACTGCCGAGGAGTATCGCAGTAATGCCATGACCGCCACCGCTGCACGTCAAGCCAGCCGGCTCGGAAGGAATCTGGCTGGCGGGCAGGATGTTCATTTCCTCGTAGTCGACTCAAAGTCTGGAAACCCGGATGAACGGATCAAGCTGGTGGATTACCTCAGACCCGAAACCCGGTACGACGTGGATTTCTATCTGGAGCAACTCCATCGTGCAGTACGAACCGTACTTGGTCCTTTCTTCGGGACAGGAGAGAACCCACCACGATATGAGGCCTACCAGCAGATGATGTTCGAGATCTGAGGTACGAGAAAGGATTCCTGTTCTATCGAGTGGTTGAGGGTGTGAAGTGGATTCCCGCTTTCGCGGGAATGACGAACCTGAAAGACTTTTTGGAGATCGTCATTCCCGCGAAAGCGGGAATCCATCGTTAAGCTTCTACACGCCGATGGATATCACCGGCGGATTCTGGACAATCTTTCCCATACAACTCAGGCTGTCTTCTCTACCTGATCCGACAGGTTCAACCACTCGATCCCAAGTTTGTTAATGGCGTATCCGACCTCCTTGAGGTGATCACCATAAGAAAGCATCCAGTGGAAGCCCACCATCTCCTGAGCAAGACGGTCGCAGTCTCCCTCGATGGAGACATCGGTCTGTGAACGGCAGATGGGCAGGAAGGGATTTTCCAGCACTTTTCCACGGAATCCGATCCAGCGTTTGGCATCAAAATCGGGATCGATCATGGTAATAGTCTGACCGATACGCATGTCCACTTTGGGCGCCGCGCCATAGTCCGACTCGAAATGAGTCAACAGGGTGGTTTTTTCCAGACGCTTGCCATCCATCTTCCGGGGTGCTGTACAGTGAGCGACTGTCACCATCCCATGATGCGGGTAAGTGGGATCATTCAGGAACACAGGGGTTCTTGCGATATGGTGGAGCAGGATCCCGGAGGGGATCACCACAAAGTCAGACTCGCAAAACGCCAGGGCCCCGGAGTCGTTGATCACCGAGAGCGGCAGGCAGGCGGTGGTTTCGCTGATGGGCATGACTGTTCCCATGCAATGGTTGATCGTCATGGCCTGAGCACCTGCTTCTGCCATCAGTTGCTCGATCACACTGGTCAGCAGGAAAGCGCGTTCGACAAAACCGCGATCGGTTTTCAACACCGTCCCAGAAAGAGCCAGGTAATCCTTTGTGGCAGCCTGGGCATCCTGAACTCGCTTGGCATCCGCCTTGAACGCATCGATCCGCTTGCCCAGATCTTCATAGGGGACAGTGATCATATCCAGTTTCCAAAGATCTTTGGCAATCTGAGGCGCCTTCTGCCCCCCCGCTCCCCATCCACTTGGACCACCAATCACAACGATCTTGGAACCGACAGTGTTCTTGAGCGCATAAAGTGAGCGGAGCTTCGAGAGGAGGTCTTCAGTCTCATCCACGACCACATCCATGGGGGCAAGGCCTGGCTGGCCAAGTTGATCCACCATTTTGCGGAGCAGGTGCGGACTGGCGATTTCATAGTAAAGGTAGACTGGCCCTGAGCGGTGACGCAGGAAGAGCAGGTTATAACGGCTGGGTGAAATCAGGGCCTCAAGGGTGTCATTACCTCCCCCGGCTCCGAAAAGGAGCATGACATCCGATTCGCCTTTCACGATTGGCTCCGCCTCAGACCGGTTGGCAGCTTTCGCTACTGGCAGAAACTTCAGAGCAATTCCGGCCTTCTTGGAAAGGTCCTCCAATGATCTGGTGATCCGGTTGATCTCTTGATCCACATCCGCCTGTGTCTGAAGGCCACCCCAGGGCCGCCAACTGGTTGCCTGGGCACGTTGGGGGATCGAATAGGTCAATACCGGTTGAACTACGAGCTCCTTCTTGGTGAGATCCAGCGAAACTCTCGGACCTCCCAAACTTGCTGCCCAAGCGCCTTCGCTCTTGGCTGCAACCAACGCCGCGCCTACGAGCGCGGTTCCTCCCATCGCCGCCAGGAAATCCCTTCTCCCCATCTCATGATGCCCTCCACAACACCCGCAGTGGTGATGGTGTTCCATGATCTTCCCTTCCTCCATCCCGAAAAAATGTGATCGCAAACAGGAGAGATAATACCACTAAATAATAAAAGAAATACTCCAAGACTTTCGTTCCACTGCTCAGCAAACGGTTCCGCACTGGAAGGCCCGTTAACCATTCGAGTCTACAACCTCAACCCATGCCCCGTATAAGCCGAAGGATTGTCCAGGCGTAAACGAACCTCGTGGGTGACCCGCTTGACGATCAATTGGACCGCACGTTCTCCGAACTCGGCGTTGGCCTCCTGAACAGGCCGGTTGGAGAGAACTGCCAGTGGGAGCTCCCCCTTTGATTGAGGAATCTGTGACATATCAACCAGACTCGGTTCCAGTGCAAGCATCAGACTCGTCTCCCAAAAACCGGCATGGTCCCCCGCACCGGGGAGCTCCTCCTGAACCAGTTCGCAACCGATGAATACCCAGGGGATCGGTTGAGGTTCACGGCGCCTGCCGCCCCATCGTTGTTGATGAAAAAGGGAAGCGGCCGCTCGCGCATGATCGATGAGGGGATAGTGTCCCGCCCCCAGGACAATGACTCGGAATCCCAGGCTTTGACACTCATTCATCACATGCAGAAGGAGTTGTTGATAAGCCATCACCACATCCGGAAGCGGACGGCGCATGTAACCTGGCTCAAAGTTGCCTGGATTGAGTCCCATCGCCTCCGAGATACCATCCCGGTAGAGCGGATTCGAATCCATGAGACCCTCCTCGCGCGCCTCTCCATAAAACAGGGCGGGCAAGACCAATCCTCCTCCCTCCTTTGCACAACGGCAACACAAGGCATGCATTTTGACTCCATCCAGTCCCACGGGATTGTGAAATCCATGCCACTCCAGAGTTCCCAAGGGGACATAGGCCACCGGACAGGCCTCACGCCGCTGGCGGATCTGGGAGGGACGTAAACGCTCATAACAGACCTCAGGAATCATGTATTCCTCCATCCACAATGCCATTCCTTGGCGGGGATTTTCGCGTGTGATAGGGTGACCTATTAACGCAACGAGGAGGATTGTGGAACCATGACGGGGGATGCGCATAGACCACTGGGGGTTTCAGGCCCCTATCCGGAGGGGTTGACCTTTGATGATGTATTGATCATTCCAGGTTACTCAGAGGTAGTTCCCTCCGAGGTCGATACTTCAGTCCAACTGACCCCGGAATTACTCCTCAAGATCCCCCTCATGTCAGCCGCCATGGACACGGTCACGGAGTCACGCCTGGCTATTTCTCTGGCACAGGCAGGTGGAATCGGTGTGATCCACAAGAACATGCCGATCCAGGAACAGGCCCGCCAGGTCGACCAGGTGAAACGTTCTGAAAGCGGCATGATCAGCAATCCCATCACCCTTCGCCCTGAAGACCCGGTCAGCGCAGCAGTGGATCTGACCGCGCACTACAAGATCTCAGGTGTACCGATCACCAATGCCGAGGGAAAACTCGTCGGTATCCTGACTAACCGTGATCTCCGGTTTGAAACCAATTTCGATCAACCGATTGCTAATGTGATGACCAGCAAAGACCTGGTTACAGCTCCCGAAGGAACCTCTCTGGATGAAGCGCAGGCAATACTCGGTCGTCACCGCATCGAAAAACTCCCGATTGTCAACGCGAAAGGTGAACTGCGTGGGTTGATTACCATCAAGGACATCGAGAAAAGACGCAAGTTTCCTAATGCCGCCAAGGACAAGTCAGGCCGTTTGCTGGCCGCGGCAGCGGTGGGAGGTGGAGAGGATTCCCTGGAGAGAGCCCAGGCTCTGATCAACGCGGGTGTCGACCTGCTTGTCATCGACAGCGCTCATGGCCATTCCCGGATGATCCTGGAAGCGGTGACTCTCTTGAGAAAACATTTCCCCAAAGCGAATCTCATGGCCGGGAATGTCGCCACCGAGGAGGGGGCCTCCGCGCTGATACAAGCGGGCGTGGATATCATCAAGGTGGGGATAGGTCCCGGTTCGATTTGCACCACCCGAGTGGTAACCGGTGCAGGTGTCCCTCAAATTACAGCTATTCTGGAAACCGCCCGTGCGGCCAACCGGCATAAGATCCCCATCGTGGCTGATGGAGGGGTCAAATACAGCGGCGATATCACCAAGGCCATCGCCGCCGGAGCCTCTGCTGTCATGATCGGATCCCTCTTCGCCGCCACCGAGGAAGCCCCCGGCGAGACAATCTACTATGAGGGCCGGACCTTCAAGGAATACCGTGGCATGGGTTCGCTGGGAGCCATGGAAAAAGGGGGCAAGGAACGTTATTTCCAGGCAGGAACCACCGCTGCCAAGCTGGTTCCAGAGGGAGTCGAGGGACGAGTGCCCTACAAGGGCAGTTTGGGAACTTATGTTTACCAGCTGGTCGGTGGCCTTCGTTCAGGTATGGGGTATGCCGGAGCGAGAAACATCGAGGAGCTTCGTACCCAAACGCGGTTTGTCCGTATTACTGAGGCCTCACTCAGGGAGAGCCATCCCCATGACATTATTGTCACCAAGGAAGCTCCCAACTACCGCCTGGGAGAATAAAGAGTACCTCCTCCCCCCCACTTTAACCATCCTCCGCAAGGAGGGAGGAGGTTATATAAAGGGAGTGGATTTCTCTCTCCCTCTCCCCTTTCGGGGGAAGGTAGCGGATAGGCATTGAACATGGATGTTCTGTGTTGCCCTCGTTGTGGAAGTGACTTAGCCAACTGTTTCAACGATTCGTTTCTGCGATGTCTTTCTTGCCACGAGTTTTTTCCAATCATCGACTCCATTCCCAGTTTCGCGGACCGGACCGTCTATTGGGGGGAGGAGTTCGGCCTCTCTGAAATGAAAGCAATCAATTCACTCGCTGAAAGCATGGGGTGGCAGACAGCCATTGAACTGCAGGTTGCCCCCAAGGCACCTGAGCGCGCCAGGTATATCCGCGAGTTCTTTCGCTCGGATTGGAGATTCCTATTCCCAGTGGAAAGCAGTTGGAGAATCCTTGATATCGGTGCTGGCTGGGGGACACTCTCATCTTCATTGGCGGAGATCAGCCAGGAGGTGGTGGCACTTGAATCCGCCTTCGAGCGAACACGCTTCATCAGGATACGGGCCACTCAGGATGGACTCAGGAATATCATTCCCATCCATGGGACTCTGGCCAATCCCCCCTTGAGACCTCGTTATTTTGACCTTGTGGCCATGAATGGGGTTCTCGAATGGCTGGGATGGGCAGATCTGTCGAGAGGAACAAGAACAGTCCAATCGGATCTTCTGAGAAAAGCACGCAAACTCCTCAAACCCGGTGGCTGGCTCTTTGTCGGTATCGAAAACCGTTTTTCGATCAGTTCCTGGCTGGGAGCACTGGATCACAGCTACCTCAAGTACACCTCACTGATGCCGAGACCTCTCGCCCACCTGGTAACCTGGCTCATCAAAGGGCACAACTACCGGACCTACACCTACTCCCCCTGGGGGTATCACCGTTTGTTGACTCATGCAGGTTTCCGGGAGGTTGAATTCTATGGGGTTCTTCCCAACTACAGCCGTCCAATCAACTACTGGCCCCTGGGTGAAGGACTACCCCTCAAACGGCTTGTCCAGGTTCTGTCCCAGGAAAAACCACACGGCCTGAGCCATAAGCTCCAACACGCTACGAGGATCGTGGAGAAGGCACCTGCCAGCATGGTGGGAATGATCTCGTGGTTTCTTACTCCCCACCTCCTCATCCGCGCCCGAGTGAGAGAGGATTGAAGTAATGTTGTCCTTGATCAGGGAACATCTTGGCGAGGAGGCAAGAGGGCTGGGCATCCCCATTGAAAGGCTGACCTTTCTCAAACGGATTGGGGGAGATCTGTCACCGGAGGGGAAGGCTCTCTTTGAGATCCTTGGACCAGACAGTCCGCTTCCCCTCTGGATGATTAAGGCAGCAAGGACAGCGCATGGGAACCAACGGCTGCTGCAGGAACATCAAAGACTGAAACACATCTTCAAGATTCTTCCTGTGACATCCGCTGAAACATCTCCACCGCTGCGAGTTCCCAGGCCGGTTTACTTCGAGGAAAGGCCCAATGGATCTCTCTCGATTGAGACCTTCCTGACCGGAAACCGGGTTTCACAATTGTTACAACAACACAACCGACCCGATCCTTGGGAACAGTGGAAGGAAGTCAGTTTCCTGGCGATTGGAGGACTACTGACATTGAATCAGGTTGAGAGTCGAAGGGAGATCACAATCGATTCAAGGTGGTGGGAGCGACGGTTGATCGAACCACTGACTCCTTATCACGATTACCTGGTTTCCATCTGCGCTGGTTGGGAGCCAGTCTGGGAGGCACTCCACAAAGCCTCCGGTTGGAGCTTCTCAGGGGAGTCAGTTCCTCAACATGGCGACTTCACCCCCGCCAATATGGTTCTGGATCAGAAAATTGCCTATACCGGAAAGGCCGAAGTCCT
>CAYZUX010000229.1:0-9352 GCA_964481775.1 uncultured bacterium | reverse complement strand
ATAAGGAGGGGGCGTTCCATATCCTGAAAGGCTGCCTCGGTCAACAGAGACTGAATCGTCTCTCTACGGTTTGTGCCGGTGAGGATGCCCCAAAACGCAAACCAGCCCCGGATATTTATCTGCTGGCGCTGCACAACCTGGGGGTTTCCGCTTCCTCCTGTATCGCCATTGAGGATACTCTTCACGGACTGGAATCGGCTTTGGCCGCTGGGCTTTGGACTCTCGTGACTCCCAGTCAATACACGGTGGGGGATGATTTCACCCAAGCCAACCTGGTAGTGGAGGATTTGGACAAGGGTGGAATCACGATTCGATTTCTGGATAATCAGTTGTGGAGAGCTGCGGAAATGGGACCGCAAGGGGGGAAATGAGCTCGCAATTGGTTCAGGAAACAGGGATGGAGCCCTCAACAAGAAGTGATGAGCTGAATCACCTTCGGCTCGCCTCTCTCTTGGCTGATCCGGTTCCCCCTAATATCGAGCTCCCGGGATTCTGGTCCAGGATACCAAGACTCTCCCATCGGTCCAGTTTCCGGCAATTTCACCGTGAACTTACTTTCCGTGGAATCGTCCTTCTTGCGAAGATGGTCCTTTCGATGGGAATCGAACGCTCGGCGAAGACTGCGGCCTTCCTCGGGAGATTTGGTTATTTCGTCCAACCCCAGCAAAGAAAGGTCGCATTGGAGAATCTGCGTGCGTGTCTGGGAGACAGCACTACGGAAGAACAAAGGCGCGAAATCGCCAAAACCGTTTTTTCCAATTTCGCTCTCTCTGCCCTGGAAGTGGCATGGCTGAGCCGCTGGCGGGATCTATTTTCCTGGTTGCGAATCGAGGTGGAGGGTTTGGAAAAGCTCGACGCCGCATTGGCCACAGGGCGTGGAGTCATTGCCCACAATGCGCATTTTGGAAACTGGGAGGTCATGTCGGCGGCCATCGCCAAGATGGGATACCCGGCCTATGTAGTGGCACGGCGTCAAAAAGATCCCCGTCTGGATGACTGGATCAGTGAAATACGTGCCCATAGCGGCCTGAAGGTGGCGATCCGGGGTGAAAACCCGGGGCGAATTGTCAGATGCCTGAAAGGAGGAGGACTTTTGGGCCTGATGATCGATATCGACACTCGCAGCAATGAAGGCGCTTTTGTGGATTTCTTTGGACGTCCCACTTATACTCAAATCGGTCCCTTCGCCCTTGCAAGAGCGACCGGTGCGCTTATGATTCCAGCGCTTTGCTATCGTGAGGGCTTGAACCACCTCCGGTTTTATTTTGGGGAGCCATGGGAAGTAGCCCGGACCGATAACCCGGACGCTGATATCCTCCAGGCGGCCCAACGGGCCAACTCGATATTGGAGCAGAAGATACGCGAACGGCCCGAACAGTGGGCCTGGTTTCACAAACGATGGAAGACCACACCTGGAAAGATCGGGCAATCCCGGCGAGACAACGATCCGGCAACCGAGGAATCACAGGACTGATCCCCTGGCTGGGAGGTATCTTCTGGCTATTGTTGTGGGGATGGTTACTTATCCCTCGCGAAAAGGTGGAGGTCCCCAATGAATGGGAACTCATTGCCCGCAGTGAATCCTCGATCAAGTGGCAAGGTTTCCGTGTCCGCCAGGAAACCCGCCGGACTGATGGCAGTGCTTCTTACATGGATCTGCAGGCCGAGCGTGGCTGGAACATGGAACAGGTCAAGGACTCCCATGTTCTTGTCAATGTTGAGGTACGCCTGGTTCCCAAAAGAAACCCCAAAAGTGCCACTGACACAGAGGGCCTGGAAAACCTGTCTGCTCAAACCGATGTCGCCTGGGTTCTGATCAAGGCAGCCACAGGCATCTGGTCCGTCAAAACACGTGATATCGACCTGATGGGGAATGTCCAGATCTATGGTTACTCCCTGGAGGGTGAACTGACAGAATGGATTGCCGCGGAAAGGATTTTCTATGGCCAGAAAGAGAATTCGGTCCGCTCGATATCGCCTGCCATCTACGAAGGCCGATCTTTCCAGATCGGAAAGGTGAATCGAGGTTTTGTGGAGACCGATGTCGACCTGAATGAGATAAACATACGAAACCTGGAACCCTTGCCGGATGATTTCCGTTCCCCATTCCGTTCCCCGGAAATGATGCCCGCTTACTCGCCACCCGAAGCGTTACGCTTTGTCCAGGAGGCCTCTCATTCGCCTTCCTGAGGGCTTCAGCTTGAGTTGACGCCTGTTCAGGCATGGCTACAATTCGTTTGAAGTCATTGAAACAGGACGTGAGCCTTGTTTCAGTGGTAGGAGATTCATGCGTTTCGTAATCCTCAATTTTCTTGTCTACTTTCTTGCTTTTCCCAGCAATTATTTCGCACAAAGCGAGGAGGTTTCGTTCTATTGCCGTAACCAACAGGTCCGTTTCCTGCTGGAACCAACCTCTTTAGCCGTTGAGTTTTCGCGGGGAAAAGAAGCTCTGGACGGTTTTTTGGGGATAGATGGGGTGGAATCGTTTTCGATGGATGTGGGGGAAAATCGATGGATTGTCCGCTGTAATTCACATGAAACCCTCCGTCAACTGGTGAGTCGTAAACAAACCAATGCCCAATACTTCCCGGTGTATGTTCCCGTTGATGGTACTCAACCAGTCTGGTGTTACGGTGAAGTCACAGTCTGTTGGGAACAGGAAACCTCGGAGTCATCCATCCGGGATGTTTTCTCGCATCTGGGGCTGACGATCAAAGATCGTTCCCGGTTCAATCCCATGATTTTTCTGGTGAACTGTCCGGTAGGAGGTAACCTGAACGCTTTTGAAATTGCGGAACAACTCAGGCAGGTGCCTTATGTCGAATGGGCTGAACCGAATCTCTATGGTGGTCACACTCTCTCGGTAAGCGATCCCTACCGAGCCAACCAATCCTATCTGGATCTCATTCAGGCTGAGGAGGCATGGCAAATCACCACGGGTAATCCTGATGTCGTAGTGGCAGTACTGGATGAGGGAATTGACCTGGCCCACCCGGACCTTGCGGGCCAAATCCATGAGAACCTGAATGAGATTGCCGGAGATGGTCTGGACAATGATGGGAATGGTTTCACGGATGATGTCCAGGGATGGGATTTCATGGACAATGATAACACCCCCATCCCTGTAGGCAATCTCCCAATCAATGCCCACGGAACTGCTGTCGCTGGTCTGATAGCCGCCATCGGTGAAAATGGTGAGGGGATCACTGGTCTGGCCCCGGATTGCACCCTCTTGCCGATTCGAATCTTTAATGGAGGAACCTATGGCGGGAATTTCAAAGCCTCGGAAGCGATTCGCTATGCCGCAACCTATGCGGATGTGATTAACTGCAGCTGGTCAGGGCAAAACCTCAGCAATGACCTAATGAGTGCCATCGATTTCGCTGTCTCCAGCGGACGCGAGGGCAAGGGCTGTGTGGTCTTATTCGCCTCCGGCAATGGTGGAAACCCGGTTTCTTTCCCTGCCAGTTATGCCTGGACAGTGGCGGTCGGGGAAACCGATGAGACTGATTTACGCAACGAGGGGAGTAATTTCGGTGATGATCTAACCCTGACAGCCCCACTTGCTGCATGGACCACCGATAACAGCGGGCCGGGCGGGTTCGATTCCCCTGAATTGGACTATACAGACCAGTTCGCGGGAACCTCTTCTTCAACCCCACTGGCTTCTGCTCTGGCCGCCTTGCTTTTCTCGGTCAATCCGGGCTTATCCGGAACGGAAGCGGTCATGGCCCTGATCACGGGCCTTGATTCTCCTCTGACAGGAATCGCACCCAATGACCTGTTCGGAAAAAGCCCTGAAATGGGTTATGGAAGAATTAATGCCGCAAGATCCCTGCTGCTGGCCAATACCCCTCTCGATGACCGTCTGGAACCCAATGACTCCCCAAGTATCGCTCCCGCACTGGTGGATGGATACTATCCCTGGCTTTACCTGGAAGGGGATTTTGATTACTACCGGCTGGAAGTGGCTGCAGGCAAACCCATCTTGTGCACCGTACAATATCTCTCCCTACTGGGGGATCTCAACATCCTGCTGAAAGATGCAAACGGTGCGGTTGTTGGTACACCCAGCGAGGTTATCTCTGGCGATGTCCGTTCCCTCCACATTGAATACTCTCCCCCATCGAATGGAACTTATTACCTGATGGTCTACGGAGCAGCTGGGAGTCAGCTTCCTTACACACTTTCTTTGGAAACCACAGGTCCTGATGATTCCTATGAACCCAACCAGACCTTCCTCGAAGCCAAGGTCCTCAATCCAGGCTCCGGAAAAACCTACCAGAATCTGGTTTTGAATGACGACGACCTCTATCGTGTGTATGTCGAAGAGGAACAGTACATTTATGCTTTGCTCTCTTTCAATCAAAGCCAGGGTGATCTCGGTCTCCAGATCCTGGACTACGAGGGTGGTGTGGTTCGTTCATCCAACAATGTCACCTATGGGGAACAGGTTGATCCCTACCTGGCCACCATGTCGGATGCCTTCTACATTCGGGTTTTTTCGAGTACGGGCGCCACAAACAGGGAGTATTCCCTTCATTTGGCGGTCACCTCCACTCCTCCAATCGATGGTTCCGGCAACGATGATCCCTTTGAGGACAATGACTCTGCCCTCGAAGCAAAAACACTCTCCACTCAGTTCTATCCCAATCTCTCTCTGGATGACGCCGGTGGTGAGATAACCGATTTCTACCGGTTCACAGTCCCAGCCAGGAAACAACTCCGCATTACCATTGGTTGGAACGGCTTGCCAGACCTCAATCTCAGGTTGTATCCCAGCACAATCCAGAACAACACTGGGACAGTGCCCCTGGCCGGAAGCCTATTCAGGCTTCAGGACTTGGAATCGGTTTCCATCCCCTCGATTCCGAGCGCCACAGAGTATTGGCTGGAAATCAATCGATACAACTCGACCGGGCAAACACCATACCGGCTTGCCCTGGAAACGCTCGATCCCATTGAAACCAGTGTAGCTTTCTACCGGTTCTGCGAGGGGGTTGTTGGAGGTACATTTCGAGATCAGGCCATCCGTGACTGGAGAGGCCCCCTGTTGAGCCACCAGGCTCAGGCCTACAGTGGCATTGGAACCTGGGCGGAAGGACCAGATCCAACAATCCATCCCGGCTCTGATGGAATCGCACTGGATTGTTCAAATGGGGGGATCTATTTCCCAGGGAATGGTGACCGGGGTGAGCTGAACCTTGGTGATCATGATTTCACTCTGTGGGCTCGCATCAAAGCACGGGAGGGAGGAGACCGAGTGATTGGGGGGATTCCAGGGGTTTGGGAGTTTCTTGTGGACAACGGAAACACTCTTGAGTTCCGAGTCAATGGAATTCCAATACTGAATGGGGCTGGACCTTCCATTCAAGCAGGGGAATGGCAATGTGCGGCCTGTGTCTGGGACAGGACGAACAACCAGATCCGGGTTTATGCAAGCAACAACCAGGACTTGCTGGAAACATTCGCCCCAATAGCCGGGGTGTCTCTGACGGGATCGGGTGTCTTCCACCTGGGATCGACACAAGCAGGAAACAATGGGATCGGGCTGATCGAACAGGTGCGCTATTTCGATTCAGCATTGACCTCGGAGCAGCTCCGTCGGTTCTCGATCGCGGATCCAACTTCCGGGACAGTCAACTGGATCCTTTTTGAATGACGGTGGCCATCTAAAAAAAAGACGGTCCATGTCGATTTTTACCTAACACAAAATCAACATTTGACTTATGCTTTTTATATACTCAAACCAGATTATACTCTCTTTACGTTATTGCCCGAGTGAAGAACGTATACCAAGGGAGAGCCAAGGAGCAATTTCATGAACTCAATCTGTCCCCGGGATATGAACTCCCCGCATGGATTCACACTCATCGAACTCCTCATCGTCATCGCTATCATCCTCATCCTGATCGCCATCGCCCTGCCCAATTTCCTGGAAGCTCAGATGAGAGCCAAAGTAGCCAAGGTGAAAGGGGACCTCCGTTCGGTCGGCATGGCCTTGGACAACTACTATCTTGATTTTAAGATCTACCCGCCTGACCATGATCCAGATTCCTTACTCAGCGCACATGGCCTTTATCAGATCTCGACTCCCATCAAGTACATTGCCAAAGTTCCCTATGACGTATTTAATATGAAAGGGTCTGGTTTGACCAATAACGAACCTTTTTTCGAGATGGCCTCCACCGGCTACACACCTCTTCAGGCAAAGTTTCGCCGTCCCAAGGTCAATGCTTACGTGGTCTTCAGTCATGGGCCGGATACCTCTGATGACTTCAGCGGGAATGACGGTTGGCCGTATGGTTCTCTTGTCCCCTGCCCCCACGACATGGGATACCTGAATTACAACCCCACAAATGGAACCGTCTCAAGAGGAGATATCAATCAACCAGGCGGGGAATACCGGTCCGGGAGCTACTGTGTTGATCACTGGCAGCATGTCCGCGGTTTCTATCCCCCACCCGCGCAGAGATAGGTTCATGAATCTTTCCAGCGGGTAGAGTAGCGATTTCCTCAAGGTGGTGGCATGGTTACCCACACCCACCGGCAGACATCCTCGCCTGCGGGTGGATCTTTTGCGCTTGGAGGTTTGCATTGTCGTGGGCCGTACTTTTTCCAATCCTGCAGTACGCGCTGCTCTGGCCTTAGCCGGCGTTTTCCTTGTAGGTTGTATCTTCAATGCGGATGGAGCTTTCCTTTCCTGGGGAACCCACCGTGACATGCTCCGCCAAGCCTCGGAGTTCGGGATCCTGGCCTGTGGCATGACCGTGGTCATTTTGAGTGCCGGAATTGATCTCTCCGTTGGTAGTGTACTGGGTCTGGTTGCAGTCTCGTTCAGCATCTTCTCCATTCATTGGGGGTGGCCGGCACCGCTCTCTATCGCGGGGGGACTCCTGGTTGGAGCCTTGTGTGGATTCACCTCTGGCAGTTTGATCGCTTTCACCGGGATGCAACCCTTTATCGCCACCCTGGCCTTGATGACCTTTGCCAGGGGACTGGCCAAGCAGGTCTCCAGTGGGCAGAAAATCACTCAAGCAGTCCAACACCCCGATGGATCCTTCGAGTTTGTTGATCTTCCACCGGTCTTCGGGATCATCGATAACCGGATCCTGGGCGGCAACCTGGCCGTGATTACCCTGCTTTTTTTGCTGGTGGTTGTGTTGATGGGGATCGCATTGCGTTACCTGCGGAGTGGACGGTATTTTTACGCAGTGGGTGGAAATGAACTGGCGGCACGTCTCTCCGGAGTCCCGGTGGGATGGACCAAACTTTTGGCTTATACCCTTTCGGGTCTGTGCGCTGGCATGGCGGGTATCTGTCATGCCGCCCAGGAACAACAGGGAGATCCCGAGGCTGGCGCGACCTACGAACTCTCAGCCATTGCTATCGTGGTCATAGGCGGCACGAACCTGAATGGAGGGCGGGGCGGGATGCTGCTCACCCTGATGGGCACGCTCACCATTGGATACATGGACAAAATCCTGAGCATCAACAACATCGGGGAACCGGGGCGTCTCATGCTGACCGGCCTGATCATCGTGGGAGCGGTTCTGTTGCAGAGGAATCCCAAGTGAGCAATGCAAACCTCCAATGCCCATCCCGCTGAGAGGTCCTCTCATTGGGTTAATGACCGGACTGTTCTGATTCTCCTGGCGCTTGTTTTTCTGCTGGCGCGTCTGGTGCAGTACCAGTCACGGCCCTTCAATATCCACCCGCTCTATGCGATGCACGCTCTCGATATCGAGGTCCTTCAACATGACCTGCTGAGGGGCCTTTATTACCTTCATTCACAACCTCCACTATTCAACTTCATCCTGGGGATAGGTCTGAAAACATTTCCCATCGATGCGTTCCCTTTAGTGTTTGGAACCCTCTATTTTTTCTTCGGTTTGGGAATCCTGACCCTGATGTATGGCCTGATGAAAGAGCTTGGGGTTCCAAAGCCTGTAAGAATCAGCCTGTGTGTATTGTCCCTGTTCTATGAACCTTTACTGGGTTCGGAAAGATACCTGATCTACACCAAGCCGGTCTCTTTCTTTCTGATTCTCGCGATTTATGCCGCCGCGAGATGGTTTCAATCCAGTTCTGCCGCCTGGTTCCATGTCTCACTCCTGAGTATGACCCTGGTCATTCTGCTTCGGAGCTTCTTCCATGTCGTGGTCTGGATGCTCCCCCTGGTACTCTATCTGCTTCTCCTCACCGGAAGATCCATGGCCAGGTGGCCCATCAAAGAGGCCAGCATCTGTGGAATCTACCTGATCGTGGCCATGGCACCTTATCTGAAAAACCTTTTCCTCATGGGCTCTTTCACCACCAGTACCTGGTTTGGGATGAACCTGGTGGCAACCACCTCCTACGTCCCCCCAGAGGAGATAGATCGTCTTATCAGGGAAAAGAGGATCAGTCCGCTCATGCAGATCCGGCGCTTTTCGGATGCCGAGGTCTACCTGTCCCACTTCGAACCGCAAGGGCGCAAACCCCAGACTGGAGTCATGGCCCTGGATGCCCCTGTAAAAACGACCGGAAGGCCAAACTTCAACTGTCTGGTGTATGTCTGGGCCTCTGAAGAGTACTTGAAAAGCACATGGTACCTGATCCGGCATTACCCACTGGACTACCTGAAGTCTGTTCTGACAGAGATCCATATTGCCCTTACTCAACATCCGGGACGTCTCTTCACCCGTGACTCGATCTGGCGTCCCGCTTTCGACAAAGCATGGAGAGAACCTCTATCCAGAGAGTTCCTTTCGATTCTGCTGCTCCCGTTTCTGCTGTTTTTTGGCTATTGCACCCTGACCATGCTCCAGGTGAGGCAGGCCTGGAGATATCTGCAATCAGGGAATGGCCAGCAGGAAGACCTTGCTAGGGCTGCGATTCTGGGCATGAGTGCTTTCAACCTGGCGTATGTTCTCATGGTGTTAGCTCTCTTCGAACTGGGCGAAGGGTGTTTTATGCGCGGTCCGATCGATCCCTTGATCGCTGTAGGCGCAATAGCGATGATTTCCCAACTGCTCAGACGTCAAGGGAGTACCTGAAAAACCATCCCATCCGTTGATCTAAAGCCAGCGTGAAGTGCCTGGTTACGGATTCTTCTTATTCTTCCAGTATCAACTCCACCCTTCCCTCCTGACCTAGCAAACCCGAGGGCAGTGGTTCCCATTGGGAGGCATCAAACTCCTTGTACTTGATGTCAACAAACAGATGACGGTCCTTCAGGCGTTGTCCCCCCCGCTCCCAGGCGATGATCCGGTTGGCGAGAGATCGGAATAGCGGCGTGTAGGGAAATAGGGTAGTACTCCGTGTACATCTTGGTGGGCTCCGCGTGAGTTAAACATAATATATGGTTGCC
>CAYZUX010000228.1:0-9442 GCA_964481775.1 uncultured bacterium | reverse complement strand
CCAGCGGCGATCATTTTCAAGCCGGACCTCTCGCCGGATGCGCCGGTTTATGGTTCAGAACTTCCGGCCTATAACAACTACATCGGACGTCTTCAACTCATGCTTCAGGGTGGCCGCCATATAGCCGATATCGGCATGCTCTACCCGATTGCAACACTTCAAGCCGGTTCCTGGTTCGGCCCGGGTAATCCCTATGAAGGTTGTGTTGATATTCCCGAGGCCGATTACATGCAAGTGGGCGAGACACTGTCACTGGGGGTGCGGCGCGATTTCACCTTTGTTCACCCCGAGGTTTTGGAGGAACGTTGCACCATCGATAACGCCTCGATCAACCTGAATAACAGGGACAATCACGAACACTGGCGAGTCTTTATCATTCCCGGGTCGCGCTGTATCAATATCGCTACCCTGCGCCTTATCAAGCAATTCTATGATCAGGGCGGTTCAGTGATTGGAACAACCCGCCTGCCGGATTGTGCTGCCGAGTTCGGTGCGGATGCTGAAGTCCGGCAACTGGTAATGGAGATCTTCGGCGATGCCGCTGTCGAACACCAGAATGCTGCACCGCGTGTGAGGGCATCCTCCACCTGGATTGGAGGTGGGTTTGAACCGTTCATGAGCATGGATGGAAGCCCCCAGACCCGTTGGAATGCCGCTGATGGTGACAAGGGCCCCCAATGGCTGGAAGCGGAGCTTGAAAACACAAAGACTGTGGCTGGGGTAGTGGTGAACGAAGTCTTTGACAGGGTACGCGGTTATCGTATCCAGACATGGGATGGCAGCGTCTGGGTCGATCAGGCCACTGGTGATCGACTCGGTGAGCGCAAGGAAATCACCTTCCCTTCCGTTTCGACCACCAAGGTTCGCTTGCTCATGGAGTCAGTCGTATCCGACAGCGCATCGATTTCAGAATGGACGATAACCGGGGCCGATGGGGGCAACCTGTGCGATCATGACCCGATGGTGTGTCACCGTAATGCCAAAGGCGGCAGGGCCTGGTTCATTCCGGTACCGAAAATGGAGTCGCTGAAGGCTGTTTTTACCGAAGCGATACCGGATGGGGATGTGGTGATCGACCAGAATCTGACAGTCAATGGCGGCAATTTTTCATACATTCATAAGGTGAAGGATGGACGTTCCATTTACTTCTTTGCCAATTCATCTGATGTGGAGTTGGATACCTGGATTTCATTACGTGGGAAGGTGGTACCTGCCATCTGGGATCCGCATGATGGGAAAATTGCCTCCGCCGAAGTCGAGCATGTTACTGGCAGAGAAGGGCCTGTCACCCGTGTGCATGTGAAACTTGCACCTGTCCATTCACAGTTCGTTGTTGCCGGGGACACGGGATGAAGGTTGTGAGAAAAAGGAGGTGAGGGGAAAAGATCAAGCCTGATATCACTGATAAAACAGATAGCTGCGAGTAGACTCGAATTCAATCAGCCCTTCTATAGTCTGCTCGACAGCCTTACAACCTCACTTGCTTTGCCAACTGCTTTGGAAAATGTCCCGATACCGCCACCTTTTTTAATAGTCACCACCTGGTCGCCTGCAAAGACCAAAATCTTTGGATTGATGTTTTTTAACCCAGTTTCCCCTTCCCGTTCCCCTCATGTGATTCTTTCGGTAAACTTTCAAACCGTTAGAAAGAGACGATGTCCGAGATTCCAGCGAGTAAACCATCCCTCCCATCACCCTTTCAGGTTGACTTGGTCCTGCCAATGGAGATCAGCCCCATCCGGCTCCTTCATCCGGCTCATTCCCCTAGCCAGGCTGACATCTGGCTGGTGCGTTGGCAGGAAACGGAGTGTGTCCTTCGTGATTACTCCCCGCCGAGATCCTGGTACTGGCGGCTGTTGTGCCGGTGGGCAGTTAGACGGGAGCTTCATGTCCATCGTTTGCTTGATGACTTACCAGGCATCCCCCGCCTCCTGGGGGTGGTGGATCAGGATCGTTACTTGATCGAGTTCGTGGATGGATCCCCCCTGAATAACCGGAATCAACACCTTGGTACAGGATTCTTTGACCACCTCGAGGTGATCACCAGGGGGATGCATGCGCGTGGGGTAGCTCATGGGGACCTTCGTAACAAGAACATCCTGGTTGGCCCCGGCCAGGCTCCCTTCATCATCGATTTCAGTACTGCCTGGTGGGGGACATCGGTTTGGCGGATACCCTTGTTTGTATTCTATAAAAGCCTCGACCGGCGCCGCCTGGCCTTGTCAAAGGCAAAGTTCTTCCCGGAGCACTTCCAGGAACAGGAACTCAGTCAGCTCGTAAAGGGTCCCTTCTATATCCGTTTGGGACGTTTCTACCGGCGGATGGTTTATTCCATGCTGTCCCCTCACCGCCGCGCTCGTTCGGGTCACAAACGCTGATCTCCGCTAAACCCCCTCATCAAGTTCCTATCAGAGCCATCGCGTGATAACATGAAACTTAATATCCAAGAACCAGTAATGATTCCTTGATGTCAACGACCCTCACACAGCCTCTTTCCACTGATCTTCCATCTTTTCTGAATGGGCTCAAAGCACGTTTCTGGGCCGGTATGGACCATCCGGATGGATATATCCGCTCTTTACGCTGGCTGACTCCCCTGATCAGCCAGGACTGGCTCTGGAGTGAAAGGCGTTTGTTGCATCGCCTGGCATCTCTCGAACGGTTTGCCTTGTGGAAGGGGGAGGAATGGCGCTCTCTCGGAGATGTCGAACAAGCCAGAAAAGGATTCCTGAATGCTCTCAGAGAAGTGGCGGGACCACGGTTGAAGTCTTTCGCGGATGAAGGTGACCGGAGACGTGTGAACCAGTGGCTGGCCAAAATTGAGGCCCGTTTGGGTGTCATCGATCCCTACTGCCGTCCCACCCGTGCCCGTCTTGAACTCACCGATGCCTGCAACCTGCGTTGCCCGATGTGCCCACAGTCTTTCTGGGAATGGGACAGAAACTATGCGGGTGAATGGATCCTGGAACGGGCAAGGAGCCTGTATCCCTGGCTGACCGCTCTGGACTATACCTCATTCGGAGAAACGCTTCTCTCCCCTCTTTTCAGAAAAGCGGTCCAGGAAGCCCCAGTCCATACTCACACATTGCTGATCACCAATGGCCTTCTCGTGAATGATGAGATGGCCAGTTTCCTCTGCTCACACCATATCTCCGAGCTGCATGTCTCGATCGATGCGGCCTCCCGTGGCCCCTACCAATCCATGCGGGGTGTGGATGCCTTCGAGCGGGTTGTGGAGAACTGCCGCCGCCTGGTCAGGTCCCGGATAGAGATTGGAAGAGCGAGTCCCACGTTGGTTTTCAATTTTACCCTCAACCGAAAGAACATTGACGAACTGGTTCCGCTCATTCGACTGGCGGGAGAAATCGGTTTCCAGCGTGTTCACATCAATTACCTGATGGTGTGGACTGCAGATATGCGGGGGGATTCGATCTATTGGATTCGTGAACGGACCTGCGAGGTAATTGACGAAGCCGAAAGTGTGGCCCAGCAGGCAGGAGTTGAGTTCTTTCACCCTCCCAAACCATTGAAAGAACACGAGGGAGTTGAACGTTTCGAACGTTATTGCCCCGAGGCCTGGGAGTTCATCCATCTGCGTGCGCATGGACGCTTGTCAGTCTGTTGCATGTCAGCGGATGAATTTGAGGTTCCCGAAGGAATGGATTGGGAGGAAGTCTGGGACAGCCCAGCCTATCAGGACTTCCGAAGGCGGGTCAACCTTCCCGGTGATGAGGCCCCGCCCCTATGCAGGCACTGCTTTTTTGGACGCAACATCCAACCTGGCGACCCTCGTTTCCATTTCTTCGATACGGCACTCTCGGAACACGTCACAGGTTCACCTAAAGATCCTTACCTGAGAGAACGGCTGGTTGAATAGATTGAGTCTTCCCCCAGTTTCATGAAAACCCTTTTAATGGACCGGGAGCAGCTCATGCTTGGCCCGCTGAATGAAAGTCCGCATGAGCTCATGATCTTTGATTCCCGGCGCTGACTCCACTCCGCTGGCAACATCCACTCCGTGGGGACTGAACCGGAGCACTGCCTCACTGACTGTTTCCGGTGTGAGTCCTCCCGATAAAAGCCAGGGAAGTGGCGGCTGCCACTCCGAAAGCAGATTCCAGTCAAATGATTTCCCGGTTCCTCCATGCGCCGATGCATCAAAAGCATCCAGCACAAGAGCATCGCATGGGTAATCCTCGATATTCTTCAAGGCCTTCAACCCTGAGACTCTCACTCCCTTCCAGACACGTAGTCCTTCGTTACGGAGATCTTCGGAGAACTCGGGAGCTTCCTTTCCATGCAGTTGAATGGTGTCCAGACGAACCGCTTTGGCAATCTCCATGACAGTCTCAAAGGAGGGATCCACAAAAACCCCGACCCTGAGTCCGAAAGGGGGAAGATTTGAGACCAAAGCGCGGGCGGTACACAAATCAAGATAACGTGGGGAACGGGGATAAAAATTGAAACCAAGGGCATCGGCACCGAATTCTAAAGCCGCCACCCCATCCTCCTTTGAAGTGATACCGCAAATCTTAACCCATACCATGATACCACCCTCCTGATGCCACACTGGAAACAAACTCAACTCAACAGTAACTGTTCCCCCTAAGCCCTCACCCCACTTGGAACACCCGGAAGTCTGTGCGTGCCCACTGTCGCTGTCAAGCAGAAAGATTTTGTCCTCTCGCATAGAACATGCCATAAATCGATCAGTTACACATTCATTTCTGTGAGAGGGGGTTTTTTATTGACTGGGCTTAATCATCTAGGGACTCAAATACCATCTTATTAAAGACTTGTGATCCCAACTGAGGGAAAGCGGGTAAAAAACAAGTTATCCACTCTTTTCCAGAAGGTGTTGAAAAAAGAGGGGGTAAAAATCGGAAAAGTCATTTAGGTTTGTTTTCTCTTGGCCGATAATCACCTCTTAAAGACCTATGTTAAAACGAGTAAAAAGTCAAAATCCCATAAGAAAAATCTGGTAGAATGGTCTCTCAATGGGTGGGAAAGAAAACCTTGCGGAGGGGTGATCAGCTGTTGACAGGTCCCTTCCGTCTAGGCTATATTCAACGGGAGTATGTCTAACTTCTGTCTGTGATTTTTTACATCTCAGGGGTAATCCCTCAAGTCTGTCGAGGGAATTGAGATGTACGGTTTGCAAGGAGAGTGTGTCTGTGTCTGCCAAAAAAGTTGAAACCGAACCATCAATCCCTGGACCATCACCGTCGTACAAACCTGTATACAAAATCGTTGGCGAATTGAGTCAGAGGAGGCTTATGATGCAATCCACGCGATCTGCCCTTGTTTTCGGTGTGATGCTCCTAGCGTTGGCGGGGATCGTCGCGCCTGTCTCACAGGCGGCGGTGGTGAGTCCGTTTACCACCGTACCGGGACCGGGAGGTGATGTGACGCTCAGTTTCACGGTTACAGGGACTAATCCCATGACCGTGGATGTGTTCCGCCTGGTTTCGTTGACCCAGCCCATCCCAGCTCAGTTTACCGCTGGGACTCTAATCGCTGATAATGTTGTCATATCCTCGGGTGTTCCAAAAGTGATGGTCAACACCTCCGAGGAGGCAACCAACCAGGCCAATGGTTTCCTTCCGTTGAAAACCACGGTGAGTGCGGGCCTTTACTGGTACATGCTCCGCGTCTCCGAACCCGGGCCTGTCATCACAGAATCGAGCATTCAGGGAGCAGTGGCTGATGTTAATCCACCGGCCACACTGGGTGCCGGCGCTCTCACCATCGCCTGCGCGAATGGGAGCTCGAGTGTTGAGGTGGCTTTCACGAATCCATTTGATGAGGTCGTGGATTCCAATGCGAATCTCACACTCAATCCGGGATCGGTGAAACAACACGCCGAACCCGCTGCGAATTATACCTTTGACTTTCTGCTTTATCGCGTCGCCCAGTCGGAAGTCTTTGATGTCGTTAATGATCCGATCCCCGGGAATGTGGTTACAACTCAGGAGATTGCCCCCTATAACCGTGGCGATATCACCACCTACACGGACGTTCCCAGTCCAGGCACATCCTATGCCTACGGATTGCGTATCCGGGATACTGTGGGAAACCTCAGTGGTGGTAATCCGCTTTCTCAAAACCATGCGGTCAATATTGTCACACCACCAACTGATGTGGCTGTCACCGAGGCTCTGGTAGCGGGCGTTCCAACCAATATCCTTACCTTCACCGCCAATACAACCTCTCTCCTGAGTGATCCGGCTGATGTCAGCCCGGCGGTTATCCGTGTCTATGCGCGTAATGATGGTGCCCCGATTACCCCAGCAAACCTGGGCACTTCTTTCTTGATCGCTCAATTCAACGACTCCACTGGTCAGACAAGTGAAGTGATTACCTACAACCATGATCCCAGCAATGTAGTGCTGCCCAGGATCGCGCCTGTTACCTACACCTATGCCGTGATCATCGAAACTGACAATGGAAGGGCCTCTTGCCTTTCGAATTCACCCTCGATCACAACCACCGACCTGCTCCCACCGGCCTTGATTGAACTCCAAACACCAGCCGACAACACCCTGTGTGTGCGTGGAATCACCAACTTCTCCGCTCTTGTCGCTGATGATGCAGGCGGCAGTGGAATTCAGTCGGTGACTTTCACCCTCACCGATGCGACGGGTACCACTACCATCATTGGCTCCACTCTCAATGTAACCATCGGTGGGGCCAGTGCTTTAGCTTCCATTTCGTATGATACGACACTGCTTCCGGATGGACCCTACATCTTTTCGGCAACTGCGGTCGACTTTTATGGAAATACTCTTGAAACCGGGTCAGGGGATCCGGGTGCCGGTCCTGACTTCAATATTTATATCAACAACACACCTGGCCTGGCTACGATTCTCAGTCCGGCATCGGGAGCTTCAGTCCATGGCACCTTCGAGTTGACTGGGACAACATCATCGGTCTCCGAAATCGTGGCCGTTACAGTCACCTACACAACGAGTGGTGTTGATGGAGCGGTAATTGCCACCGGAACCGATAGCTGGACAGCCACCATACCAGTAGATCCCGCCCTGGCGGATGATGCTGTGTTCACTGTCACTGTGGAAGCCAATGATGATTGCGGTTTGATCGCAGTTACCAGTAGCTCATTCTGTGTGGATGCTCTATGCGCGAGTGTGGTTTCGTTCAGCATGGTGCCAGGGGCAGTCTTTGGACCTGCTGGACTCGTCGTCAGCGCCACTGTTGCGGATGATGATTCGGGTGGCCCCTGTGATGCGGGCATTACCGAGGCAGAGATTTTCTCACCGTTGTCCGGTTTCAGCCAATCCTTCGCTCCAGTCTCACCTCCTCAATCAGGATCGTTTGCTTTCGGTACAACCTCAACCTTCGGCCTGTCGGATGGTCAAACTTCCCAACTGATCATCTCTGCCACGGATGGAGCTATTGACACCCCGAATACCTGTGCAGTGGCGATTCTTGATGTGACAGCCGATTTCTCAGCACCAGCTTGCACACTGGGTGGACCCAGCAGTGGTGATTGTGCTGCCTGTCACATCCTCACCGGCACCGCCGAAGACTTTGGTGCCGCGGGGCTCGCGGATGTTCAGATTCTCATTTCCGGTCCTGTCAACTCGGCCACTTCGCTTGGGCCAGTTTCCTCTTTCTCGAGTACATTCTGTCCGGGTGTCGATGGGACTTACACCATCGTGGTGAATGTTACCGATACAGTGGGTAACACCAGTAGTTGTGGACCGTTGGTGGTGGTTGTCAACGTTTCCCCACCGACTGCTCTGATTTCCGCGCCCCCCGCCGGTGCCGGGGTCCATGGCGCTTTCATTCTCTCAGGTACCGCCTCTGACCCAAATAATGAAATCGCATCGGTCACAGTCACCTATACAACCAGTGGTGTCGATGGCGCGGTTCTTGCCTCCGGAACCGATACTTGGTCAGCCTTGATTCCGGTCGATGCGACCCTGGCTGATGATTCCATCCTGACAGTGACTGTCGAAGCCTATGATGCCTGTGGCCTGGTATCGTATGTGACGAGTGCCTTCTGTGTGGATGCTCTGTGTGCCAGCTTGGTGTCCTACAATCTGAGCCCAGGGGCGATATTTGGTCCGGCTGGCCTTATCGTCAGTGCGACCGTGTCTGATGATGACTCAGGTGGCCCATGTGACACGGGAATTGCCGCGGTTGATTTGTTTGCGTCTATTTCCGGATTTACGTTCTCAACTCAGCCCTCCACCGTTCCCCAACCCGGTACATTTACTTTCTCGAATCTCTCTACCTTTGGCCTGACTGATGGACAGAGTTCCACCCTGGTGCTTTCCGCCACAGATGGAGCGATCGATGATCCCAACACCTGTTCATTTACGATCGCAACGATTACCGCGGATTACTCCGCGCCTGCCTGCGTGATTGCAACACCGATCGATGGCGCCTGTGCCAGCAGCTTCATCATTTCCGGTACCGCCGAAGACTTTGGCGCCGCCGGTATCGCTGATGTCCAGATTACCATCACAGGTCCCGTCAACAGCACGATCCCATTGGGAGCAGTGACCACCTTCAGCGAGAATTTCGCTCCGGGAGTGGATGGAACCTATTCAATTGTGGTGAATGTGACTGACACAGTCGGGAATACAAGCAGTTGTGGTCCTGTCTCAGTGACAATCGATGTCGCCGCTCCGGTGGTTGCCATCCTCAGCCCGTTGCCTCCGAATGTCGGCGTGAATGGAGCCTTCATCCTTTCTGGCACGGCTGATGACCTCGGGTGCTCCGGTATTCAGGACATGACCGTGGAGTACACCACAAGTTCAGGTACTGCCACGCTGCCGGTGAGCTTCTCCCCGGTGGGTGGATTGCAGGTGACCTGGTGGGTATCTGTTCCTGTCGACCCCGCTCTCAACGATGATGATCCGTTTACAGTCATTGTTTCGGCGGCGGATGGGATTCCGATGGTCGGATCTGATACCGAAACCTATTTTGTGGATGACACGGAGTCCTGCCCGGTCCTGACGACTCCAGTTGTGAATAGCACGGTATTTCTCGGGCCGAACGGCATTCTGGTGGATTATTCCGGTGGCGATGATGATGCATTGCTCACCAATGATACCGGGATCAGCCGTTTCTATGCGGGTGTTTCAGGCCCCTCTATTCCGTTCTTCTCATCACCTCTGCTGAGCTTTGATCCCCCCGCGCTCGGAATCACTTCGGCAACAGCTACGATCCTGGCGGGAAGTGGAACGAGCACCACGGATGAACTCTATTTCGGCCTGACCGATGGCGATCTGGCCGATATCAGCATCTGCCTGGTGGATGGAGCCACAGGTACAGCGAATATCTGCTGTGTCACATTCGTGGTGAATGTCGACCTGACCGCTCCAGAGTGCCAGATCGTATCGCCATTGGATGGTGCATGCCTTGATTACTCGAACATGATTCTGGGTGCGACCCATGTCCTCGTGGATGTGAC
>CAYZUX010000227.1:0-9504 GCA_964481775.1 uncultured bacterium | reverse complement strand
GTGGTCGCTGATGGAGTCTTTGTTAAGAAGCCTGTCAATCAGAGCCAGAGCTTTTTCCGGTACATCACGCTGCTTCGCAACTAATCCATGGTACAAAAGCTCAATCCGGCGGGGGGTGGGACGGGAAAGGATCTCAAGCTCAATGGCGCTTCTTCCGGAGGAATTCACTTCGGGAAAAACCTCCCAGAACTCTTCTGGTTTCTCCACTGATATGGCGAGCAGGCTGGATACCATTACCGAACGGACATTCCTCTGGGAAACAGATGAAAGGGAGGAAAACAGGTTCATGAGCTCCTGGACAAGCTGACGTTGCCTGGGACTGTCTGAGGCAACTTCCAGGGACCGGTTCAAAATCGATTCCACCGCACGGCGTCCCTCCTCTCGGACATCGACGACCGGGTCAAAAAGTGCCGCAATCACATCCTGGATCTCGCTGAGTCCTCCGAATTCACCTATCAAACGTACCGCCGACTGACGCACCTTCGACAAGGGAGAGAGCCTCTGCAAACTGAGTAAAGGAATAACCGATTTCCCACGTTTCCGTAGAGCTGCGTAAGCTGCCTTGGAGACGGCGGTATCGGAATCAGCCAGCAGAAGCGAAAACCAGGCTACCGGCCACTCCAGATCGACCTTGGCGAGGAGATCGATAGCCTCCAGACGTTTTGGCGAATCTCCTGAGAAGAGGACTGACCAGATCTTGGGGTGTTGGTCGTCTCGAATATCTGGCACGGAGAATCAAACCCCCGCGAGAGAAGATGGCCGGTGCTGAGCCATGCGGATCAGAAGCTGGGCTTCCTGTCTTCCAATCCGGAGTTCCTGGGCGATCTGGTCGATGGTCTTGCCCTCCCTGAAAAGCGAGATCGCACGCGAGGGGGCATCGGCTCCAAGAATCTCCTCCCCCGGTTCAGAATGGCTTCCACCAGATCCTTCCGCTGGAGAGATTACGGGTGTCATTGCCGGATCTGCCTCACTGATTGCCTGAGCAGTTGGATCCACCCCGGATTGCACGGGGGCAGATTCCCTCACTGAATCCGTGCACACCTGGAGACCATCCTGGGAATCCTCATGGTGATTTGTTTTTTTCGAGATCTCATCCAGCCTGGAATTCAACAACTCTCTTTGGGCTTGAGACATCTGGATCACATGGAGATGGTATTGATCGAATTCAGCACGCGTGATCCAGTCATCCTGTTGAAAATCACGAACCCAGGGTGGAATACGGTTTTCGCACCGTTCCTTCCAGAGAAAGGCCACTCCCCCTCCGAGAGCCAATATGAAAAACCACTGAATCAGTTCCAAGGATCAGACCACAATATCTACAAGTTTCCCGCTCCCCGGCGGGGATACATGCCCTTTCTTCTCAGGTTCTTCAGGAGAAGATACGGCTGCTTCCTCGTGCTTCCTGTTTCTTCTTCCCGAGGAGCCGCCTCCAGGACGATCCTGGATCGTCCTGCCCTCGGTTTGATTCGAATCATTCACCTGGCGGGCATGTTGTTCTGCCTCCATGGCAGCAATCGCTTTCGCGGAAACCGGAGCCTGCACCTGCTGCTGGTGTACCAGGTTGGAAGGTTGCTGAAGAACCTGCGAACCCTGCAAAACTGGGACATGGTCGGCAATTCTCATGGATGCCTCCCTTCCAAGCCATCAGAACAGTGCCTCGATACTCAGGGGGCCTGTACCGCTCGGGCGAATTCGTGTTCCAGGTTTTTCAACCTTGCTCTCAGCCGTGACATCGACTTGGTGTGAAGTTGACAAACCCGGCTTTCCGTCACGTTCAGGACCTTGCCAATCTCCTTGAACGTCATCTCGTCATAGTAATACATCGCCACCACAAGCCGTTCTTTTTCAGGCAGGCTTTCAATGGTACTGGCGAGGATCTTGATCAGTTCGTCGCGAGCCAGGATATCACGGCAGGTTCTTTCGGTGCGGGCTGCCTGGTCTCCACGGGTTGTCCGGCTGTCATCGGAAAGACGCAGTTCTTCATCTAGACTTAGCACAACAGAGCGCGAGGCCATGCTTAAAAGCTGCCGGAATTCCTCGATCGACAGATCCAGGTGGGCGCTCACTTCCTCATCATTGGCTGGACGGAGGAACTTGTTCTCAAGCTGAGCATAGGCATTCTGGAGCTGATTCATCCGCTTACGAAGAGAACGAGGAAGCCAATCAACCGCCCGCAGTTCATCGATGATCGCTCCACGGACTCTGGGAATCGCGTACGTGATGAATTTCACTTCCCGGCCGGGATCAAAATTATCGACAGCGTTGATGAGACCAATGACCCCTGCTGAATACAGGTCATCAAAATCGAGGACATCCTGGTCGAGATGGGGATGTGTCACCAGACGATTGAGAACATATTTGACCACGTAGATGTACTGGCGGATCATCCGGTCCCGGGCGTGAGCATTGCCCTTGACGATTTCCTTCCAAACCTCGGCCTCATCAGGCATGGGTTTGATTTTCTGGGCTTTTACTGCGCGGGTCTTTGTATCCTCCGCGCACTGTGTTGTGTTTCCATCCATGCAAGTAGTCTCCCTGTCCCCTTGTGTCGAAACCATAAGTTGATGCCCTTCATCCGGCGAGAGCGAGGTCTCCCTCGTTGGAATACTTGATAACCTCCACCTTGACTTTTCTTACGTTCTGCCTGCGAAGCAATTCGATGTGAGTCGGCTTGAGGAGTGTGTGGCGAAGCAGAATGGGGGTTCCATCCTCCCCCATAACGGTCTCGGCAACACGTTGATTCGGTTCGAGATCCTCCACCGCTACCCAGACAGAGGATTTAATCGAACGGGGCCCCTCAGCAGAGACACGCCAGTCCTCCACAGGTTCCTCGGATTCCCTTGTATTCCGTTGATTGCGGTTTTGAGTCTCAAAGGAATCCAGCATGATTCCAATCAGAAATCCGATCAGCGCTCCTGTCATCGAGAGAAAAATGGGGAATGCAATAAACCAGGCAACCTTTGACCAAAGCGGCATCGAAGGCATATTTGGCAAATACCTGATTGCCGCTGAGACAACGGAGAGGAAAAACGGCACAAAGGCACACAAAGCTGATATTTGCCTTGTTCTGATTGAAAAAGGCTGCATGGACTTTTCCTTCATATCCACCGCCAACTTCCTTAGAATACCCCTCCAATCTACCAGATTAGCATGATTCGAACCTTTTTCCCATAGCAAAGATGATTCCATGTCAGATTCATCTGGTTCGACAGCCAGCCCCAGCGGGGGGATCGGAATCGCTTCATCGGTGCTTTCCAAACCGATCACCCCGATGGCTGGGGGATCGGCTGCCCATTCAGAAGTGTTGGATTCAAGCCGATTGATCTGTGCCTCGATCCGAGTGATCCGGTCTCGTCTTGAGGGGAAAGCTGGCGCGGTTGTCATATCAGTCCCCCCCCTTTCTCAGATATCTTGCTACTTTCCTCCAGAGAGAGCTCCCGTTTTCATCCTGTAGGCCGACACCGGCATTTGTGTTCAGGAGTTTTGTGGCGATCGTCTGAATGCAGCGGGTAGCGATTCCATGAGGAACTTCTTCGATAAAAGCCCTTTGGTTGCGGATTGCATGGGGCACATCCGGATCTCTCAAGACCTCTCCCAGCGGGTAAAGCTGATGGCCGAGAAATTTCCTGGACATCTCCACCATGAAAGAAGCGGTTTTCCGAGCCTCTCGATCTGAGGCAGCCATGTTAACCACCAAGTGGACTGGTTTGGCAGGATCATTGATGTGGATGTTCTTGAGCATATGATATGCATCCAGATAAGCGGTCGGTTCAGGCGTGGTCACAATCATCACCTCTCCGGCGGAGTGGACGAACGAAAGTACACTATCTGAGAGGCCGGCAGCGGTATCGATCAGGACAATGTCCATCTCCGGGATGAAACAGGAGAATTGATCGATAAGGTCTTCCAGGTCTTTTTCACGCATCATGGCAAGCTGAGCGACCCCGTTCGAAGCTGGAATCACGCTTACGCCCGAAGGTCCCTGGACCACGATCTCTCCCAACCTTTTTTCACCGGAGATGACGTGTGAAAGATTGAATCGTGGCTGCAATCCCAGCAGAACATGGATATTCGCCAGGGATAAGTCGGCATCGACGACAAGGACCTTCCTCCCACGGCGTGCCAGCGCAATTGCCAGATTCGCCACGATATTGGATTTCCCAACCCCCCCCTTGCCACTTGTAACCGCCAATGTACGGACTGGCCGGGTATCCACGCACAGCGAGACCGGAGGTGGGGATTGAGCCATCAGCTCCACCATCTCTCTTAAACGCTGAGCCTGATCAATCACAGGAGGCATGTCTCAGACCTCAGCTTTCATTCCAGCCAGAGCCATGTTGTCCTCGGTACGATCAGGAGATACAGCGGCAAGGATTTCATCCGCCATACGTAATGGATCCACCGGTTCGATATCCTCAGGTACATTCTGACCCGTGGTCAGATAGGAAACAGGAATCTTGGTCAGGTGCTGGATATTGAACGGGGCAGCATAATTCCGGGTCTCATCCAGCTTGGTGACAATCAGGCTGTGGATGGAGAGGGGACGGAAGCGTTCGACTGCCTCCTCGATATACCGGTCATTCATGGTCGACGAAAGCACCAGGAACTTCTCACACTCCGGGATAGGATCCAGGAAACTGCGCAATTCAGCCATTTGGGTTTCATCACGTGGCGACCGGCCCGCGGTGTCGATGAAGATCACATCCGCATCGTGACACTTCCTCAAAGCCTCGGGCATCTCTTCGGGTCCATAGACCACCTGCAAGTCAAGGCGCAGGATCTCCGCGTATTTACGCAGCTGATCCTCCGCGGCAAGACGGTAGGTGTCGACAGTTATCAGTCCGACTCTGGTGTGAACCTTGGGAGTTACGACAAGTCCAGAAGCCAGCTTGGCCAGGGTGGTGGTTTTCCCGACTCCTGTGGGCCCCACCAGGGTAATGATCCTCTGACCGCTTTCCGGTTTCGAGACTGGCGGTGTGGTCAGTACCATCCCGGCAAGGAGTTCCCTGAGAATCTTCTGTTCAAATTCCGGGCCTGGATGGGGGATTGTCATGAGCCGGACCGCGATCCGGTTCAGGAGGTGCTCGGAAAGGGAACTTTCCATCAGCTTTTTCATACACCCATGCCATTCCACGGGTACCTCAGCAAGCAGTCCGAACCTTCCCAAGGGGCCATTGAGTGAGAGAAGCCGTTCCATGGAATTGGCCAGGCGGTCGATACGCACCTCCAGGGCTTCCAATCGTGCGGGATCAAAGTCCACACGAGGTTTTTGTTTGGATTCCTCAGATGGAGTCACGGCCGGAAGTCCTGCCCCTGGAATGGAAACCGGTTCCTGAGTGGTGTTTGACTGGCGGATTCGCTCAATTTTCGAAAGAAACTCCTGGGCTGCTGATTGCGCCGGGGGACAAACTGCCGGTATCGACCGCGGTTCCTGTATCGGTGACTGAGCCATCACCGCTGGAGCAGCACCCGTAAGCCGTTGTGATGCGTAAAAGGGCTGTTGATCTTCCAGAGCAGCCGTGATTTCGACCCTTGGTTTTCCAAGAATCCCGAAAAGCCTTCCGGGACAAGTCCGTGTATGCAGGATGACCGCATCCTCGCCTAATTCGGCGCGGACCTTGGCCATCGCCTGCTGGACAGACGCAGCTTCGAACTTCCTGATTCTCATTTCCCCCTAATCCCCCGTTTTCATTGAATCGGTTATGCACCAGATCCGTCCCCAAATCAGATAATAGAAAAAAACAATTCATGGCCATTACAACCAGATTATTCGCGACTCACCTGTTTATGTTTTTCCCACCCCCTCCCTGCTCTTCTCCGTAAAGGTCACAGTTCCGATACTCCTCAGGTTTGTATCTCCAGTCACCTCGGTATATGAGAGAACGGTGACTCCAGGGAGCTGACGCCGGATCAAACGGCTGAAGACAAGCCGTATTTGCGGATTGGTCAAAATCACGGGATGAACCCCCAACGAGGCAGCTTCATCAGCCTGTTTCTGAACAGCAGTAAAGAGCCTCCGGGAAAGATTGGGATCGATCGCAGCGAAAGAACCCTGGCTGGACTGGCGTGCCGCGTTCTGGATCTCAGTTTCCACCTGGGGATCAAGTAAAATAACGGAGACAGTTCCATCGGGCCCCGTGATGTTCTGGATGATCCCGGGAGCCAATGCCATCCGTGCAAATTCCGTGAGGGGATCGACATCCCGGGTGATTGAGAGGTTGTCCGCCAGTGTCTCCAGGATCAGTCCGAGGTTCCGGATAGAAACTCTTTCAGCAAGAAGGTTCTGCAGGACTTTCTGGATCTTCCCAATCCCGATCGCCTGTGGCCCCTCGGTGAGTTCCTGAATCACAACCGGCGAATCGGCCTTGATTCCATCGACAAGTTTTTGAGTCTCCTGGCGCCCGAGGATATCGGCTGCATGACGGCGGATGACTTCTGTCAGGTGGGTAGCCAATACTGCGGAAGGCTCAATGACATTGTAACCGGAAAGTTCCGCGGAACCTCGATTCTGGGAGGTGATCCACACAGCCGGAACACCAAAGGCCGGTTCGGTTGTATGGATGCCCGGGAGGTCTGGAACACCTTCGCCCGGATTGATGGCGAGGTAATGATCCGGAAGAATCTCGCCGACCGCTACTTGGACACCACGGATCCGGATCGAGTATTCATTGGGGCCAAGTTGAATGTTATCGCGGATACGGATCTGAGGAACAATAATTCCAAGCTCCAGTGCAATACTCCGGCGGATGGTGGCCACCTGGTCAAGGAAGGTGCCGCCACGCGAACTGTCCATGAGGGGTACCAGGTTGTACCCGATCATCAATTCCATCGGATCGACCTTGAGAAAGCTTTCTACAGGCTCCGCTTCCTTGGGTGCTTCCTCAAGTGCCTCACGCTTCTGGCGAACCTTGACCTCATATTCCACCTGCTCCCGGCGGGTGACCAGGAACCACATTGTCATAAGGACAGCGGACATCGCTGCGAATGGGAGAAAAATCCCACGTGTTTCGGTATTCCCAAGGGAAACAAGCGCCAGAAATCCAAGAGTTCCGGAAGCAACCGCCAGGGAGGCCGGCTGCGAAAGGAGTTGTTTTCCAACACTGGTCCCAAGTGTGTCCGCCGAAGCCGCACGTGTGACCACAATACCGGAAGCGGTGGAGACCAGCAGCGAGGGGATCTGAGTGACCAGGCCATCGCCGATAGTCAACAATGTGTAGGTTGCCAGGGTTTCCACGAGAGTCAGGTTCTCCCGCATCGCCCCCACAATAATTCCGCCAACCACATTGATCAGCGTGATGACCAATCCCGCAATCGCATCGCCCCTTACGAACCGGCTGGCACCATCCATGGCTCCATAAAAGTCCGCCTCACGAGAGAGTGCCTCCCGTTTGGCCCGCGCCTGGTCTTCGTTGATTAGCCCACTGTTCAGATCCTGGTCGATCGAAAGCTGCTTGCCAGGCATGGCATCCAGGGTAAACCGGGCGGCAACCTCGGCGATACGGCTCGCACCACGTGTGATGACAATGAACTGGATCAATACCAGGATCAGGAAGATCACGAATCCGACGACCGCGTTGCTTCCCGCAACATACCGGCCGAAAAACTCAATGACCGCTCCTGCTTTTTCGACTGGTTCTCCCTCGGAAGGAAGCAGGATCAGCTTGGTGCTGGCTACATTCAATGAGAGGCGGAAGAGGGTGAGCAGGAGTATCACACTTGGAAAAGTGGAGAACTCCAGAGGCCCACTGATGTAAAACGAGATCATCAGAACCATCAGGGAAAGGGCGATATTGAGTGTGATCAGGATCGACAGCACGGATGAGGGAACCGAGCCCAGCATGACAGTCAGAATCCCGATGATTCCCAGGGCGGCCAGGAGGTTGGCCCGGTTATCGGGATGAAGCAGACCGCGTGGAGCCTGGAGTGGAGCACCGTTTGCCATCGCTTAGACTCCCACCGCCAGACGTTTGTTATCCAGGGCACGGATGTAGGCCAGGACTTTTGCCACCGCCTGCCAGAGATCAACCGGCACGGTATCACCGATATCACAGGTCCGGAAAAGCTGCCGCGCCAGCCAGGGCTCCTCATATAACGGGATATCATGTTCCTGGGCAATTTCACGAATCCGCAGGGCGATCAGACCTTGTCCCTTGGCAACCACATGAGGGGCCTCGCGTTCCTGCGGATCATAACGAAGAGCAATCGAGTAATGGGTTGGGTTGGTGATCACCACTTCAGCCTTGGGAACTTCGGCCATCATTCTCTGACGGGCCTGCTGGTGGCGGATCGAACGTACACGAGCCTTGATGTGTGGATCGCCCTCTGTCTCCTTGAGTTCCTGCTTGATCTCATACCTGCTCATCCGGATGCTCTTCTCAAACTGCCATTTCTGAAAGGCATAATCAGAGACTGCCACAATGACGAGGAAGATGAGAATCACACAAGCCAGACGGAATCCAACTGTAATAATGACATGAAGTAAGCCCTCCGGGCTGGAATCCATCATGGGAATGGCTGCTACCACCACCGAATCCAGAACCGAATAGGAGACCCAGATGACAACCAGAAACTTGAAAACAGACTTGGCGGTTTCAGCAATCATATGGGCCGAAAAGATCCGCTTGGCCCCCTCGATCGGATTGATCCGGGAGGGCTTGGGTTGGAGCGGTTTCCCAGTGATGAGAAAACCCACCTGGATCAAATAGCCAGCAATCGAAGCCAGAACCAACAGGAACAACAAAGGACCGATGACAAAAAGGACACGGATAAAGGCATCCCGGAGAAGGAGTGCCGCCCCGCCCTGAGACAGGTCAACGGTTCCCAGGTTTTCCAGGTAATGGACGACTAAAGCACACATGCGTTTGGTCATGTATGGACCCAGATAGTAAATAGAGAGCGTCGCCGTAGTCAGAACCGCCAGAGTCCCGACTTCACGGCTGCTGGTAACCCGCCCCTCTTCACGCGACTTTTCTCGTTGACGCGGAGTGGCGTCCTCTGTCCTTTCTTCGCTATCGCCTTCTGGCATTTCTCAATCTCTTCAGCTTCCGGCAATTCTCAACACAAGCCCATCGGAGGCCAGTGCGAGTGATTCGACCAGGTTCGCTACCAGGTTCACAAATGGCCCCATCCCCAGCCAGACCAGAAAAAGCCCCACCCCAATCCGCATGGGCACATCATTCACAAGCAGATTCAACTGAGGAACCATCCGCGCCAGAAAACCTTCTGGCACCCACAGGACAGTCATCACAAGCAAGGTCGGAGTGGCAACCTGGAGTCCCACAACAAAAACCGCTTCCGCATAACCCTCCAGGTATGGCCAAATCTGGGTGGGAAGACCGACACCACCCGGTGGAATCGCCTCGAAAGATTTCATGATGCCCTGGAAAAGATGGTGGTGACCATGCAACAACAGGAATAGAACGGTTGCAAGCATTCCCTTGAGATTCCCTATCAATGTCGCTGATTCGTTCGAGATCGGATCAATGACATCCACCATCGCGAATC
>CAYZUX010000226.1:0-9531 GCA_964481775.1 uncultured bacterium | reverse complement strand
TCCGGACAATCACATAAGCAATGAGGGCGAAGATAAAGAAGACAAGCAGCATCCAAGCGATGCCCTGCAGTGTTTCAATGATAGTACGGTAGACTTCAAGAACCCACCTCTCTCCCGTGAGTTCAACGATCTGGCCCTGTTCCCTCCATCTCTCTGGAGTAATGTACTTTTCGAGCTCGTAGATCGAAACACCGCTGGACACTCCGACCACATAAATTGCGAAGGTCAGGTATTTCAGCCAAGCGGAGCTAATGTCGTCGGAGATGATCCTCTTGAGGATCTTGTCTAAAGGCGTATGGAAGAAGAAGGCGACGACACCAGAAACCAGAAAAGAGATCACGAATGAAATCCCTAACAGTGTGAGAAACACCGTTTTTGCCTCCTCTCAACGTGGTACCATCCCGCAAGAATCTGGGCGGCTCCTACAATGTAAAACGGGCCTCGCCCTCATGGATGAGGCCCGTTGGAATCACTACTTCCCAAGTTCTTTAATGTAGATGTTCTTGAAATACAACGAATTCCCATGGTTCTGGAGCTCGATTTGTCCCGTAGGATAGATGGGTTTGTCGTAGTCCCAGTAGTTCTCCATGGTGACATTGTCAACGACCAGCTTGCCGTTCAGTTTGACAGTCACTTTGTCGCCCACCATCTTGATGTAAAAGGTGTTCCACTCGCCGACGGGATTATCTGCCACAATGGAGGGTTTGCTGGGATTCTTCTTGTTGTTATAGAGGCCGCCGGAACCGATGCCTCCCGCCGAGGGATTGGATGGATCCCAGATCTGGACCTGCGGCGACCCGCGCAGATAAATCCCACTGTCGCCAGCTTTCTCAATCTTCCAATCGACGTACATCTCAAAATCACCGTAATCCCTGGCGGTGCAGATACTGTCTCCCTTGCCATCGAAAACCAGTACTCCATCGACCGCCTTCCAGTGTGCGTTCATCCTCTCATCCGCCACTTTCTGCAATGAGGCGAGTTCTTCTGCCTTCAATGTGGCGCGTTTCTCTGGATCTCCAACCAAGCCCTTCCAGCCAGAGAGGTCCTTGCCGTTGAACAGCGCGGTAAATCCCTCTGGTGGTGTGTTATCTCCCGCGGACGCGAATGGAATCACGCTCATGAGAACACTCAATGCCAACCACAACGAAACAACTTGATGCATGGATCGAACCTCCTCCACCAAATCTTGGAATCACCAGCGGAATCTCCCGCCGGAAAATCACTGAACCTCCATCTTTACAGGGAACCAAGGGACTGCCAAACCGGATGCTTCACGGATTGTCTTGAGTTCCTCCACCTGTTCACGAGAGAGAGTTTCCACCTTGCCGAGGATCTTGGCCAGCATTTGAATACTTGCCGCATGCTCAACCATTTCATGGCAATAATAGGCCGCCCAGATGTCAGTCCCATAGGTGACCACCCCATGATTCTTGAGTAGGAACGCGTTGGTCTTTTCCAAATAGGGTTCAATGCCATCACAAAGCGCCTTGCTGCCGGGTAGGTAATAAGGAACAAGCGGGACAGCGCCAAGGTGATAGACCAGCTCTGGAAGGACAGGTAGGTCGAGTGGCTGACCCGCCACTGCGAAAGCGGTTGTGTATGGCGCATGGGTATGAATCACCGCTCCGATATCCGGACGGCGTTCATAAACTTTCATGTGCATTTTCAACTCGGTGGAAACCCGTCCGTTTCCCTCAAGCGTCTGGCCATCCTCATCGACCAACAGGATATTATCGAGAGTCAGGGCTCCTTTACTCACACCGGATGGGGTAATGAGGAACCGGCCCGGGCCAACCCGGATCGAGAGATTGCCATCATTCGAGGCCACCCACCCCTTCTGGTAAATCCGGTTGCCTACATCAATCAAGGTTTCACGAAGTGTTTGGATGGATTCACTGGACATGGGAAAGAATGTTAGCCGAGAGAGGCCGGAGCTCGTACCCCCTTGCTCCAATGGGTTGGTTCGGTAGACAGGAGTGGCGAATTCATTCGCTGTGGGTACACTCGCATGAACGATAATCCTTTCTTGTTCCTTGGAGGGATATAATTCCCCTGAATTTCTGGAACGAGAAAGGATTCACATTGATGCGAGAAATCGTCACTCCAGCCTGCCCATTCCAGTAACAGATGTTCTTCAGCCTCCCAAGTCTCCGATGATATCGATGTCACGAACATAAACATGGTCCGGTTGCTTGGAATTACCCGCTGGGAAAGAGACACGGATCCCTGTGGCTGGTACTTCATCAAACTGGATGACAGTACGGACCCATTCCCCTTCGGGTGTCTTGACCAGCTCCTTGCGGTTGGTCAAACCCTGGGGTGGGTGCCATTCTGGTTTATCTGCGGTCCTGATGGAAACACTGCAAAGTGGAAAGGACTTATCACCGCCTGCATCCTCGATCGTCACTTTGTCGACGCGGATACGCCCCTTTCCGGTGGGCATGTTGACGATGAACTGGGCGGGGGGTTTGGCCACCCAGAAAGGTCCGACTGCTTGTCCTGTGGGATCCGTGAGCGGCGCCCCATCCATCAGAACCACACGGGGATCGCCCTCCTCTGGGATTGTTCCGGGTGCTTCGAACTGGATGTCCGGAAATTTGGCAAGAGAAGCAAAATCGACATCTGACTCCAAGGGGTGGGCAGGTTCCGCTGCCGCTGGTTTGGGAGCCTCAACTCCCGGTTGGCTCGTTTGGGTACTGGCCACAGGTGCCTGTGAGGCTGGTTCATCACTTCCACATCCGGCCAGCATAAACATCATAAGACCTGAAACTGCGATACTCAAAACTCTCGACGGCAACATTGGATACTTATCCTCCGAAAAAAGATCAGGAAACCCCATACTCAGATGAACGGTCTCTTTTTGAGGGAAGTAACACCTGACTCCCCTTAGCGAGTAAACTCCAAACTGCCCTCTTCTGCCAGATTTACCACCCAGACATTCCCTTTTTCCTGGGTCGATCCCCCCGGAACAACCTCTCCAGAAGGATTTTTGTGTACCGCAGTCCACTTCCCATCTGGCAGGGAGATGCAGACCGGATCCAGTGATTTCCCGTGATAGTTCACCAGAATCGAGGCCGGCTTGGCTTCTACAGACAGGATCAGATCCCTCCAGGCAATCCCATCCACGCGCAATGAGGGCAGCTTGCTGGGCAAGTTCGGATTGATAAAGAAGCCATCCGTGGCCGGTTCGAATCCCAGGAATCCATAGAGAATTGTCTGAGGTACCATAACACTCTCAAAGAATTCGGCATCCAGACCCAGTCCACCGGGAGTTCCGCCTCCCTGCATGCTTCCCCGTCCCGGTTGCGAGTAGTACTTGCGGTATCCCCCTTCCGTCTGGACCTCGCCGAACCAGTCGGCAATGGCCATCAGGCGGGCCCATGCATCATCGGGGCCACGCACCGCCAGACGCGACATGATGTCGAAATAGGAGAAACCAAGGACCGCACCACCATCCTGGATCTGATCGCCAAAGACAATTGTCTCAGGTCCACTCCAGGCCCAGAAATACCAGTCCAGGTTCCGCCTGGTGGTGGCACGGGGAGCAAATCGCCAGTGGTAGATGTCCGCGCCAGTGGATGTGTCTCCTTCCACCAAACGCTTGCCATCGAGCCAATCAAAAATCGACTGTGCCTGTTGTGGGGAGGGCAAGCCATAGTAGATCGATTCCAGGTTGATGAAGGTGAAACCATAATCGTGCGCCTTTCCATCGGCATCGATACAGGCCACAAACCTCCCGGTTTGATCATTCCAGAAAGTTTTCTGGTATTCCGTTCGGACTTTCCCGGCCAGGTCACGCAGGTAGGCGGGATCCATTTTCTGACCGCTGATGGGGATGTTCCATTCAGGATGAAGGGCAATGCTCTCCTCCAGCGCCGCAAACCGAAGCAGAGTGGAATAACACTGGTTGGTGGCATAAGCATCCAGGTGCCCTATCGGCAGAATATCCCAATAATTGGAGCCGATTCCATGTCCGTAATGAAACTCTTTGCTCCCATCGGGCTTGACTGTATAACCCGCGCGTCCGTCATGGCCCACAAAATCGGTCAATACCACGTGTTTTTCAGCGAGATGCAGAACTGAGAGGATGTAGAGCAATGCGCTCCGCATTCTTTCGATATTATTACGCAGAAAGTTCACATCCCCTGTCCAGCGGAAGTAGTAATCCGCCCCAAGGATGAAGGAGGAGTTGTTGATTGAATGGCGGGTATCGAACTGGGTGAAGAAGGAATCGATGCCCACGGAGGCCCCCGGTTTTGTGGAGTTAAAACAAATCCTCAGTCTTTTGATCCGGTCCTTCCACTCCGGGTGTTGAAAAACAGGGATCATCGTATACACCAGACTGTCACCCTCAACCGGATCAAAGTGAAGCCTCTTCTCTGGAGAGAACTCCTCACTGGCATCATGAACCCACTCCACATAGGGCTGAGCATTCCCAAGTCCCTTGGCCTTCCAACGCAACTGCAGAAATGGAGAACAATAGGAGTCCACATCCATAGCGGGTGTTGTGACATTCGCTTCCTTATCCTGAAGCACGAGCGACCAGAGACCCTCCACAACTCCTTTGGATTCCAGTCCATTCCAGGTCCATCCCTTCTCATCCGCGGTGGTGGCGGCATGCCAGGTAGGATCGAGAGGCGGGAGGGAAAAATGCCACCCCCAGGTGTCTCCTGACTGACGATAGAAGGGGAAAGGCCAGCCATGCTGGTGTGCGATCGAGCCATGCTGGTGGGTGGCTACATGGCCATCGCTTTCCATGATACGGGAAGAGATCACCCGGCTCCATTCAGCGCGCATGGACTCAAGTTGCCGGGTCGCTGGCCAGAGGGAAGAAAGAGAAAGCCATTCCTCCCACATGGTGGCCTTGGGTCCTGCAGCGGGGTAGTGCAGGGCAAACAGGGATTCGAGATGCTCCATCTGTTTCTCGAATCCGGGTGCAGTGAATTCGGCCGGTGGTTGGACCTGGATAGGTTGGGCCTCTGTGATTGCCATGAACAATCCTCCTGAAAGGAAGAGAAAGATGAAACAGAAGAATTTGGTTTGATTGAAAGACAACACGAAGGCCCCCCTCGGATTGAGCAAGTTTCGGCTTCAAGTTACATGCCGGAACTCATAAAGGGTATGCTCTCTCTCAAGTTTCCCGTGTCAAGGGTAAGGATGCTATGAAGCAAGGAGCCCCCAGAAGGCAGGTTTCCGGGGGCTCCTTTTATGGGATACCGTGCTTTCCTTTGGTTTGCCGCTCCGCGGCGGATCTGGGCACGGTTAGCCAGGGCTGAATGAATTTCTCAGGGCTGAGATGGGAGAGCCTTGAAAGCGCTGGCCATCTCAGGTCCAAGAACTGTGGCTGACCAGTTTTCCTGGCCATGGGGTTTTTCGTCGGCACCCATCCACCACACCCCGGATTTGTGAACCACAGTCCCATCGGCCAATGTTTCATCATACTCATAGGGAATTGGCTCTGTGACCGCGATGAACTCGAGTGGAATTTCGGTGCTCAATGGGGCCAGGTCAGTCACTTTCTCATTGACCCAGGTTCCTGACCGGTAAACCCAGACCACATAACAGGCCTCGGTAGGATGCCAGCAGTGGGTGTGGAAATAGGGCTGCATGATGTGGATGTCCCAGTAGCAGTCATGATGATGGTGGCTGTCGTGGTGATCCTCCGCCGGCGGTCCTGATGGATCACTTGGATCAGCGACTGGATCCGAACCGCCACCACTTCCACCACCAGAACCCGGGGCCGGATCCGGGTCGGAACCAGTTCCAGGCGCTGGGTCAGTGCCAGGTGTTGGATCGGATCCGGGTGCTGGATCGGTGCCATCCGAAGGAGCCGGTTCGGGGCTGGCCTCGGGTGGAGTGCTATCCCCCAGTGAAGCACCGGGGAGATCACCAATCTTGATCTTACCGATAAGATCCGGATTCATTGGCTTCCCAATCTGGCTGACATCAAGACCTGGCGCTGTACTGGAACCACCCTCAGTACCACCCGTGAGGATCGGGGGAAGCCCTTTTCCGACTCCTCCACGATTGGGGTAGGGGACCGGGATGGGGCCGCCGGGGGGCTTGGGAAGTCCAGTGCCAATCGAGATTCCCCCTGTTTTCTTCAAATCAGTTCCGGTAATCCCGGTCGCCTTGCCAGCTCCAGTCAGGGAGCCACCTTTCAGCCAGGGTGCGGACCCTTTCAGATTGCCTGTTCCTGTTGAGATGTTGGTCTTGGTTCCCAGAGTTGATCCCGAATCAATGCGACGGATTTTGTTTCCTTTGTTCAGGTTGGAAATAGAGGACATGGACTGATTGCTTGAGCTTCCGGTCTGGGACATCCTGTTGAGATTGGACAATGAGGTGGACTTGTTCATCATCCGGCTGCCGCTGTTGGTCGTGCTACTCCTCATGGCCTTGCTGGAGGACATGTTGGAGGTGGATGTGCCTGAAATCTTCTGCATGGTGGAAGATTTTAAGGCTGACTTGTTGCGGGATGTTTCCCCCGCACGGGACTCCATGGGAGTCAGCATGAGAGAGAGGCACAGGGAGGTGGGGACAAGAGTGGTGGCGAGTGATAACAATGAACGGTTACGCATGGTGGCAATCCTCCTGATCAATGGATCTGATTCAATATGACGGGGAGAGGTGAATCATCCCCGCCGGGCGGTCATTCTTAACCAGAGCAAGAGCAGTTGGCGTGCCAATGATGAAAGGCTGTTATTTTGCGCAATCCAGGTGCTTTTCGAGAGGCTCACCGTGTATTCGCGATCTAAAGATGATATCGGACTATATTGTCGTGATATAATGGAAGAGGGCCAGAAGCAGGACTCCTGACCCTCTCAAAATGGTGTGTTTGGGATTCCTCAATCGGTCAATCGCCAGTCCAGATAAAGACATTCTTGACTTCCGTGAATGCTTCCAGGGCATATAGACCTCGTTCGCGGCCAAGCCCGCTTTGCTTATAACCACCAAAGGGAGCCTCATTGAACACGCTGTTATTGCAGTTCACACTCAAGACACCGCTCTCAACCGCCTTGGCGATCCTGAGTCCTCTGGCCATATCACGGGTCCAGATCGAGCCGGAGAGGCCATACTTGCAGTCATTCACCTCGCGGATCATGGCCTCCTCATCGTTATAGGGAATGACACACAGCACCGGTCCGAAGATCTCTTCCTGGGCCACACGCATCGAGTTGCGAACCCCGGTCAGGATGGCGGGAGTCATGTAGTTTCCAGCTTTGTATTCGGGTGTATCAATGAGTTGCCCGCCGTAGACCACCGTGGCCCCTTCTTCCTGGCCAAGCTTCACATAGTCCATCGACCGTTGACGTTGTGACGGGGAGATCAGGGGACCAACCTCGGTCTTGTCATTAAGGGGATCACCGATCACCAGCTTCTTCGTGGCTGCAGTGAACTTTTCAACAAACTCATCGAGCACGCTGGTGTGGACAAAAGCCCGGCTGCGTGCACAGCAGTCCTGGCCGGTATTGCTGAAGACAGCCAGGGGGGAAGTCTCAGCCGCACGGTCAATGTCGGCATCCGGGCAGATGATGTTTGGTGATTTGCCACCAAGCTCAAGGGAGATTCGCGCGATCCGTGCCGCGGAGCGCCGCAGGATCTCGGCACCGGTGACGGTTTCACCGGTGAAGGAAATCTTGCCCACCAGGGGGTGTTCCACGATGGCATTGCCGACGGTGGATCCGGGGCCGCAGATGACCTGGAAGACCCCCTTGGGGATATCGGCTGCTTGAAAGATTTTTGCCAGTTCCAGCGCTGACAGTGGGGTGTAAGTGGCTGGCTTCAGGATCGCCGTGTTGCCTGCCGCCAATGCGGGAGCAACCTTCGAGCAGGCCATCATGAAGGGATAATTCCAGGGGCAGATACAAGCTGTGACTCCAATTGGCTGACGGAAGGTCAGGTCAACCCCGGGGCGTGAAACAGGTAGAGTTTCCCCCCCAAAGACGGCAATGGCACCGGCGTAATAGTCAAATAATTCCGCGCTGGCATTGACTTCCCAGCGGGCATCTCCGATGGGCTTACCCACATTCCGCGCTTCCACACGGCTGATCTCCTCAAGCTTGGTGCGGATTCCATCAGCCACCTTTCTCAGGTAAGCAGCGCGCTCGGCTGGTTTGGTCTTTCCCCAGCCACCCCGGAAAGCCTTCTCCGCGGATTGAACCATCCGTTCGACATCGGAAACGGATGCCTCACAGACCTGCTCCAGAAGTTGGTTGTTATGCGGTTCGATGACATTGAACACCTTTCCCTCGGAACCTTCCTGAAAATCTCCATCGATAAACAGCTTGGCGGGCATGGCTTTATGTTTCTCCTTCGAGTTCAAGTCTTATGAGGTGGCATCAAACCACCAATGTCTTGTCTTCTCAAGCACCTTGCCGGGGTCGATCCAGTCTTCCTCACCCTCCGCCATAACCCATCCAGCCCTCTCCCCCCAGGGCCCCCAGATCCGTGGATCAGTCGGACCAAACACCGTCAGGGTTTCAAGCCCCATCAGGGCCGCCAGATGGGTTGGACCTGAATCATTCCCCAAAAATCGATCCCCAATGTGAAAAAGAACACACAGGTCCATCAGGGAAGAAGGATGATGAATCATGAGTCCAGCTTTGGGGACCTCGTCTTCGAGGTCTTCCTCGGCCTCTCCGAGAAGGAACGCCACTCTGCCATCTTTCCCCCGAGCCATCTCCCTGGCGGCCAGGATATAATTCTTGATTGGCCACCTTTTCCATTTTCCTCCTGAGCCAGGATGAATCCAAATGGTTGGGGTTTGATCCTGTGGGAGGGGAGTCAGCAGATTTTGAAGAGGAGAGAACCTTTTCTGAGGCAGGGGGACCTCAAGACAACCCGCCAGGTATTCCACCACATGACGAGAGTAGCCTGCCTGGGGCATGGGGTCATGTATCCTTAATCCCGGCTCTGCGAGGAGGTGTTCTGGAAGGGTGGAAAAGAAGGAATCAATCCGTCCCGGATGAGGATCGAAGGCTGAGTGCACCGGAAAATTATCCAGGGAAAGGATTCGATCAGCCAGGCCAGCCTTGAGAAGAGGCTCCAGACGGGAGGGGTAACCCACCAGGGTAATGGGAGTGTTCTCAATCTTGCGCAGCTGGCTCAAGGCCGGTGCCAGCAACAGGGAGTCCCCGACTCCTCCGGGACGGATGATGATCCTTTCCAGGTCACTCATCTCTTTCACTTCCTCCCCCTTTGCGTGAGGTGGCATGGATCGTTAGGATCTCCCCCATGCCATCTGTTCCAGACAGGATGCTTGATGCCATCCTTCTCCTTTGTTTCGGCTTAGCCACGGCTCAGATTGCCCATGCCCAGGTGATCCATGCGGTTCCGATCCCCGGTGACCAGTTCGTGGTTCATTATGAACAGGTGTCGAGTGGAACTTTTACCCTGGAGGGAACTCCGCCTGGCAAATTCCGGACTTCTATGACTTCGGATTTTACCGCGCTGGTAGTGCGAAATGTGACTCAAACGCATGGTTGGGAAGCATCTTATCGTTATGATTATCTGCGGATAGAGAGCCAGGTG
>CAYZUX010000225.1:0-9566 GCA_964481775.1 uncultured bacterium | reverse complement strand
CGGTATCATCAATCTGAACCGGCGTACCCATGGAGGAGAAGACCTGTCGATCCTCCTGGCAAGTGGGTGGCAGGCAGGGAAGGAATACCAGTTCCAGGTCAAAGGCAAGACTCCCTCGGGCCAGCCGGTTCTGCTTGCCGCAGCCGGGAATGCGCCTCCGGCCTCCGCCCAGACCTTGAGTCTGACTTATGGAACCCCCACTGTGGAGTTCCCTTATCATTACACGCAAGTGGTCATCCCCGCTGGTATGATCCAGCCCGGCACCGCTACCCGTGTGGAGGTGGATGGCAAACGTACCCGCAATGCCCGCTTCTTTACCGGCGAGGATCCACGCATTCCCCTGGGTGAAAGTTACACCGGAGTGGTCCAGGGGAAGGGTGACCTGAAAGTCGTGGCCCCCTGTGACTGGACGAATGGCTCTACTCACACCCTGGCCGTGACACTGAAACCCCTCTCGGGCGAAGAGAAGGTCCTCCGCGCATCCGGTTCCGCTCCGGGCAGTGGAGGTTATTGGAATTCAGACTGGCCACACTCGATCTCGATCACTTTGCGCGAAACCGCTGGAATCCTGCGTCAGGGAGAGCCAGTCCACCTGTCCCTGGGCCTATTCGCTGACACCGTGACCAATCCCACCGCCGAAATCCGTGTGGTGACCTCCGACCCTCAATCGCCCAAGGCAGGCAAGGATGGTTATGTGGTGGCCCCCTGCCAGGTGACGCAGGTGACCACCTGGAATGATCAGAAAATCCTCTCGATCGAGGAAAAAGACAAAGAGACCGGTGAAAGGGTGCACCGGTATGATCCGACTACCACGGTTGACCTGGTGTTCCTCGCCCATATGCAACCCTACCAGGAAAAGGTCTACCAGGTCCTCTATGGCAATCCCCAGGCTCAAGCGGTTCCGTTGAAAACCGACCTGGTGGTGACACCGACCAAGGGGATCGGGGAGATTGTTGAGACTGCCAGTTACAGGATTGGCCTGGCCACCAACAGCGGTGCGATGGAAAGTGTGACCATCCTCGGCAAGGGGGAACCGGTGCTGCTCGAGCACAAACTCGAAACTAATGGCGCGGTGCACTGGAATCCGGACTGTTACTCACCCCCCACTCCCTGGGTGCATGTGAGCGACTGGGAGAATCCGGAACGGAGAGTGATCTCAGGTCCCCTCATGCACCGTACCCGCAGCTCTGGCCCCCTCCCGCACATGACCAATGTCAGCGCTCATGTGGCTTATACCTTCTACAGCGGACAGCCCTATGTGCTCTGCTCCTCCTCCATGCAGATGCAGGAAGACCTTTTCGTCCAGGCCTCGCGCAATGCGGAGATTGTTTTCAACCATGCAGTGCTCGATGAGTTCATCTGGATCGATCCTTCAGGCGCGATCAAAAGCCTGGTGATCGAGACCGCCCGCAAGCACCCCATCCATGGCCTGGAGATACCTCCTGATACCCCCTGGATGGCCTTCATCAACCGGGAGAAGAAGGTGGGCTTCGCCTCGCTGCTCCTGCAATACGCCAACTCGAACCTTTTCGGCGATCCGGCCAGCCTGGCTCAACCTTACATCTATGTTCAGAATGGCCCCTGGATCTATTGGTCACGCGGCCTGGTTTATCCCTTCGGAGGGCTGAACTTCACTCGCATGATGCCGGTGCGCGCGGGCAGTGTGTATCTGGAAACCACCGCCTGGGTGCCTTTCCGTTTTGAGGAAACAGGCGATCCTTTTGGCGGCATCCAGAAACTCCGTGACCGGCTGACTCACCCGCTGCTGGTGCATGAGTGGATGCGTACCGATGAACGCACCCCGGAGAAGTGGGTCATGCCGATCCTCACCATGCCCTTCGATGAGGGTGTCTCCGGAGCAGTCAGTGGTCACAAGGCACCAAAAGAATAAAAAAACAGTTTTATTTCAAAGGAGGCATCATGCGCGCGTATCTTCTGGTCCTCGGTTTCATCCTGATCCTCTGCGGGTCTCAGCCTGGTTCCACTCAAGCCGCCAAGAGCATGGAGAAGGGGCGCGATGTGGGCGATGGTATGGTCCCCTATGACTGCCCCTTCGATCCGGGGAAGGTGAAGGAGATCACCTTTGTTTCGCCCACCGTGGATTACCCATACTATGAGATCGTAGTGCCCTTGGGGGATTGGAGCGAAGGCAAGGGGGCTTCGGTCCAATCCGTGACTGTCAATGATGTCACCTGTGATTCTTATTATGTCTTCGTGGATGGCTTCGCGCATGTCCAATCGGCCTGGATCACCAATCGTCTGCCTGATGCGAGGAATGTGGTTCTGGTGGCACGCAGCGTGTGGAGCAATGGCCAGGCGGTGACTCTCAGGATGAATGCCACGGCGGTAGGGGAGGATGGTCAAACCAAGACAGTGGCCAAAACTTACGAAGCCAAGGCACCCGCTTCAGGGGGCGGGCCGGAGGGATGGCGGCGGTACCAATCCTTCGTGGTCCGCGAGAAGGCGGGGCTGGATCGCGCCAATGAGCCGGTCGAGTTCTCCATCACAGTCCGCGCGGAGGACTGCGCCGACCTCGACAAGGAGCTGCGTGTCTGCGAGCTCGATGCAAAGGGCAAGATCTGGACACCGCTTCCTTTCCAGACTTTCAACGCCAAGGAATTCGCCGGTACACCTCCGGGGACATCGAATCCCAACTATCTCCAGCATCCCTCCAAATCCATCGAGGTGATCAGTCCACTCAGCGTGGCGGCCCGCAAGGCCAAGGTCTGCGCGGTGTTTTATGACAATCCCTCCGTTCCGCCGGTACCTCCGGTGCTGACTGACCTCCAGGTAGCGGGTCCCTCTCTCGGAGCGACTGTTGAGAACTGGTATTACAGCGTAAAACTGAGTGATGAGAGCGGACAGATCGCTTCTTTCGACCTGAAGCCTGAAAACCAGGCCTCACGGGTAAGTCTTGCGGAGTCCAGCTTTGAGGTGAAGAGCGGACATGGCCCGGCTGCCTGGAATGGCAAGCCCATCCCGCGATTGACCAACTCGCTCTCACGCGCGGTGCATTGGAATCCGGATTCCTTCTCGGACAATGGCAAGTGGGGCCACACCTTCTCCTGGAACCCGCCGGACCGTACCGAGGTGATCACACGCGGCCCGTTGTTGTTCCGCATCACCAACAGCGGAAGGATGCCGGGCGATACCCCGCAGGTCGATGTTTCGGTGACCTACTCCTTCTATCCCGGCCAGCCTTATGTGCTCGCCACCACGCTGATGAAGGTGCGTGACACCCTCAACACATCCGCGATCCGCGATGGCGAGATCGTGCTCGACTCGCACCTCATCACCAACTTCGTCTGGAGGGAGAAGACCGGGGAAATCCAGACCATCCGCACCCTGCATGGCGCCAACTGGCAGGATGAGTGGGGGTATCGTGTTGATCCGGATGTGCCCTGGATCGCCATGACCAACGAACTGGATGGCTATGGGGTCGGGACCGCGATCCTCTCGGCGCAGACGTTCAATCCCACCTTTGGCGAGGCCACGCTGCACCGTCCGGCCTTTTACCTCTACTACCACCACTTCTGGAATGTCCCATTGACCTACTTCACACGCGCTTGGGTGTATCCTTTCTCGGATTACCAGCGCGGACCGATCCTGCCAGTGACCGAGGATTCGCACTACTACTCCAAGGCCGCCTTCATGCCCTTCCTGCTGCATAAGGGACGGGACCGTTACCGCGACATCGATGGAGCCAGCCAGCGTTTGCTCAATCCGTTGGAGGTACGGTGGGGACGGTAAGGGGGCGGCAGACGTCCAGATACCAACCTCATCCCCCCAACCCCCTTCTCCTGAAGAGCGAAGGGGGAGTAAGTCCCCTCGCCCATTGGGAGAGGGGATTTTGGGGTGAGGTCTTTGATGGCCTAATCAAACTAACAAAGAACTAACCTTTCTCACCACCCCTGCCCACGCATTCGTCTTCCCGCCAACATATAGGATCCAGCCAGAAACAGACCGCACAGCACGGGAAGCAGCAACGCGGGGGCGATCATAAGGTACCAGACCGCGAGCAGCCCCGCACTGACTGACAGAATCAATGCGGGAACCATCGGTGGGATCAACAAAATGAAGAACTGGACCGCCAGAAAAATCATCGGTGCGAAGATCAGACGCCAGGGGTTTATTTCCCCGGGGTGATTTCCGATGGCCAATTGGACTCCTCCAAGGAGCGCCAGAATCCACACCGGAATAAGCGACCACAGAAGTTTGACTACAAAGACTTTCCAGTGATCGACCGGACGGGTGATCAGATAAGCGTGGGTGTGATCGTTGAGTTCCATGCCATAAGGGACTACACCCAATCCGAATGAAAGCATCAGGAAAGCCATCCCGGTTCCCATGTAAAAGGAATCTTTCAACTTCATGGTGCTCCACAGCGGTATCAGCATCATCAGCACAAGGATCCCCACCGCCATAAATATCACCGCGCGCACCTGACGCCATTCCTTCCAGACCAGGGTACGGATCTGCTGCTTTTCAAAGGGGGTCATGATTTCGCCTCCTTCATCAAGGCGGGGAATTCGAGCCACCAGATACCCACATTAGGAATCACAAACCCCAAGGCTCCATCAGCACGATGAACGGGTGTTCCCCTATTGGGCATAGTTGCATTTCCCATTCTCATTTCACCCACAAAGGATTCCTCATTGAGAATTGGGACAGGCAAGATGCCAACGAGTTCGGCATTCTGTGTGTCAACATTGCGCCAGATAATCACCCTATTGGCAAGTGTATCCCAATAGCATAAATATCCCTTATCTAATGTCATGCAAGAGTAAAAGTGGTAATTTATATATTGGCCTGTAGTTCCCAACTGGTAGAAACGATAGCCCAGATTCTCTATCAAAGGCCGGAGATGATTGACCATCCACAGATACCGGAGTGGTAAGGGAAGGACACAAATCTTCTTATCTTGTTCATTGACATTGATAACCTGGATCTTTTTGTCGCCAAATGGGCGGTCATCAAGATGTCCGTTCCAGACGGGGTCAAAAAATCCCCCCCAGATTGCTTTTAGATCTCCATCACATGCCGCTCTTTCGTAACCAGTTTCGCACCCATAGTCACAGTTACACCTGATGTCATGCATCAATTCCTTGGAGGGTGGCTCGACCAGATCCGCGATCTCTCCCGTGGACAGAGATAATTCCTTCCATGTGCCTGAACTGGCGCCAAATACCCAGCTCTCCTCTCTGATGGCCTTGGGATAGGAACTGAGTGGTATCTCATGCGCCAACACCGCCGAGGTATTGTTAACAAGGCGATAGCAGTACAATTTCCACGGAATCGTGTCCGTCCCTGTTACGTCAGGTTTTCGGGTCGCAGCTATCATTAGATCGCTGGAGAGATAATAGTCCGCTGGGGATCCTTCAATCGTTCCCGGACAGATGATTGCGTTTGAGGGTTCAGCTTTAGGTGAGTCCAGATTGAGACTTTTGATATGGAGCCGATGCATTCCAGGTTCCACCCAAAGAAGCTTGCGGTCATTGATGTACCAATTCCGGTTTATCGCGGGTAACGACTGGACAGAGAGTTTCCCATCTGGAGAATAACAATAAAAGAATGACCCTACCATCACCAAAACGAAAATGATTAAGATAAGGGCTGGAAGGGGAACATACAGCCGTTGCCAGATAACGGAGTAGTAAATAGTGATGAAGATTGCAAGAAATACGAAAGGGATACACATCATCAATAAAGGGCCCGCCAACTCAAATAAAGGATCATTAAATGATTCAGTATAGCCCGAGGGGAAAAGAATGACTTGATTTCCAAAGAAAGACTGAAGGTAGAACTCATCAATCTGGGATCCAATCAAGACAATCCCCGCGAACAAAGCAATGGATACCAACAATCCCCTTACCATATCTCTGAATACCACAGCAAAAGCTGCAGATAAAAGAGCTGCACTTAAGTCAATGAACAGGTAGCGTGCTGTGGTTACTTCTGTTGTGGAAAGCCCAGCCGGAAATGGTATCCCCAACAGAGGAAGTGATCCCAGGGTGACATATAGAATGAGCACGATCAATTTACAAATTAGGACCTTAGTAGGAGAGACCGGACGCGTACGCAGATAGTCTCTGGCTCCTTCGATATATTCAACACCGAAGATATACGCTCCCGCAAACCACATACAAGCAGTGATGAGAGAGTGGCTGATAAAAGTGGATGGCACGGAAAGAAAAACAGGGATGAGCAGCAGAATGATGAGTGCCACAATTGGCCACATCATGATTCGAAGTTGGAGGCGTATGAGAGTGGGGACGGGACGGTTCATGTTGAGATAAAGGACAAACAAGAGATATCCGATGACTGCTACGGAATATCCCACCAATCCTCCATGGATGGGATTCATATGGAGCACAACCGGGAATCCAGCAAGAATGGTGAGGAGCGCAAGTGGCGTCAATTCGATGGGGTGGCTTTGGGAAAAGAGATTTGCCGTGGGTATTCTCATGATTTCGCCTCCTTCATCAGGGCGGGAAATTCGAGCCAGATGACGCCTGTGTTCGGAAGCAGGTACCCCAAGGCCCCATCGGAACGGACATAAGGCGCGGCATTTCTGAAAAGGGGAGGAAGATCCGATTCGACCAGACCGGCTGCGAGGTCATCCTTATGAATCGGTGTGGGAGCAATTCCGATGAACTCTGGCGCGCGCGGATCGGTCACCCGCCACACCGCCACACGTCCGATCTCTCCATGCCAGAGACATAGAAAACCGCCACCGAGGGTCAGGAAAAACGATCTGGATTGACGTCGTATGGTGTGGTTCACAAGGGAGGAGTGGAAACCCAATGAACAGAGAGATTTGAGACCGCGATAGGGTGTGTTGAAGAAACGATTGGGGATCTCAAGCCTGGTTTCATCCCGGCTGCTATCGGGTGCCAGGTTAACAAGAGAGATCTCTCTACCCATGACGGGCCCCGTGTAACTGTCCATGTTTTTGAGATGCTCCTCCACAGGTGTGATTAGAGCAGCGCTCCACTCCCCATCAGTCGCATCGGTGGGATTCCATACGCCTGCTCTTAGGGTATCTCTGAAATGGGAATCAGTTGGTTCGAAAGGTCCTGGCTCACCTGTGAGAGATGTGATGTTGCCGGAACACCACTCGATCTTTCCCCAGGAGTGATCCTGCATGCAGTAGAGAGTTTCTTTGAGACTTGGATGGTCGTACACCTCCAAGGCAGGTTGTGAAAGAAGAATTTCCGGGGAATATTTCCCCTTTATCCGGTAGGCATCGATACAATTCGGCATACTACACGTATCTATGTTGGATACGTAAGACATGTATGGATCAAGGGGATTACTCGGAGGATGACTTCTAACATAGTCCTCCCATCTAGTCGGAAACTGAGCTGCTATGATGACGGTATCCCCGCAATAAACCACAGAGTGTAAGTGTTCATAAGAAACTGGGGCAATGACTGAAGTGGCGGGTATGGATTCTGGATCATCGAGATCAAGGTGGTTGATCTTGAAACTCTCATGATCAGTGAATCCTATCCAGCTTAGCTGATTCCCTTGAACCTGCCAGCCTTTGGGGGGTTGCGCCAGCAGGTGAGTCACTGAATAATCGCCATCAAACCAACAGCACGCGGCCAACATATTGATACCTACAAAACTGACCGCCAACGAGAGGATCGCCATAATGGGAAATCGGAGACGGCAACTCCAACGCGAATGAAAAGCAGCAACAAGAATCGACAGAAGTAACAGGAAGGCTGTGAAAACAGAGAAGAACACAACCAATGGTACTAAGGGATCAAAGTTGATCTTGGAAACTTCCTCTGAATAGATGGCTGGATCGGTCAGGAGCATTCTCACTATCATGAAGTTGATCGAAACGAAGTAGCCACCCACCACAATTACGCCAGACGCCAGCAGACCGCGTACTATGTCCCGGAAGATCACTGTAAAGGCAGCAGATGCGACGGCTATTGATCCAAATAGGAGTAGGGAAAAGGGCGTTCTAAGAAGCTCCGGGGCTCTTCCAACTGAAGTAAATATCACGATGTTGATAAGAATCTGAAAGAGCAGAATCACTAGTTTGCAGTAGAGAACGCTATTCGCTGAAACTGGACGAGTTTGAATATACCCATTCGCGCCCTCCACATACTCCGCTCCAAATAACAGGGCTCCTGAAAGCCAAGACATCAAAACCAACACCCAGAATGGTCCAATGAATAGCATAGGACGACCCACATAAAACAGAGCGATCGCAATGAGGATGAGGGGAATGATCCACATCCATAGGAGCAGCCTTGTCTGCAAACGAAGCAATGTCCGGATATGCGGGTGAAAGCCGGCATAGCCCACCGAAAGAGCTACACCGGCTCCCCACACGAGAAGTGAGAGTCCCAGTGACCCGGTCGCTGTCAGCAACCAACCGAGAACACAAAGACTCCCACCAAGCACAACGAAGATTGTCACCGTATATTCGATGATCTCCATCGGAAGGATCTGGATGGGACGCCAAAGAGAGCTCGTAAAGGTGGTGTCGCCGTTCATGGGATTGAGCTCCTTTCAAAATACCACCTCATGGATTCCCGCTTTAGCGGGAATGACGTATACACAGGTGGGGCCAGCCCCACCCTACCTCTTCGCCCAGGCCGTGTATTCCGCGAACACATCCTCCAGCGTCATTTCAAAAACCTGCGGAACGATTCCCAGGGTCTGTGTTAATTGCTGCAACTTGGCGTCATTTAGATCCCGTACCACGATCTGGCACTCCTCCGGGGTCTGCTTGACCGAGAGAATACCGTTGTTGACGGAAAGTGTGGGCGGCGCGCTGGGGCAGATGAGACGTGTCAGGGAACGGCGTACCGTCTCCTTGTTGCCCTCGGCGAGTAATCGTCCACGGCACAGGATGGCGATGATATCCGCCACACGGTCCACCTCCTCAAGCAGGTGCGAGGAGAGAAAGATGGTGGTTCCCTCTTTCGAGCAGACTTCGATCAACTTCTCCAGCAGTGTGCGCCGTACAATGGGATCGAGCCCGCTGGAGGCCTCATCGAGAATCAACAGTTCCGGGTGCGGCGCGAGCGCGGTCAACAGCGACAACTTGGCGACCTGACCGCGCGAGAGTTCCTTGACTCTCTGGGTGGGAGTCAGTTCGAAATCCTCACACAGCTTGGCAGCATAAGCCGAATCCCACTTGGCGTAGAATCCCGCGCTCAAGCGCATCACCTCGGAGACCCGCATCCAGCGGTAAAGTGCACGGTCATCGGAGACAAACCCGATCCGCTGCATCAGCCCGGACTTACACGCCAGCGGATTCTCCCCCAGCACCAGCACGGTTCCGCTGGTGGGACGCTGCAATCCCATCAAGGCTCGGATCGTGGTGGTCTTCCCCGCGCCATTCTCCCCCAGGAAGCCATAGATCTTCCCCGGCGGCACCTCCAGGCTGAGGTCATCGACCGCGGCGGTGTGCCCAAAACGGATGGTGAGATGGTTTAATGTGATGACCGATAACATCACGTTTCTCCTTATTCGTAGGGGCGCGATTCATCGCGCCCATTCATCGCGTCCATTCATCGCGTCCATTCATCGCGTCCATT
>CAYZUX010000224.1:0-9686 GCA_964481775.1 uncultured bacterium | reverse complement strand
CACCGTGATCTCCTCGCACGGTATGGTGGACGCATCACTGGACGGATACTGATGGGTGTTTCATTGGGTGGTTTCCATGCGCTCGTGATCGCCGACTCCGAGGCACGCGGACAGCTCCAATCGATTCATTTTGATCGTTATCTCGCGATTAACCCTCCGGTGGATCTCCTGTATGGAACTGAACAATTGGATGCCTTTTACAATGCGCCACTGGCCTGGCCTGAAGCGGAACGGGAAACATGCATGTATGCCGCCATGCAGAAAGCGGTGGGATTGCTGCAAACACCTCCTGTTGAAAAACCGAACACGAGCTTCAGTGGTGACGAAGCACGCTTCCTGATTGGTTTGCTTTACCGTCTGAGTCTGCGAGATACCATCCATGCCAGCCAGAGAAGGAATAACCTGGGAGTGCTGCATTCGGGACTTGGAATCATGAACCGTGATGAAGCCTATGCGGAGATCATGCAATATGGTTATCGCGATTATTTTCAGGCCTTCGTGGTCCCTGGTCTCCGTGTCCGCTACAGCGGCAATATGTCGATGGAAAGAATCCGGCGTGGCAGTGACCTGCGAGAGAGAGAAGCTGGCCTCCGTGGTAACCGGAAGGTGTTTGTCTTCACCAACGAAAATGATTTTCTTCTTCGTGAGGGAGACCTGGCCTGGTTTGAAGGCCTGTTACCAGAGTCGAACCTGAGGGTAAATCCACGTGGAGGCCACATGGGGAACCTGCATGAATCCGGTGTTCAAACTGAAATCTTCGAGATGCTGAGAAAGTAACCATCCCTCCAGGAGGATGAGAGTTTCAGGCTGGTTTGGGTCTGGATGCCAGTTCCATGGCTCTACCCCGCCAGATTCCCACCCCTGTCCAGAACAGGGAAGAGGTCTGTGGGTAGAAGAGAGAGTTTTCCATCAATCCCTGGAAAATCAGTACAGTGCATCCAATCAGAAACAACATGCAGAAAAAGTCCACCTCCGTGGATGTCCTATACCGCCAAGTGACCAGGGCAAGACGAAACACAGCTCCCATCAAAGCAAGAAAACTCAGCATTCCGACTAATCCTGTTTCAGCGAGTATCTGGATAAAAAGGTTGTGGGGATAGTTGGCGACGATATAAAGACCGTCTTTCCTGTAGTCCTGATTGTGACGGAAATTATCGAGGCCAACTCCGAACACCGGGCTGGACTTGAACATCCGGATCCCTTCCTGGATCAGAATTGTCCTGCTGCTGGCTGTTTTTTTATCCCAGTCCTCAGGCATAAATAAACGCCGCAAACCATTACTTTCACGTGTCACCATGATGAAAGCCACCATCATCACTCCCACAAAGCCAACCTTCATCAGTGCGGTTCGCAGGGAGTATGATTTTGCTGCAAAGGAGATGACTACCAGAACAACAGCCACAAACGCTCCAAGTATGTCTGTCCTGTTGCCGGTAATCAGGACCCCCACTGAGGTCAGTCCCAAGGCCATGAAATGGATCATTCGCTGCCTGGAGGTCTTCGCGGTCATGAAGAGGCCCAGTGCCAATGGGAAAGTGAAACAGAGAACATGTCCGAAACTGGCTGAGTCGGGCCAAACCGAAATGATTTTCCCCTCTCCCAGGGTTCCCAGCCACATCTTCTCCTGTTGGTCCTCACGAAAGATGACCAGGTTCCTGACTATCCGGGCAAAATGCCCCCTCCAGAGCATCTGGATGATCCCCAGAACAGAGGAATAGAAAGCAGTCATGAAGACGATGACAGTCATAACTTGCTTCACATTATCAAGACGTCGTATCGCATGGACACTGTAAAGATAAAAAAAGAATGGAATCACAAAGTAAACGCCTGTCGCCCGGAGGGCTTGGCTGGGATATTTGACCTCATGGCCAAGAAACGCGGAGAGGATGCAGGCAAAGGCAAAAAGTGCCACAAAGGGGGTTAGTGGATAACGGTGGGAGAGTTGATTTCGGTCGGGATAGTAACGAGAGAGAGCTCCACTGCAGCAGTAAGGGATCAGATTCACCATGGGCATGAGAAAGGTCATCTCCATCGTGATACCGCCAATGTCATAGAAATCGGTGACACCTATCAGTACCGATGGCAGTAACAGGAGAAGGAAAATCTCGTAGATTCCTTTCCCACTTGCCGCAAAAAGAAGATTGGCAAGGATCCAGAGAGTGGTGGATAGCTCCAGACGGTAGACCCTTCCAGTCAGAAAATTGATGACCATGACCACGAGCCAGATACCAGCCAGGATATAAAGAGGGGTCAGGTTCAGTCCCAATGAGGGAGGTAACCGGGTATGAGGACTTACCCCTACCGGTGTTCCGGTTTCTTGTCGAGCAAATGCATGGAGTCGGAAATCAGGCATCATAATCAGCCCAGTGGTGGATTGTTCAAAAAGAATGATTACCGGTCAAGGCCTACAAGCGGGTACCGCTGCTTACAATCGCACCGGTACCATGAGAAAGATAGTCTCTTGATTTTCTGATCAATCTGTATAATATAAAAACCGATAACAGACCCCCTGAGTCCACTTGAAAAAGACTCATATCGATTCATATAATCTCATGCCAAACAATGGCCGTGTCCTTGAAGAATTTGACCCATTCGTATACAGGGGGTCTATGGTTCGGCATATCGAAGCCATCTATTGCCAATGATTTATTGGAAATACTATTGAGCATCGAAATCTTAGGAATATAGATTGGTTTTGACATGGGCGCTGAATTTGGTTGTGAGAATTACTGCATTTCACCCAAGCAAGCGACTAGAAGATGTTATCGAACTGCCCTCCAGGATGAGATCCATGCAGGCAGAATGGCGCATGAGGAGAATTTGAACAATCTTCGAATCAATCATCCATACATTCTTTCCTACAAGAAAAAAATTCTGCAACAGGATAGCCCCCCAATCGAATATGCTGACTGGGCGCATTTTCTACTTAAAGATTATGGCCCTCGTGAGAGGTGTCTGAGCTTAGGATCAGGGATTGGTCGAATTGAAAAATACCTCGTCAATTGTGGATTTACTGAAAGGATGGAAACCTATGAACTGTGTGCAGAGATAAATGAATCCATTAGGTTGACAGATCCAAAGATTCAGACCCTCGCCGCTGATTTAAATTTTACAAATTTGCCAGAAGATTCATATGACTTTATACTCTGTCATGGAATTCTTCATCATTTAATCAATCTAGAGCACATTCTTCACAAGATCAATCTTGCGCTCAAAAAAGATGGGATTCTCGTTGTTTATGAATACGTTGGTGAGACCAGGTGGCAATTCAGTGAAGATAGACTGAAATACCTGAAGATGTTGTTTCCTCATCTGGTTTTCAGACGTCCGCGAATTTACGAAGTTAAGGGATTTGAGTCGATCAGGTCAGGGGAGCTTCTCGGTCTGATCCAATCTCAATTTGGCAACACCTGCCAGCTTGATTGTTCGTATGGGGGGATCTATTTTCCATTTGTTGTGTGTGCGGTTAATTATGATGAGACCGATCTGAAAAATGCTATCGCGCATGATGAAATGGTATTCAAGGAAAAAAAACTTCCGCCTTGTTATCATATAGGAATTTACGGGAAAAGTGATCGAAGCCAAACTCCTGCCCGGCAATGGACAGATGATGAGCTTGACAGTAAGCTGACGCCGCCTGCGCCATTAAGTTTTAAATTCCGGAGAGCAATTCGTCAATCACCCATTGGTCCCCTGGGGATTTGGGTGAATGAAAATTTAATTAAGAAGTTATTGTAGTTGCATCTGAAATTTCAGTAATACAGACCAGAGTCTTGATGTGTGAACAAAACTTGTCTTGGAATAAATTGAAAAGTTTCAAGTCCGTTTGCTTAGTTTGCGCCGCCGAACACATCCTTATTGTAGATTCCTGTTGTCCATAAATGCAGTTGTCTGTTGTTTCTTCGTTTGCTGTATACTCAGAAGTTGTCAACAGAAGTGCATGCATAACTGAATTACTGGACCATACCCAGAAACATTTGCCAGGACTCTGGAGAATCGATTGGTTGATAATTGACAAGTGCCCGATCGATCCAGCCGTTGAACCTGAGATATTCCAAAAGATTGAAACCATCTGGCAGAGCGGAGTTCCTGGGTGAGTTCTTCACCGCGATCACTTTGGGTTTATTAAGTCGGATATCCTCTTCCAATTCCGAAAGCATGAGCGATTCTTCGGGTGTTTGTTCTTCAACGGTATGATACATGGGGAGTGATTTGACGCTCGATTTCATGGGTTCATAAATCAAAGCAATCGGGAAGGTCCAAATGTAACGGCTCCCTGGCTTCAAACCGAGCTGGAGAAGAGTGGGATACGCTGGAGAGACTCCGGTAGAGATGACCACGACACGATCATCCTGCTGGGTATGCTGCTTGAGAAAAGCATGAAAATTCTGTTCCTCTAAGGACCTTGTCTCCCCGGCAATTCCATGAAAACCACCCGGGATTCCGGTAGCAGCTGATATCGACAAGAGAATCCCGAGAGATGAAACAAGGATCGATACAAAAGAATTGACTCGTTTGAATGAGAGAATTCCGTTATAAGGACCTGCCACCGGGATGCATACAAAGGAAACCAGACCGAAAAAAGCGAAATCTAAAGGGATTAGATGATATGAAAACCCTTTTCTCTGGCTCCAAAACAGAATCAAGCAGGATAACATCAGGAAAAGAAAACTGGTGATGTGGCGTGGAACAGGCGTGATGCCACGAAAAAGCAGGATGAGTCCCCAGAATAGAACACCCGTCTGAAAACCTCTGATGATCAGTGAGAGAATGATTCGCAATCCACGGCTTGCGTGTGTGTCGACTGGCCAATAACTCTGTACCCAGGGAATCCAGAGGCCAGAAAATGAACGGGCATCATAGGCGCTGTATCTTTCCGTGATAAAGGGGACCCACCGGCCGAAAAATTCCTCACGCATCTCAGCCGGCACGAAAAACCAATGCATGACATAGATGATAACAAAACCAAGGATTGACATGGATTCAGGTTGAAAGAGAATCCGGATCGACCTGTGCCTTGCGAGAGCGATCATCTCAATAAAAAAGGCAATCAGTAGAAAATGAGGTTTGAGGCAAAGCCCCACCCCCGCCAATATCCCCACAAGTACAGAATGCGGTAGACCATGAGGGATATCCTCTTCCCTGTTAAGCCGCAATAGAACGTAGGGAAGGTAAACTAACATGAATAAGTGTTCCCTCTGGCCGAATTCACCTTTGATGAGAACCATGACCGATGCCATTGCCATCATGAGCATCACTCTGTTGTTCAGTCCGTTGACCTTCAGAGATCGGGTGAATAACCAACATTCCAGAATGGACCAGATCATGAGAAAAAATACCAGCATCTGAAAGACAAAGATGATTGGAGGGTCGAATACTTTGGCAAGGAAAGCTGGAAATGTGTTCAGGTACATAATCAATGGCGGATTGATTTCAATGAAGTCCACGTAAGGAACTTTTCCATCCAGGATCATTTTTCCAAGTTGCAGGTTAAGCGCGCAATCCGGGTGAATTGCGGCAGGGTCACGAATGATGCGAATACCCGATGAAATGACAAGGAGAAAGCTGATTACAAGTGGGACAATAAATCTCTGGGAATTCTGATGATACTTCTCTTTTGAGGTGTCAGAACAGATTGTGTCCGAAGTCACTTCCGGGCCCCCATTTACTGAATTGTTCATGCTTGTAAAAATCCATATACTCCAAAACCGGGAGATGAGATTCTTCCACACTGAGTGAGGACTCAATGGCGATGTATACAGCTTTGTCCTGATCGATGATGATCAAACGGCCATGCAGTCCATCTCAGTTTCGGTTTTGTGTTAGAAGAGACTTCATCCAGGAGTGGAAACCCATTTCATTCGTCCGGGACCCACTCATCATGGATCGTGGTGATTGAGGGACCTCCAGTTTGAGGATCAACCGGCAGATAGATGAAGGAACGCGGCTGGTCGGTGACGATCAGGGTTGTTCCGTCCCAGGAGAGCGCGCCTTCTTGTTCGACCACGAAGATATATTCCAATCCGGCGGATGTGGACTTTGCGATTGCAAATTTGGCACTACATCCGAACCTGTCAGCAATAGTAACCTCACCCGGGGGGGAGGGTTGGCAGAATAGGAGGAAGGATGAATCATCCAGGATCACCTCACCCGCGCTGCCTCTTGATGAAGTCAATGTCCGGTAATTTGCACTGGTGCCTCCCACATCAACGGGAACCAGGGCACTCAGGTACTGAATGCCTGTGCCCCTTGCCTTGGCGATGAAATAAGGAACCGGAACCTCTGATCCTGACCAATCGATCACCTGTTTAATGGAGTAGTTGTCGAAAGTCACGGTGGGGGCAAAGAAATGGATGTCGAGTTTTCTCCCGGAGCTCTTTGTGAAGACCGCACGCTGGGCTGTTGACAGATCCAGGGTCCCATGACAGTGGGCTGTCCATCCGTAATCATGGGGTTGGCCATCAGCTGCCTTCATGTCATCGAAAACGATAAAAAAACGATGATCAGGGAAAGCGACATGACGGTCCAATTGGGCTCGGTCACTGTAATAGGAATTGTCATTTTCGGAATGCAGTTGTGTCGACATCACTCCATAATCGATGTAGGGGGTTACCATGTTTCCATGAATGGTGGCGATGGTCGCACGGCTGGGGCCGGCGGACATGAGCGCGTTGACCGGGCCTGCCGTGTTGTCATCCACCAGGATCACATTCTGGGATTCAGGATTGGATCTTAACCAGTCCGAAGGTTCATCGGTGTTGGTGAGGAACCTCTCCCCAAAAGCATTCAGAAATATGGCCGTTGAGTCATCCTTTCGATGGGCCTCATAAATTGACCAGGAGGTCTCCCGGCCCCACAGGATGAGCTGGGGAGTCTTGGGATCAGTGTAATTCTGTTGAAAGATCATGTTGTTCCGGTAAGCACGGCTCCCTGTATCTGCCGGAGCTGCAGCAGCATAGGTTGGGTTGTGCCAGGCGAGAATGATGGGGATGGGTTCCAGGCTGTTCGGATTCAGACCGAGAGTAGGGGTGTGGTTCTCATAATGCCAGCGGACTGCTCCCATGTCGAGATAACTCTCAAAGCGTGGATTCACGAGATTGTGAAAATCCTGGTAGAGTGTATAACGTGCTTGACCATAGGACTGGTAGTTCCGGTTCCAGGGAAATCGTGAACGCAAGGACCATTCGAAGGCCCGCCGGAATTCGGGATGACTCTCCATCAGATTCACCTTGTGGTACCCGGCATAAATGTTGAGAAAATATGCCAGCACACCACGTCCAGAGGCATCGTAAGAAGAGCTTTCCTTGCTGACACCATCTTCCCACACCGAATCCCACAGGGTGGAACGCATCACCGGTCCACCCGGTTGGCCCTCCGGCAGGTTGGAGTTCTCCACGTACTCACGCCAACTGATACCGGGGGTGAAGGGACATCCATCAAAACGTGTCGAGTCGGCTCCTCCATAACAGGGTGAATCATAGGAGGGGATGGTATAAGCCGCGGTCAATAGTGCGCTGGACGATTTCAGGTTCCAGTTGCCACGGATATAGTGAATAAATCGCATTTTCTGGTAGCAGTCCTGAGCCAGGGCTTCACGGAGTTTGAGGTCATCGATTGGGTCGATGCCTGGAAGCCCTGCCAAAAGGTCATAGGCGATGTGTGCAAAATTTGCGTTGAAGCCGCGGTCCCACCATTCCAGGGTCATCTCACCATTGGGACCAGTCCATTGTCCCGCCTGGCTCTCATCTCCGATGGGATCATAGGAGGAGATGGAAGCCAGGAGCGATCTGAAAGCCTTCATCGCGATCTGTGTGCCGGTGTAAGTTGAGTCCAGAATAGATCCCGGCCCTTCGAGGCTATAGATAAAGGCAGCACTCATAGCCTGCCCACTCAGCCCACCATAACGAATCCTTTCATCGACTTCGTAGTTCCGTCCCATCAGGGCTTTGATCTGATTGCTATTTGTTTTCAGCTTCCTGTACTCATTGGCGAGACCGGAATTCGAGCGGATCCGGCTCCATAAAGCCTCCTTCTCTTCCGCCCGGAATAGAATGATCGGATGAGTCTCACCCTCCGTGGCGATGGTGGGTTGCCACACCAGGGTCCGCTGTTTGATGGGACCACCTGTTCCAATCCGCATTTCGAGGATGACTGGAGTGTCGGGTTGGAGATCGAGGCTTTCTATCCACACTGGTGCTGTGTACTCGATCCAAGGACCATCACCCAGGCGATACTGCATGGGACTGGTATCGTAACTCAAGTTGGTAAGCGTTAGGGTCACGTCTCCGGAAAGATACGTGGTCTGATCTACGACTTTTCCCTGATAATAGGCCTTTGGGCGAGTTGTGAAGAACCGGCCACCATCGCCAGCGGAAAATAAGGGTACCGGGCTTTTTGGATTCAAAACCATCCAAAAGATTCTTCCATCAGAGGCCTGGGCGTGACGTTCCTTGTTCCCCAGCCATCCAAGGTCATCATCCCAAAATGCCAACTCGTGCCATTCGTCCCCATTATCTGGGCTGATCAATCCGCGGTGATATCGCTGGTCGACAGAGGATCCCGTGGATTCGCCGGTACGATCCGCAGGTGTGGAAAATCCAGTGCTGGCCAGAGAATCATAGAAGGATTTGGGAGTGAAAGGTTCGGTATATTGCTTGAACATTTTGTGTGCAAGGTATCGGTTTGAGCCATAACACTCACCATTGACCACATAGGCCTGTTTACCATCTTCGACACGCAACCCATCGCAATCGAAACGGTAACGGATGATTCCCTGATCTCCTGCAAGGCTTTCACTGGCAGCGCTGGTGGTGGGGGTGATGCCTGGTGTGCCTCCTCCCCAGACCTGGGCTGGTTTGGCATTCTTGCTGTTATGGGCCAACGCCATTTCCACAGTATCGCGGACATACAGAATACCATGGTCATCGATGTTCAGATCATAGAACAGTGGCTCATACACGTAGTCCTGTCCCGCTATTCCCGTCAGTTTCAAGTCAATTCCCACTTTTCGATTGGCTGGAACATTCCACTGTGCGGTTCCGGCCGCGGGAGAACCGCTGACTGGATTGGAAAGCCCACTGGTATTGGAGCCAATCACCTTCATCCGGAAATACAACGGACCTGCAGGAAGGGAAAAGCTGTCGATCGTCTGAACCATCCCGCCAGGCCAGGGATCAGGGATATTGGGCAGCTTCCTGGCATTCTCGAATTCTGATTCCGTGTTGATCGGTGTGCTCGAGTAACGGATATCATAGGCAAGGGCACGTTGCTGTCCGTCTGTATCCAGGTCTCCATCCGGGGCAGTGAAGGTGAGACGGTAACCCCCGCCAGTCGTGCTGCCTGAGACACTCAGATCCATCACACCTTCCACTCTTCCCGCAGCTGGCTGTTCGCCTGTTAAAGTGAAAGTTGGGGTGAGAGATGGTACAGTTGGAGAAGGGGTACCTGTTCGGGTTGGAGTGGCTATAACCGTGGGCGGCAATGACGGAGTGGGCGTGGCGGTCAGTGTATTGGAAGGCAACGGATCCATGCTGACTTCCATATGGCCACCACTGATAGAGATTCTGTCAACCCAGACATAGTGCCAGGCTCCATTATCTACCAACCAACGGAACCCAATCCGTCCACCATTCGTTCCAAACTGGGCGAAAGCCGATGCGTCTGTATCTGTATAATCAATCTCCTGT
>CAYZUX010000223.1:0-9700 GCA_964481775.1 uncultured bacterium | reverse complement strand
CGCAAGCCGTGAACGGGGGTTGTGTGATGTTGATTCTGTTCGCTGATAGTCCTGAAGAACTGGAGAGGGAAGCCGAGGAAGAAGCTGCCGAGGAAAGACCACACCTGATCGTGGATTGTTTTTCGGAAGAGGTTCTTGAACCCGAAGCGGCTTAATTACGGATGTCAAGACGATGCTTTATCTGATTTACCAGCTCGGTTACGAAGCTTATGGCCCGCTCAGGATGTTCAACTACCTGACCGTCAGGGCTGCTCTGGCTTTGGCGATCGCGCTGCTTGCCGGGATTCTGACCGGCCCGTTTTTCATCCGCTGGCTACGCCGCAGGAAAATCGGGCAACAGATACGTGGCCAGGGGATACCTGAACTGTATGAACGTCACAAGGGCAAGGCGGAGACTCCCACGATGGGAGGAATTCTCATCCTTGCCGCATTCTTTATTGCGGTCCTGGTCTGCGGGAATCTGCAAAGCATGCTGGTCTGGCTTACGATGATCGCGGCTGCGGGGTATGGAACTATTGGTGCCCTGGATGATTGGGCCAAGCTCTCGCGACGGAATCACAAGGGGATTCCCGCCAGGACCAAGCTCCTTTACCAGTCTCTGGTCGCGGCGGTTATCGCTTTGATTGTTTTCTTCTTCCCACCGGAAACGCTTTTTAGAACTAACGAGAATGAGTCAGTCATCTCGGCCTCCCACAGTATAACCACCCTTTTTGTGAAATGGCTGATTCCCCTGGGCGTTCTCTATATCCCGTGGGTGATCTTCGTCCTGGTGGGGACCTCCAACGCGGTCAACCTGACCGATGGCCTGGATGGTCTCGCGATCGGGTGCACGCTCTTTGTGGCCTCAGCCTATGCCCTGGTGGCTTACCTGGTGGGACGAACCGACTTCACAACGGGGTACCTGTGGATTGTCTATGTTCAGGGTGCCGGAGAGCTGGCCATCTGTTGTGCCGCGCTGGTGGGAGCGTCATTGGCGTTTCTCTGGTACAACTGCCACCCCGCTGAGGTGTTCATGGGAGACACGGGTTCTCTCGCCTTGGGGGGTACGATTGCCACTATTGCGGTTCTTGTTCATCAGGAATTCATGTTGCCTGTGATCGGCGGAGTCTTCGTGGCTGAGATCGTCTCTGTAATGATCCAGGTGACCTCCTTCAAACTTACCGGAAAGCGTGTCTTCCGCATGACTCCGCTGCATCACCATTTCGAGCAGCTCGGCTGGCCTGAATCCAAGATCATCACCCGTTTCTGGATCGTGGCTGCGCTGCTGGCGGTGATCGGGCTGGCTACTCTGAAGACGAGGTAAATGGATGCCCGGCAGAAAGAGCAAGAAGACGCTGGTGGTCGGTCTGGGAGTAAGCGGGTCGGCCGCCGCCACTTTTTTGGTACGGCGCGGATATCCAGTGGTTGCTGTGGATTCCTCAGACTCAAGTCTGCTCCGTGAACGCGCGAAGAGACTATCCGAGATGGGGGTAGAAGTGACTTTGGCCGTCACTGAATTGCCTCTCGATGTGGACCAGGTGATCACCAGCCCCGGGGTTCCACTGGAGCAACTGGCGCAATTCAGAGAACGCAAGATTCCCATCCTTGGGGAGCTGGAACTTGGCTGCCGGGAAGTCAAGGTTCCCATTGTTGCCGTAACTGGAACCAATGGGAAATCGACCGTGGTCACCAACATCGCCAAAGGGCTTCAGGATGCCGGAGTGCGAGCTGTAGCGATTGGGAATCTGGGAACTCCGATCACCGAGTGGATTGAGCGGAATGAAGAAGTGGATGTGGTGGTGATCGAGGTGAGCAGCTATCAACTCGAAACTGTCTCCGATTTTCACCCCAAGGTTGCGGTCATCCTCAATGTTGCGCCAGATCACTTGGGGCACCATGGTTCGATGGAGGCCTATGTGAATGCCAAGTCTCGCATCGCCATGAATCAGACAATTGAGGATGTCCTGCTTTTGCACCGTGACCTTGTGTTGTTCCCCTCGCTGCAGAAAACCCGGGGACGTCTTTTCTGGTACGGGCGTGACCTGGGGGCTTCGCTGGATGGTTTGACCTTGTCCGGTAACACACTGACTTGGCGTGGAGGAGGTCCAGGCTGGAGCCGTGAGGTTCAGACCGGGGGCTTTTTCCCCCACGATGTGGAAAACCTCATGGCTTGTGTCGCCTGCATGACCTTCCTGGATATTCCCGTGGATCAGGCGGTCACCCTTTTTAATGATCCAATCCGTCTTCCGCACAGGATCGAACTGGTGGCTGTGGTTAATGGAATCCGGTTTATCAATGATTCCAAGGCTACCAATGCCCATGCGGTCATTGCGGCGCTTCGTTCCGTTGAAAACCCCATCATCTGGTTGGTGGGAGGCGAAGGGAAAGGAGAGGATCTGTCCGAGCTGGTTTCCGCCGCTCGCGAGAAAAAGGTCTCCCGAGCGATCTGTTTCGGTCAGGACCGGCTGCTTTTCCGTGATGCTCTCGCCGGCCATATCCCGGTGGAAGTGGCGGATACCATGCGCATGGGCTTCGACCTGGCTGTGAAACGGGCTCAATCCGGGGATGCAGTCCTTCTCTCTCCCGCCTGTGCCTCGTTCGATGAATTCAAGTCTTTCGAGGACCGCGGGGAGCAATTCCGTGCCTGGGTGAAAGAGATTCAGGGGGGCAAACCATGAATCGTTGGATCGACCACATGGCCCCGCACTTGCTGTTCTTTGTGACCACATGCCTGGTGCTTTTTGGTCTGGTCATGGTGTATTCCAGCAGCGCTTTCTGTGACTACCGGCAATACACTCAGGCCAAATGGGAGAAAGCAATCGAGGCAGCGGTGGCCAGGGCTACAGAGACAAAGACAGCTTCTCCGGATTCAACAGATCCCAATGCAATGCTCGAATCCTTGCGTGAAAAAGACTTCCTGCGCCGTAATAGCATGTTGAGTACTTTCCTCAAACAGATGTGCTGGGTGGTCCTCGGATTTATTGCAATGGGGATCGCGGCCCTGGTGGATTATCCCCTCTGGGGAAGAAGGATTGGCTGGCTGCTGCTCGGAGTTTTCCTGTTGCAAATTTCCCTCTTTGTGATCCCGGCCAATACAGGACTCCCGGTTCAGTCAAGGATCGTGAATGGTTCGCGCAGCTGGCTGCAGATTTCCGCTTTCCGGCTCCAACCCTCGGAAATCGCCAAACTCTGCCTGATCATCTTCTCGGCATGGTTTCTCGCCAAGCGGATCAGCATGGGAAAACTTAATTTCTTTTCGTTCATTCCTGCTCTGCCGGTATTGGGTCTGTCGATTGGTCTGATCCTGAGTGAGTCCGATAAAGGGGTAGCGGTCCATCTCTGCCTGAGCCTCCTGCTCCTGTGGATGCTGGCGGCTGGACGTATTTCGCAGGTTCTCTTTTTGGGTACAGTTGCGGCGGTTGTGCTCGGTGCGGTGATTTCCACAAGTCCTGAAGCTTTGGGACGCATCCAGAGCTTCCTGGGCACCGACTCGTTTCAGCTCACCCAGGCCAAGGAGGCCTTTTCGAGAGGCGGGATGTTCGGCCGGGGACTGGGTGACAGCGATGCAGCCCTCTCGGCATACCTGTATGGCGCCCATACCGATTTCATCATGGCGATTGTTGGAGAGGAATTGGGATTTGTGGTGACCAGTACCCTGGTGATTTTCTACTTCCTGCTTGGAATGATTGGCTTGAAAGTCGCCGCCAGTTGTACCGATCCGTTTGGAAGCCTCCTGGCCTTGGGAATTACTTTGTTGATTGGAACACAGGCTTTCCTGAACATGGCCATTGTGACCGGCCTTGCACCCACAACCGGTTTCACACTTCCCTTGCTCTCCTATGGGGGTTCCTCGTTGACCTGGACCCTGATTGCAATTGGAATCCTGATCAATGTCAGTCTCTCGACTCATAACCATCTGCTGAGTGAACGGAACCGGGTCAAGCCAGATCCTTTCGGAACCGGGAGGTCGATGGCATGAGGGTAGCCATTGCAGCGGGAGGTACCGGAGGGCATGTCTATCCGGCTGTTGCGGTGGCGAGTGAGCTCATCGCTCGGGGAGATAGAATCCTTTGGTTTGGACGCCCTGCCAGCCTGGAGGAGTCAGAGGCCAGGGCTTTGAAAATTGATTTTACGGCAATCCCGCTCCAGGGGTTTAAAAGGCGTTTCTCCCTGGAGAATGCGCGTGCCTTGTTCCGCTTCTTCAAAGGGAGGTCGCTGGCGAAGGCGGCCTTGGCAAGTATTGGAGCAGATGTGGTTTTCGCGCTGGGCAGTTATGTGAGCGCCCCGGTGATTTCAGCCGCGCTGGGAATCGGCCTCCCGGTGGCAGTCCACGAACAGAATGCGATTCCAGGCCTGGTGGTCAGCCATTACGGAAGAAAGGTATCGCGGGTGCTCTTGACCAAGCCTCTGCTCGAGGGGGGACTGGTCGGCAAGACCCAAGTCGTGGGTATGCCGCTCCGTCCGGGAATGGTCCTGCCACGGCAGCCACAGTGGTACCTCGATTTGGGGCTTGATCCGGACAAAAAGACCCTCTTCGTCTTTGGGGGGAGTCAGGGTGCGAAAGCACTCTGCCGTGTTGCATTGGATCTGGCTCCAGCCTGGGAGAAAGAAGAACCCTCCTGGCAGATCCTGCTTCAGACTGGTGTGGCCAACCTGGATTGGGTTTACAGCCAGATCCAGACAGGGAATGTGATTCCGGTGGGACACCTCAATGAGATGGGGAAGGCCTATGCCTGCGCGGATGTGGTGGTTTCCCGTTCCGGAGCTGTCACCTGCGCGGAAGTGGAGGCTGTGGGCAAACCGGTAATCCTGGTCCCATACCCTCATGCGACCCGTGACCACCAGCGGATCAATGCCGAATCGTTTGTAGGTGAACACTCGAATGCACGGTGGATTCCTGAGTCAAACTTGAGTGCCACGCTGCTGGAAACCACAGTCAGATCCTTGGCGGATACCGGGAAACCAGGATTGCCAACTGCTGGGGAGTTGACTCCAGTTCAGCGGATTGTTGATTCGCTTAAGGAGATTGCACGTGGGGGAAGCCAATGAACGGAACGACAATCGAGATTGAGCAGCACCATGGCACTATCATGAAAGACAGGGAAACAGGCTTAGACATACCCAAAATCGCTCCGGGAACCGCGATACACTTCACCGGGATTGGTGGCATTGGAATGAGCGGTCTGGCACAGCTCTGTCTGGAGCGTGGAGCGCGGGTCACCGGAGCCGACAAACGGGACAATGATCAGGTTCGTGCCTTGCGGGATGCTGGCGCCATCATCCGCCTGGGAGAGCACCCGGAACTGGTTGAGGGTAGTGATCTGCTGGTCTACTCCAGTGCTATCTCTCCCCACCATTCCGAACGCCGTCAGGCCCGGGACATCGGTTTGCCGTCGATCCGGCGGGGGACTCTGCTGGCTGTTTTAGCCGAAGGAGAACGTCTCCTGGGAGTCGCGGGCACCCATGGGAAGACCACCACAACCTCGATGCTGGCGCTGGCTCTTCGGACGGCCGGCTTGAATCCCACGATTGTGATCGGTGGCGACCTTCCCAACATTGGAGGGAATGCCTGCCTGGGGACCGATCCTTATTTTATAGCCGAAACCGATGAGAGTGATGGTTCCTTTCTGGAGCTTTCTCCCTACCTGGCGTTGGTGACAAATGTGGACGATGACCATCTGGAGCATTATGGTGACATTTTCGCGCTCCAGGATGCCTTCCGGGATTATATCGGCATGGTGGAGGATCCTGCACGGAGGATTCTGTGCGCGGATTGTGGCCATTTGTATTCGATCGCCCGGCGTTCATTCGGGCAGGATTTCACCTCCTATGGATTCTCTGAAATCTGCGATCTCCGGGGATCTGACATTCATTACGAACGGACCGGTTCGAGCTGTGTGGTGATCCGTGAAGGTGAAAAAGTCGGGTACATCAGGCTCCAGGTACCCGGGGTTCATATGTTGTCAAATGCCATCGGTGCCTTCGCTGCCGGGCTTTCCTTGGGGCTTTCCGCGGAAAGCCTTTCCGAAGGTATATCTCATTACCGGGGGACCCGGAGACGCTTTGAGGTCCTTGGAAAATGGCATGGTGCCACCCTGATCGATGATTATGGCCATCACCCAACCGAGATCCGGGCCACCTTGCGAGCACTCCGTCAATTCACGGGAGGACGCATGGTGGTGGTCTTCCAACCTCACCGTTACAGCCGTACCGATCAGCTTTTTGATGAGTTCGCGGATTCTTTCGGCGGGACTGATTTGTTGGTCCTGACCGAAATCTACTCCGCCGGTGAAGAACCGCGCCCCGGGGTGACCTCGAAACACCTTCTTCCCCGTATTACGGGAGTGAGTGGGGTGATCTATGCCCCTTCACTGGAAGAGGTTACGGAAACGCTGATGAAGAACATCCAGGAGGGAGACGCCGTTTTGTTTCTGGGTGCTGGCGATGTGAACCAGGTGGCTTACCGTCTTCTGGGGCGGGGAGACTGAGCAGACTATGACGGGCAAGCGGTCAGGCATACGAGCGGGACGGGCTTACCGGGGATGGGGTGCATCTCTGGGACGCACTCTCCTTGCTTTGGCTGCTCTTTTGGCCCTCACCTTTGGTTTGCTGGATCTGGCCGATACCGCGCTTGGTTCGGAAATGTTCGTGGTCGCGGAGGTGTCGGTCGAGGGAAATTGTATGTTATCTGAAGAGGAGATCCTCCAGGCTCTGGATATCCCAGCCGTGGTCCACCTCTGGCAGATCGACACGCAGCTTCTGGAAATGCGTGTCATGGCTCTTGCCACGGTTCGGAGAGCCAAGGTGGAGAGAATCTTCCCCAAGACATTAAGTGTGACCGTAGAGGAACGTGTGCCCTTGGTGGATTGGCAGGAAGAACGTTCGGGCAGGTCCCATCTCCTCGGGGTTGACGAAGAGGGAGTCATCCTGGGTGAGTCAAGTGACCTTGAACAGAAAGGGATCCAGGCCGGCAATGCGGGTTGGGACCGGGAACACCGTCCCATCCTGACTGGCCTGGCTGGAAATGCATGGGATGTGGGAGAACGCCTTTCCGGGGAACGGGTGACAGAGGTCCTCAAGGCCTTGAGCCTATCGCTTGCGCAGGATGTGAACTGGATTCACAGGCTCGAGGAGATTCGTGCCCCCAGGGATGCACGGGGTTGGATTTTACGTTGCGCGGGGGCCACGGGTGATATCTATCTGGGAGGACGGCATTTTGTCGAAAGAGTGGGTAAGATCAGCCCCACGTTGAATTTTCTGAGGCGGGAAGGGATTGAAGTCCTGTATGTGGATTTGAGGTTCGATGATCAGGGTGTCCTTATCAAGCCAGTCAACTGTGACCCCGATCATTGGGTGGAAATCGCATCGAAGTATCCGGAACCTGATAGGGGCAGGGATCCGGTTTGAAATAACTGATTGGTTTTCCGGTTTTCCGGACCTGGGGGAGAATGCAATGCAGGCCGAAGAACACATTCTTGCGATCGACCTCGGCACCACCAAAGTCTGCGCGGTGATCGCGCGGGTTTTAAATGGTGACGGGCTCGAGATTATTGGGATCGGAACCCATCCCTCCGAGGGGATGCAGAATGGGGCGGTGGTGGATCTTGAACGAACCACGCGCTCCATTGAGAGCGCCGCTCAAAAGGCTCTGGCGACAGCGGGTGTGGATGTCAACCGCGCCTGGATCGGTATAGCCGCGGGTTTTATCCAGAGCTACAACAGCCGTGGCTCGGTGGCGGTGCTTCAAGGTCAGCGCGGGATTACCAAGGCGGATATCAAGGCCGCCATGCGCGCGGCGGTGGATCTCAAGATCCCTCCCGAGATGCTGGTTCTGCATGTCATTCCACGGGGTTACAGGGTGGATGACATCAGTGGCGTGCGTGATCCCGAGGGTATGGTTGGAAACCTCCTCGAAGTGGATGTGCACCTGGTCTGTGGACGTAAAAATGATGTTGCCAATCTTCAGCGCGCGGCACAGGCCGCCGGTTTCAGGATTGAGGGAGTGATCCTCCAGCCGATCGCTTCCTCCATGTCGGTTCTCTCGAAAGAGGAAATGGATGCGGGTGTTGCCATGGTTGACATTGGCGGCGGGACTACTGATGTGGCGGTCTACAAGGATGGCCATATCCTCCAGAGCCGGATTGTCCTGATCGGGGGTGATCTGATCACCCGTGATATCGCCTCCTACCTGGCGGCGCCAGTTGAACATGCTGAGGCCCTGAAGAAAAACTATGGCTGGGCGATCTCCGAGGAGACCGATACCAATGAAACGATCGAGGTCCAGCGTATTCGCCCACGGCCACCTTACCAGGTTCCGAGAGCCAAGCTCAACTTTGTGATCGAGTGCCGTGTCGAACAGATAATCGAACAGGTCAAGAAAACTGTGCTCTCCGTGATTCCTGTCGAAGACCTGGTCGCGGGGGTTGTGTTGACAGGCGGGACCTCGTTGCTGGGCGGACTGGCCGACAAGTTCCAGCGGGAACTGGGTGTAGGAGCCAGTTTGGGGATTCCCTCGGGAGTCACAGGTTTCACCGATATCGTTAAAAGTCCGACCTGCGCCACCGCGATCGGGATGCTCCAGTATGCCCTCCGGGAACGGCGCCGGATTCAGCTGGAGTCGGGCAGGGGAGTATCACGAATCTGTAGAAAAGCCTTGGATTGGTTAACCGGGGTATTCTAGGCCGAACATGGTCTTAAAGGAGTCCGAGGGGAAGAGATGGGAGGAGGAGAAACATTGAGGGGAATAATCGTTCGAGGGGGAAAACAGATGGAATTCAAAAGAGGGGACGTCCGAAATTGAAGGAGGAAGGAGAATGATCTACATGCTGGACGAGACAGAAAGCAGACCCAGAATTGTTGTGGTCGGCGTAGGGGGAGCAGGTACCAACGCCGTGGAGAGTATGGAGGTCGCCGGATTGAATGGAGTGGAGTACGTGGCCATTAACACGGATCTCCAGTCCCTCAATACCTGCAGAACCGAGCGGACGCTTCACATCGGAGCGAAAGTCAGTCAAGGGCTCGGAACCGGCGCGAATCCCCTGCTCGGAGAGCAGGCGGCGGAAGAGGACCGGGCGGCGATCGCGGAAACCCTGGAGGGCGCGGACCTCGTCTTCATCACCTGCGGTCTGGGAGGAGGCACCGGTACCGGCGCTTCCCCGGTGATCGCGGATGTGGCCCGCGAGATGGGGGCGCTGGTCGTCGCTCTTTGCACCAAGCCCTTTGATTTCGAGGGCAGTGTCCGCCACCGCATCGCCGAGCGCGGGCAACGTGAACTTAGGGAAAAGGTCGACACCTTGATCACCATCCCCAACCAGAGGCTCCTCTCGCTGGTCGATGAGAGAACCACCCTGGTGGATGCCTTCAAGATCTCCGACCGGATGCTGATGCAGTGTGTCCAGGCCATCGCCGACCTGATCACCAAGCCGGGACAGATCAACGCCGACTTCGCCGATATTCGCGCCATCATGAATCAACAGGGCGGAGCGGTGATGGGTGTCGGTCATGGCGAGGGTCCCGATCGTGCCTTGATCGCCTTCCAGCAGGCATCCTCCAATCCGTTGATGGAGGAGGTTGTCATCGAGGGCGCCAAGGGCATCCTGATCAATGTGACCTCGGGTTACGATGTCACCTTGCATGAGCTCAACCGTGCTATCGAAGACCATGTCCATCCCAAGGCGGATCCCGATGCCAACATCATCTTCGGTGTGGTGCTCGAGGAAGG
>CAYZUX010000222.1:0-9706 GCA_964481775.1 uncultured bacterium | reverse complement strand
CCTTATCCCGCATCTCCTCAAGAACCTGTTGTAAAGGCTCTCCATGAAGACCTGTGCACCAAGGGCGGGCGACACCCAGGATCGGTTGGAGGGTGAATTCTTCGACAACATGAGGACCGAAGCGATCGTCCTCAAAGATCTCGCCCTCAGCTCTGCGCCAAGTGGCCCCGGGAAAGAGATGCATGGGGTGGGTCCCTTTGGAAACCACTGCCTGGAGTGTCATCTCATGACTCCCATCGCACGGCCTTGCCTTCCGGGTGAGAATCGACATTGAAAGGACTTCATTCACCAGCTCGGGGTCAAACTGACCAGTTTCGGTATAAGGTACGTTAATAATCCAATTGGGTACTTTGTTATTGACAGCATTAATCATGATTACTAATTCCTTTATTAATTTATAATGGTGTGGCCCAATAGCCACGTTGTACTCGTTCAAGAATCTCACGGAAATTGGAATATCCCTCCACGGTTACAGCATCCCCCGCCACTGCCAGACTGGACGAGTCCTGATCTGAACAGATAAGAGTCATTCCGGAGATGAAGCCGATTCTGAGAGAGGACACTAACGCACTCAGTTGTGGACGCGGCAATGGGTGGAGATCCAGGTTGAGGTCCAATTCCCCGATGAAATAGACCTTCTGGGAAATGCTGGACTGTAAAAGCGAGGCCGCTGCGGCCACTGCCATCGGGAGATGCAACGTCTTCCTGTAAAACCTCTCTCCAGGGATCTGGATATTGACCACAAACCCGGAAAGGGATGTCCCCATTTCAGGTAGCCTTCCAACCGAATCAAGCAACTGATTGACCTCAGCCTTGGGCAGCCCCGGACAAATCAGGCGGCCAGTGTTGCCGTATCCTGGAATACCGATCGACAGCTGGACCTCCAACGGAGTCGAATCCCCCGGCAAGAGACTCCAGACCGAGGAAGCCATCGGTTTGGCGTGGGGGTCAGGTACCAACCTGGCTGAATCCATGGTCATCAGGAGCGGAATGGGATCGTTCAATGCAGGTCCGTTGCGGTTCTTCAGGATGCTCAGATAGCGATGCCGTGAGGCCGCGTGTAGTACGGCAACCACATCGACGGCATGTCCCAAAGCGGATGGACCACAGGCATGACCCGATTTGGTTTGGTGTGAGATTGCAAGGCAGGTGACTCCTGCATTCCTGCACAGCGCAAACAGGGCGAAAACCCGTTGATAGGCCTTGGAGTTGGAATGCAGGCTGTTGCCCTGCAGAGAGTCGATAATGATCAGGTCTGGAATACCACCCGCCACGGCCCCCTTGCTGATCACGCCCATGAAAAATTCGGGGAGAGTTCCCACATCGGAAAGGCGGTCCTCAAAAGTGATCCTCCTCCATATCTCCCGCCGGGCCTGTTCCGGCAACATAGACACGATCTGTGCAAGGCGGTACTCCGCTGCAGTCCGGCTCTGCTCGGTGAGAATGACCAAAACCGAAAGACCGTTTTGGGCCAGGCCGACTGCTGTCTCGAGCGCCAGGGTGCTCTTCCCGCCACCCGCAGGACCAGTCAGAAGGAAGATGCTCCCCCTCAATATCGTACCCAGTGCCTCCTGCAGCCACGCAAGGTCACCATCGAGGAAGAGGTGGCCCTTATGTGGGGAGGATTCATCCATCGAAGAAACCTCATGAGATCCAAACTTGCTATTATTCTCAAACATGTGGCGATACTCCTATTCAATGATTCTGAAATCTTGCGCGCACCACCGGGGCAACTCTTGGTTGTCCTAACGGTTTAAGGTCCAAATCATCTCTTCACTATGCATAGTATGCATACTCTGCATGTATTTGTCAAGAGGTCTTCTTAGTCTCCTCACAAGAAATCATTTGGGTTATTGTTTCCCCATGCGGAAGATTGCTCGCGGCTTGACGCTTTCACCCGAAACCTGGACACGGATTGAGAAGATTGCCCAGGAGAGTAAGCGGACTACCACCGAGGTCACGCGGATGCTAATTGAGGAGCGGCTTGAGCTTCACCCCCATTGGGGCCTTGCCGATGACCAAGTCATGAGTGAGATCTTGAGAGCGATTTCACGTATAAAGAAACCACGGGACAAGGATCGATAGTAAGCATGATCTAACCTTAGTCGGAGAATTCGGGTTTTATGTGGAATTTACTGTTGTGGATCGACCCCTGACCTATCTTCCTGTATATTCTCCAATGAGAATCTGTCACTCCACCATGATATGATCCTTTCAAAAACTGATCTGTAGTGAGGCCGAAGATGGCGAAACTCGAAGAGATCACTGTTGGGGCAAAGATCAAGGGGATTGTCCACGACGAACAAGTCGAAGTCAGTAGCCTCCGTTGGTTTGGCGAGAATGTTCTTGAGGTCACCTACCGCACTCAGAACGGCCAGGTCGCACCCCGACTGCTATATCGAGACGATGAAAGCGGACTTTCTGTGGTCCAACCTGGCCAGCCTTGGGCTTTTGATGAAGATGGAGATCTGTTCCGTCTTGTATCCGAGGCTCGTAGGATCAACCTCGCACACCTATTCGACCCTCTTCTCGCTGTCCATACCTCTGTTGTGGATCCACTCCCCCATCAGATCACAGCCGTATACGAAAGCATGCTGCCCCGACAGCCTCTCCGATTCCTCCTTGCCGATGATCCAGGCGCAGGAAAAACGATTATGGCGGGGCTCCTACTGAAGGAGCTGATAGCAAGAGGCGATGTTGAAAGATGCCTTATCTGTTGTCCGGGGAGTCTTGTCGATCAGTGGCAGGATGAGATGTGGAGAAGATTCGCTCTGGACTTCAAGATCATCTCCCGACAGGCCATCGATGATTCCAAGACCGGAAATCCGTTCGCCGAAAACCCTCTCACCATTGGCAGGCTCGATCATCTCTCGCGCAATGAGAAGGTCCACGAGATGATCCACCAGGTGGAATGGGACCTGGTTGTTGTGGATGAGGCTCACAAGATGTCCGCCCACTACTATGGAAACGAAGTCAAGGAAACGAAGAGATTCCAACTCGGACGCGACCTCGGAGCAGCGGAAAGAACAAGGCACTTCCTGCTCATGACTGCGACTCCCCACAACGGGAAGGAAGAGGACTTCCAACTGTTTATGTCTCTCCTGGATGGTGACCGCTTTGAGGGTAAATTCCGGGATGGAGTGCACACAGTGGATGTGACTGACCTGATGAGGCGGATGGTGAAGGAGGACCTTGTCAAGTTTGATGGAACACCCCTTTTCCCTGAGCGTCGGGCCTACACCGTCACATACGACCTCTCTGATCTGGAGGCGAAGCTCTACGCGGCGGTTACCAAGTATGTCTGCAACGAGATGAACCGAGCCGACCTGATTGAGGGGGGAGCGCGCCAAACTCGGATAGGATTCGCCCTAACAACCCTCCAGCGTCGATTGGCTTCCTCCCCGGAGGCCATCTACCAATCCATCAAACGGCGGCGGGAACGGCTTGAGGACCGGATTCGAGAGGCCAAAATCAATAAACGTGGTCTGGAACTGCTAAAGGAAGACAGCCAGTCGATTCCTATCCTGAACGCGGATGATTTATTGGATCTGGATTCGGAACTTGATGATGCCACTGAAGAGGAGGTCACCGAGGCCGAAGAGATTGTGGTCGAGCAGGCCTCCGCAGCCCAGACAATTGCCGAGCTGCAGGCTGAGATCGAAACCCTCGTTTACCTTGAAAGCCTTGCGGCTCAGGTGCGAGCCTCGAAGACAGACCGAAAGTGGGAAGAGCTGTCACGCTTGCTCCAGAACCAGGCGGAGATGTTCGACTCTCGGGGACACCGTCGCAAACTGATCGTTTTCACGGAGCATCGAGCCACTCTGGACTACCTCTACAACAACATTACCACGCTGATTGGAAAATCCGAGGCAGTGGTGACAATCCACGGAGGGAAAGGCCGCGAGGAAAAAAGAAGAATCCAAGAGGAGTTTCTTCACAACAAAGATGTCCTGGTCCTGATTGCCACGGATGCCGCCGGGGAAGGAATTAACCTTCAGAGAGCCCATTTGATGGTCAACTACGACCTTCCCTGGAATCCCAATCGATTAGAGCAACGCTTTGGACGTATCCATCGAATTGGCCAGACTGAGGTCTGCCATATGTGGAGTCTTGTGGCTCATGAAACGAGAGAAGGTGAAGTATACGAACGTCTGCTCAAGAAACTTGAGGCGGCGCGTAAAGCGCTGGGGGGCGGTGTTTTTGATGTCCTTGGGAGCATTTTCAAGGGAGCAGAACTTCGAAAACTGCTCATCGAGGCGATTCGTTATGGGGAAGACCCGGAAGTAAAGAAAAAACTTTGGATGAAGATTGATGGGCCTCTCGATCAGGATTATCTCCGGACCCTCGTGGAAGACCGGGCACTGGCCACCGAAACCCTGTCATCTTCCCGCGTTCGTGACATCCGGGAATACATGGAACGCACGGAAGCCAGGAAGCTCCAACCTCACTTTATCCGATCCTTTTTTATCAAGGCTTTTGAGCAATTGGGTGGCCGTATTCATCAACGGGAAAAAGGCCGTTATGAGATCACCCATGTCCCCCCCACAATACTTCAGGCAGATTGGCTTACTGGACATGGAGTTCATGTACTCCGTAAGTATGAGAGGGTCTGCTTTGAGAAAGAATTTGTGACCGTGGATGGAAAACCCCTGGCAATGCTCCTCTGCCCCGGTCATCCCTTACTCGATGCGACGGTTGACGTCATCCTTCGGAAGTACCGTAATATTCTAAAACGTGGTGCAATTCTCGTTGATGAGACAGACCAGTCCAATGAGATACGGGCACTTTACTTTCTCGAGCACTCTATTCAGGACGGAAAGCAGCTCCCGCACGGTGGATTTCGGATCATCTCCAAACGGATGCAGTTTGTTGAAATTCGGGAAGGGCATCGAATCTCTTCCGCTGGTTATGCACCCTACCTGGATTACCGTGCGGCAACCCCAGATGAACATGAACGCCTTCAGAACTTGGTCAAGGCCAACTGGCTTCAGGGGGACCTTGAACCAGTCATCATCGAATATGCGGTTCAACACCTCGTGCCAGAGCACCTGAAAGAGGTACGGACTCGACGTCTGGATTTCGTGAACCGGACAGAGGCGGCAGTGAAAGACCGTCTCACCAGAGAGATCAATGATTGGGACCATCGTTCCAATGTATTGAAAGATCAGGAGCTGGCCGGAAAACCTGCAGCTGGTCTCAACTCAGCAATGGCGCGGCGCCGTGCGGATGATCTTGAGGCGCGGCTCCAGAAACGGGTGGAGGAACTCAGCCTGGAACGCCAAATCTCAGCTCTCACTCCAGTGGTCCTGGCGGGGGCTATTGTGGTTCCAGCAGGTCTCCTCACCAGCATCCAGACCGCTCAAACTCCCGATGATTTGGCCGCCGATGCGGAAAGCAGAAAAGAGATCGAAGAGCGAGCCATGGCCGCTGTGTTGGATGTAGAAAAAACGCTTGGATATGAGCCCGTTGATCGCAGTGAAGAGAAATGTGGTTATGACATCGAGTCCCGTGATCCAAGAACGGGGCGTCTTCGTTTCATCGAGGTCAAAGGGCGTGCAGCTGGGGCAACAACAGTCTCAGTTACGAAGAATGAGATCCTGACAGCCCTCAACAAACCGGATGATTTCATTCTGGCGCTTGGTGTTGTAGATGGTGATTCTACCGAAGTCCGCTACATCCGCAAGCCTTTCAAAACCGAACCTGATTTTGCGGTAACATGTGAGATTTTTGATCTCACGAAACTGCTTTCGATTTCAGAGGTCCCTTCATGAACCATCCTATTGACCGATGGGCTGTCGAACGACGAGTCACCCGTGTGCTTGACTATTATGACAAACAATTCAACCGAAAAGATCGGGAATACTGGACTGTCTGGAGAGAAGGCCTCCTTGAGATACAAAAGGATTCAAAGAAAGAACCGAGGGTGGTTATTGCCCTTTTAGGTGGCACTGGGGCTGGGAAAAGTACACTTATCAACGCTCTTATAGGTAAAGATATCATTCCCACAAATGATATGAAGTCTTGTACCTCTGCCGTGACAGAGTTGGCCTTCAAGGACTCGCCTGGAAACAGCTCCTTAACCGCTGAAATAGAGTTTCTGTCAAAGGAAGACTGGGAATCGGAGAAGGAGGATTTACTTGGAGATTATCTTGATTCCGATGGTGATGGTGATTGTGAAATATCTCTACATGCGGTTGCTAAGTTATGGGGTGTATACAAAGCCAGTAATGAGCAAAAGTTGACTGAATTTAAGAGCCTTCTAAAGAAATCTACTTTGATTGAGCCAAAAGAGATTTCATTGGCGTTTAGGGAGAAGACCAGAAAGTTTGATTCCACGGATGCAAAGGAATTCAAAAAGGAACTTTCATATTACCTTGATTCTGAACATAGATTCTGGCCGATAGTCAAAAGAGTCAGAGTGACTGGCCCGTTTGAATCGCTGCGGGACGGGACTGTCCTGGTCGATCTCCCTGGAATCAATGATCCCAATGAATCCCGTGAGGCTGTTACTCGCCTTTACCTCAAAACCTCAAGGTTTCTTTGGATTGTATGTGATAGCAATCGCGGTATAGGAAGTGATTTGTGGGAGTTCATTACGGAAGCTGCATTTACACGAAGACTGGTACTGGATGGACATGAAGACTCGTTGACATTTATTGCCACCAAGTGTGATGCACCTGATCCCGATATGCTAGCTGAAGAATATGGTCTTCCAAGTGACACTCCTATACCAGAAATATTCTCGCACCGAAATCGACTTGTTAGGCGAGAAATAGGAACACAATGTGAAAACCTTGCACTTCATTTAGAAAGCAAAGCTAATAATGATGCATTATTTGTGAAACATATCGCAGAGGCCATCCGGAAATCTGCTATATTTACTCTTTCCACAAGTGAATACTTGAGATTAAGAAAAATTTCGAGGAGGAGTGACAGGGGACTCACAGATGAGAGCCAAACGCAAATTCCACAACTTATAGATCACCTTGGAAACATCAGTGCAGGTTATGGTGAAGAAGTATACTCTCAAATGATTAACCATCGTATTGAGGCAGTGATAGAGGAGATCAAGGCTTACAAAAATCAGGAGAAGGGGAATCTAGTAGCCCAAAAGGAGATTGCTGAAAGTAAAAGAAAGGAGGTTTCTGAGGCGGCTGAGTCCGCCGATAACTTTCTCAAATGCAGAGTCTCAGATTCCAGAGCAGGTTTCCAGGGAAGACTTACCCGAGAGCAGGACTTCCTTTATAACAAGATTAATGAAGTGGCTCAAAGGTTGGTTCAGAATATTTCGCACGTAGTCTCCACCTGGAGTAACCTTCATTGGGCCACACTACGTGCGACAGTGAGACGTGGTGGTAGGTTCGTGCGGAAAACACAAGTTTTTGATTTTTCGGAAGATCTCTGTGGACCGCTGTTGGAAGGCATTCAATTTGCCTGGGCTGAATACTTTGGAAACCGGTTAAAGAATACTGTGGAAGAAGCCAGCCAAGACTTGCTTCGTAAAGCTGAGGAGGAGCGAAACAATCTCATTCTCAGGATTACTGAAATTCTTGGAAGCTTTTCCTCCATTCCAGACAACCTGCGCAAGCGCAACCAAGCTACGGAAAGACTGCTCCAGGAGCTTGTGAACCGTTCACAATCTACCATATCAAACAAGATAGAGGCTGAACGCCGGACTCTTTATGAAAGGATTCCAGCCACAGTCCACAGAGAAATGCAGCCAGCATATGCTAAGGCGGCCCAGGAACAAGGCAAAGGTATGAAGGACCGGATGATCATGATCCTTTCCCGTCATGCCAGGGAGACTGCCGAGACGATGTTCGATATGGCAAGGGAGGCACTGTTGGAGGGCATCCGTGCTCTGAACAATTCTCTGACAAAAGAGTATGACGTCATGGCGGATGCCGTGTTGCACCATTCCGAGGTCTCCTTGTCGAATTGGAAGACATTTTCCACAAACATTTCTACCGGAGAGATTGATAAGCGGATCAAAGCTATTGATGAGATGTTGGCTGGAATGCGTGAGCTTTAACGAAGGACGGGATGCGACAAAACTATGGAATACGATCTCACTATTTCGCGCGTGGAAATGTTACGGGGTTTGGCGATGGTTAAAAAAGCTCTTGGACGGACACGCCGTGTTGACCTCCTATTTTATAAGGAAAATAATTTCCTGGTTGTCTCAGCGCAGGGAATGGAACACATGATCGATGCGGTGGGTACGTGGCCCAGCACTGTCCGGATCAGTAGCCATTCGCTTGGGCCTATCCTCAAGGTGCCCCCACGCGGAGACCCATTACATCTTCATGTCAAGGAAGGCCGCCTGCATCTGGGCAATTTATCTTTTACTTGCAGCATAGACTAAGCACTCTCTGACTCTTGAATTGTTATAAAGGAATCTTGCCGCATGACCTACAAGAAGAAACTCATCGAAGTGGCCCTCCCGCTGGAGGCAATCAACAAGGAGGCGGCACGGGAGAAGTCGATCCGCCACGGGCATCCCTCGACACTCCACCTGTGGTGGGCACGGCGTCCCCTGGCAGCCTGCCGTGCGGTCCTGTTCGGATCACTGGTGGATGATCCCTCCAGCCATCCCGATAAGTTCCCCACCGAGGAAGCCCAGGAGAAGGAACGTCAACGCCTGTTCCGCATCATTGAAGACCTGGTCAAATGGGAAAACTCGAATGATGAAGAGATCCTGGCATTGGCACGTCAAGAAATCCTGAAGTCTACTGACGGCAATCCACCCCCGGTGCTTGATCCCTTTGCGGGTGGCGGCTCGATCCCCCTCGAGGCCCAACGCCTGGGGCTGGAGGCCCATGCCAGTGACCTCAACCCCGTGGCGGTTCTGATCAACAAGGCTTTGATCGAAATTCCTCCAAAGTTCGCAGGCTTGTCCCCAGTCCATCCGGACAAAAGCAAAGTCTTGCTCAAGGAGAATTGGAGAGACGCCCAGGGATTGGCCGAGGATGTCCGTTTCTATGGCCAATGGATGCGCGAGGAGGCCTTCAAGCGCATCGGCCATCTCTACCCCAAGGTGAAACTGCCCAAAGACATGGGCGGCAGTGAGGCGACTGTCATCGCCTGGATCTGGGCACGTACCGTGAAATGCCCCAACCCGGCCTGTGGGGCAATCATTCCAATGGTCTCTTCTTTCTGGTTGTCAAAAAAAGAGGGGAAAAAAAATTGGGTTGAACCTGTAGTCGATAAAAAAACAAATGAGGTGACTTTCACCATTGCATCTGGAAAAGGAGAACCACCAGCAGCGCCTAAAACTGGCAGGGGAGCTCGATTCACATGCCAGGTATGCGGACAAGTTACAGAGGACCGGTACGTAAAGAAAGAAGGAAGTGCAGGTAGAATGGGATCTCAGCTGATGGCAATTGTGGCTGAGGGCGGACGCAGCAGGATTTACCTGGAGCCAAACAAGGAACATGAAATCGTGATTCCGCCGATTGAGACACCTTGGTTGGATCAGAACCTTCCTGGTAATGCACGTTGGTTTTCTCCCCCACTCTTCGGCCTTGACAAGTACCAAAACCTCTTCACCCCCCGCCAGTTGGTGGCCCTGACCACCTTCAGCGACCTGGTGGGCGAAGCACGGGAGCAGGTGAAACGCGATGCCCTCCGCGCGGGGATGGCCGATGATGGCAAGGGGCTGGAGGAGGGGGGCAGTGGTGCTACAACATATGCGGATGCGGTGGCG
>CAYZUX010000221.1:0-9785 GCA_964481775.1 uncultured bacterium | reverse complement strand
AGCTTCAATCAGACAAGATGAAATTGCATTGTTTGGGAGGTATTCCCTAGTGTCAAGGCAAGCAATGCTTTTTCTCGTAAGAAACATGGAATGGGATCTTGACGGTAATAGGCTAAATCTGGATACTAACATGCGATTAGAATTTATCCATGATTTCAAAAACAGCTCTCAGTGTAGTCAAAGCTCTTGTCTATCTGGCGCAACAACCGGATGGAGCTCGTGTAGGTGCGGCTGCTATCGCGGAGAAGATCAACGCGGGGCAGAACTATCTTGGCAAAGTCCTCCAATCCCTCACACGGGAAGGCCTGGTGGAATCCCAGAAAGGACTCTGGGGTGGCTTCAAACTGGCCCGTGATCCCCATGCCATCACCCTGTATGACGTGGTTGAACCAATCGACCAGGTGAGCCGTTGGGAAGGGTGCTTCATGGGGGGAGACACATGTGGTTCTGACAGCCCCTGTGCGGTTCATGATCGCTGGGGAATAGTCCGTGAGACCTATAAGGCATTTCTGAAGGAGACTACGATCGCGGATCTGGCCGCAAAAAAGATCCAGTTACAGCCCCCCGAGAAGGCATGAGGGGAGGTGAAAATCACCATGCATTGGTATCAACCGACTCCATTGGCCAAAGTGGCCCTTTGGATTATCTCCATCATTCTCTTCACTGTCTTGTACAACAATTTACGTGGTGAAACTTTCCTTGATCTCTTCAATATGCTTCAAAAACTCACCCCTTCTACTACCAGGGAAAACCTCACATTCCTTTTCCCGGAAGATCGGTATCCGCATGATGTGATCACCCGAAGGGATGGAGGAGAGATTCAAATCATTTATCAATCTCCTGAACAGGCAATCCGTTTGCGCAAAGAAACAGGTACACTGCCGAAAGAGGTGGAATCCTGCGAAGAGGTTCCTTACCATTATGCCGCGTTGATCGTCTCGATCAGCAGTGATGGAAAGGTGGATGGATACTCCTGGGACGGCGAAGGTCCTTGCTGGGATGACTGTTGCGGGAGGGAGTGACTCCTCACTGGCCCAGGAGTTGACCCCCGGGCCAGGTGTAGATTTTGTATTCAATGGCGAATGAATTCGCTACTCCGTCGTGTCGTTCACACTCCAACTCGAAGTTTGACAGTCCGGATCTCGAAGGGCGACACCTCAAGGCGCACTGAGTTTCGTGCCACTCGCAGAGGTTTATCTCCTTCCTCCATCAGATTACACTCCCAAGCCTTCTCCACCGGGAAACCAAAACTGATATTTGCGATCCCACGACTCCCCTGGGATTCATAGAGACGGAGAATCAATTCCTTCCCTTTCTCCGCCTTTTTAAGCGCCTCGATCACGACGTTGGGGGCATCACACTGCACCCAGGAGTGCACCGCAGACAGAGTTCCCTTCCTTTTTTTAGCGGTTCGTGCAAGGAGGGGGACATTAAGTTCCATTGCACGCCGAACGACCTCACCCTCGCGCCAGTCCCCAGCATGTGGAATCAGGCTGTAGGTGAAGGAGTGGTGTCCCTCATCGGCATGGTCATCCGGGGAGGTGGGAGCACGTAACAGCGAGAGCCGGAGGACATTACCCTCCGTATCAAACCCATACTTGCAGTCATTAGCCAATGCGACACCATAGTTCCCTTCGGAGAGGTCGGCCCAACGGAGGTGGGGGACCTCGAAACGGGCACGGTCGAAGGGGGTATTCCGATGGGTGGAGCGCTCGATGGCGCCGAACTGGATCTCATAGGTGGCATGGCTGGAACGAACATTCACCGGGAAGGCCACCTTGAGAAGCACCAGTTTTTCATACCAGTCCACTTCGGTCTCAAAGTCGATGCGGGGAACATCCCTGTAGATCAGGATCCGCTGACTCATGAGTGACTTCCCATTCTTACGGACCAGTTTCAGTCCTGCACGGATGGGTCCATCCTCGATAACCTCGATGGATTGCAGGTCATCCCACTCCCAGCCATTCTCACTGAAATTGAAATCGACATCCCAGGCATCCCAACAATGGGGTTCATCATGGAACAACTGCAAAACATTGCCGCGTGTCCCTTTGGCCAGCACTTCCCTTGCGCCACGTTTGTCGTAGATGCTGGTAAACACTCCCTTGGAATCGAGATGCAACCGGAAATAGTCATTCTCCAACAAGGTCCGTGTGGCCTTCATCGAAGAAGGATGGGGAGTTGAACCACCCCGCAGAATCCGGCAAACCGTGTGCCCCATCGAGGGAACCGCACTGGGTGCCAACAGGAGCGCCTTCTTACCATCCGAACCAGTCACCACCTGGTGCGTGATGGGAACACCCATCGCATCCTCCACATGGAAAGAGCCTTTAGGCAGGTTCCCTTCACGGACCACCGGTTCGCGACGCTCCCATCCAAGCGTGTTGAACACAACAACAGGTTCACCCTCTCCACGTGAATCGATCTGATTGAGAAGGACCTTACAGGCATCAGATCGCAATCCAAGTGAAGTTTTCCGCCCTTGTGAGTAGTTCTCTTCCGCCTCGGTGTAGACTTCCTTGACCGAGGAACCCGGCAGGATGTCATGGAACTGATTGGTCAACACACTCCGCCAAACCGAGAGCAGACGATCCGCGGGGTATTTGGCTCCCCTCAAAAGAGCGAACGACGAGAGGATCTCCGTGTCTCGCAGCAGGGCCTCCATCTTCCGATTGTTCCACTTGGTACGCGCCTGCGAGGTCTGGCAGCCACGGTGCAGTTCCAGGTAAAGCTCCCCATTCCAGGTGGGCAGACGCGAGGAATCGAGAGTGGCCAGGAAGTCCTGACAGTACTCACTGACAGTTCCAAACCGGCATTCCGGAATGCCTGTGATACTCCTCACACGGCGTCCGATTTCCAGCATCGCCTCGGTGGGACCGCCGCCTCCATCGCCATAACCGAAGCTGTAAATCATTTCATCCAGAAGGTTCTTCTGTTTGATCTGATCCCAGTGAGCCTGGAGGTCACGTGTGGTCATCATCCCGTTGTAGTTGAGCGGGGGCATCATGCCGATCACACGGCTGCCATCCGCTCCTTCCCAGTTAAAGACCGTGTAAGGGAACTGGGTGACCTCACTCCAGGAGATCTTGGTGGTCAGGAAGATATCGACCCCGGATTTTTTCAGGATCTGCGGAAGGTTCCAGTTGAAGCCAAAAGCATCAGGCAGCCAGCAGACATTGCTGCGGATTCCAAATTCCTGCTCATAGAACTGGTTACCATAGAGCATCTGACGGACCAGTGCCTCACCTCCGGATATATTGGAATCCATCTCAACCCAGGGAGCGCCAACCGGATCCCAGCGGCCTTCCTTCACCTGTTTCCTGATCCCGGCGTAGATCTCGGGGTAGTTCTCCTTGGTGTATTGGTATTGCTGGGGCTGGCTGAGGGAGAACTGGTATTCGGGAAAGGATTCCATCAAGGAAAGCACGGTTGAAAAGGTGCGTCCGCACTTGCGCCGTGTCTCAAGCAAGGTCCACAACCAGGCAGTATCGATGTGTGTGTGCCCTGCCAGAACCAACTTGCCGCGTCCCGGTTCCGAGGGTAGATCTTCCAACCCCGCCCGGAGCCGCTTCGCGGTCTCCGTTGCCAATTTGCGCAAAACGATAGTGTCACAAGGCAAAGGATGCAAAGCCTTCATGGCCTCTGTGAGGAGATCCAGCAGGCGTTGGAAAGACTGACTGTTAGGATCGAGAACCTTGGCTACCTCCACCGCCACATGGAGATCCCACCACAGGTCATGGACCGCCCTGTCGATGGAACGGATTTCCGCCACCGTAAAACGTCCATGAAAAACAGGGTCGGGTTTACGAGGGAATTCGGTATAAGCCTCAATCAGAATGGAGAGTGGCTTTTCGAGATGTTCTTTGCGGTTCAAACGGATCGCCTTATGGTTCTCTGAGAGGCCCTGATGAGGAATTCCATTCAGATAAACTAATGCTTCCCGCGCGGGTTCCAGTCCCAGTTCGACAAAGCTTCCCTGCGCCACAAAACCTTTGGGCACCCTGGTTTTTGCCCGGAACCATGCCGTGAGGTCAGGCTTTCCCTCTCCCCAATGAGAACCAATCTGGTAGGGTTTCCATCCCTGCTTGGGACCACGTGAGGGAGCCTGCCGGTTGCCGGCTATAGCGATCTGCCACCCACTGATGGGTTCACGCCTGATGACACGGCGATCAAGAAATGTCTGAAGCTGAACCGCGATCTGGCGGAGAAGAATCATCCGCTCCTCGGGAAGATGTGCTTGCATAACAGCCTCCATAAAAAAAGCAACCGGGGATCATCCCCGGAATGAAGGGGAGAAACAAGGGCTGTAGGCTGGGACTGCAAGTTTTACTTTCCACAATCGGCTTCCTCCTCTAACATGAAAACCAAGACCAGCATTGCTGGATCCCAGGTACCTCCTCCTTGTGGAGAAATGCACACATGCACAAAAAACTTCTCACCCTGCTATTCCTGATAACGTTCAGCGTTTCCTCCGGTTGGTGTTCGGCGGAATTACGAGTCGGGCCTTACCTTCAGAATTTTACCCCCAACTCCATCACCGTGATGTGGGAAACAACCCAGTCCACCAAAGGCTGGGTGGAGTACGGTCCCTCGGCAGCGCTGGGAACACGGGTGGATGGAGCCGAAACAGCCACCCATGAGATCGAGATCACAGGACTGGATCCATCCACTCGTTATTACTACAAGGTGGCCTGGGAAGGTGGAGAATCACCTGTGACATGGCTGAAGACCGCACCCCCCATAGGACATCGCAACCTCCGCTTTGTTGCTTATGGAGACTCACGTTCCGATCCCGAAACTCATTCCAAGATTGTCAGCCGGATCATGGAGGTCAACCCTGACTTTGTGTTCAATTCAGGGGACCTGGTCCAGAGCGGGAAGGTCTATGAACAGTGGAAACCCCAGTTCTTTGATCCACTACAACCATTGGTTCAGAATGTGTGCCTGTTCACAGTTCTTGGAAATCACGAGGGGAATGCACCGGAGTATTACAACTACCTCTGTCTCCCCAAGAATGGTGGAAACGAGGCCTGGTGGTCAACCGATTTCGGAAATATCCACTTTGTGGGTCTTGACAGCAACACAAGTTTCAATGCGGCAGGGCCTGGATCTCCGCAATATGAATGGTTGAAGAAGGATCTCGCAGCGACCAAACAGGAATGGATCATTGTCTGTTTTCACCATCCCCTGTTCAGTTTCCATCCCACACGGGGTATCAGTGAGATCCGTTGGGATTGGCAACCCATCTTTCAGGAGATGGGGGTAGACCTTGTCCTGGTGGGCCATGACCACCAGTATGGAAGGACATTCCCGATCGGCCCATTCACAAATGATCCCGCCAAGGGAGTGGTTCACATCACTTCCGGCGGCGGGGGAGCCACTCTCTATCCGGTTCATGACTTCGGTTACTCCGCGGCACGCCGGGCCACTTATAACTTCGTTGTGTTTGACATCGATGGAGACCGGATTGTCGGCAGGGCTTTGGACCACCTTGGCAATGGACTGGATTCCTTTGTGATCGATAAGAAGACACCTGTCAGCCCCGAAACCTTTATCTCCTATGAGATGCTGGAAATGGAGAAAGAGCTTTCAGATAACCTTGCCAAAACAAAACCCGTTCAGCTTGATGCCAACACCAAAAAAATGGAAACCAGGATCGATTCCTCGGTGGTCTTTGGATCGACAGTGACCGCATCCATTCTCCCGCGTGGCAGCTCGGACTGGCAGCTCTCAGCGAAACCCACCCAATCGGTTCTGCCACCTGGAAAACCGTTGCAGATGGAATTGTCGGCCACCCGTGAGGCGGTTGACCAACCCGTTTTTCCACTGCCAGAAATGACTCTCCGTGTGAAGGCCGATGGGAGCGGTAAGGATTACAGGGCACCTATCCTGGGGTTCCGTAACACGGATATCGAACTGATGCCATTCAGAGTTTCAGTTCCGGTTTCTCTCACCATCCCCTTAGCCGAAAAGAACCCGGTGATCGATGGAAAGTTGGGTGCGGAAGAATGGAAAAATGGACAGTCTCCGGGACCCTTTTTTGAGACAAAGACAACCCGGATCCCGGCCCGGGAAACCATCGCGAGAATCCTGATGACCAAGGATGGGAATCTTCTGGTTTCGGCTGAGATGGCTCAGTCTCCAGTTAAAGTGGCAAACCAACCTTATGACAGGGAGGATGACCTTTACCTCGAAAGGAATGAATACTTTGCTGTCCGGATCTCGGATGGAACCAGTGTCTGGACCTTTATGGTCTGTCCAAATGGAAATGGTGCCGATATCAGAATGAATGACACCAAATGGGATGCAGAGGGCTTCACCTACGCCGCCCAACCCTGTGAGAGAGGATGGGCGGCAGAAATGGAGATTCCCGGCAAGAGCCTGCCTCAGGCCATCAGGGATCTGAGGATCAACATGGCGAGATTTGATCTGGCGAATATGGAGATCTCCGAATGGGTGCCAACCTACGGAAAAGGCCGCGATGTTTCGGCGTTATATGCCAGAATCTCTACAAACTAACGCCAAGGAGAGGAGACATGCTCACACCCGGCGAAACAGGCAGGCGGGCAATCTCTGACCGAGAGGTAGAACTCTTCCAGGAACAGGGTTACCTGATCATCCAATCGGTTCTTGGGGGAGAGGAGCTCAGACGTTTACGCCGTGCGATGGATGCGCTGCTCAGCTATGGCCTCGAGGAAATACGTCAGCACCCCGATTACTCTTATGGCCGGGGACATTTATCAGGCCGGCCGATCCTGCAAAGGATCGAGTATGTCATCGACAAGACCGAGGAGGCCAAGGTTCTCCTCGGTCATCCCTTCATCCTTCGTTCGATAGAACGACTCCAAGGCAAGGATTTCATCCCGACCTGGGACTCGATGGTGGTCAAACTTCCCGGTGAGGGTCTCCTTGTCGGTTGGCATCGTGATGCCGGAGCAGAATGTGTGGGACAGGAGCCGGTTCTCAACGCTGCTTTTTACATGGATGAGGCGGACATTGATACCTGTTTATGGGTTCATCCTGGAAGTCATAGATGGAACCAGGAAAAGGTGATGGAAGTCACTCAGCAAGAAGGTTTTCCCACAGAGGGAGCGGTCCCCTTACCCATGAAAGCAGGGGATGTGATGCTACACAATATTCTCCTGCTTCATGGATCGCCATCCAACATCTCCAGCAAGCTCAGACGGGTGATTTACTACGAGTTCCGTCCCTCCCACACTGAGTATGAGCTCGGTCCTCACACAGCTGAGTATATTCCACTCAAGCAGAGAGTGCTCCAGGCATGCCTGCAAAAACGCTTGGCTATGGAATACCTGACAGGAGAGGAACCATATGACTATACCGGTTATCTGACCCACCAACAGTCTGGAGTGGATAATGAACCACTATCGACCTACAGATATCCCCACGAGCAATTCTGGCGTTTATAGGAATTCTCATATCGATGGCGAAGATCTGTGTGTGGAAACCGAAGGGATCACCATAACTTGACATTTATACTCACCCACCAGGACCAAAAGTGAACGCTTTGGCTAATCGTCATAAGAAGGATAGCGATCTGATTCCAGATGAGATGTATTCTAAAAAGCTGACCATCATGGATATCCTTGTAAAAGCATTTTTGGACCACCTGATAGGAGAGCGGGGTCTCAGTCTGCAGACTTGCCGGTCATATGGATCGGATATCCTGAAGTTCCAGAGATACCGATTCCCAGAGGGTGTCCAAGTGGTGTGGAATGAGGTAACCACCGGCGAATTGATCGCGTATTTGGAGAAGGAAAGGAGTCTTGGCAGGAAAGCTTCCTCGATTTCCAGAACACTTGCCTCTTTACGAGCCTTTTTCCGATTTCTGGCAGAGGAGGGGGAGCTCAGCCGGGATGTGACCACCGACTTGCAGAATCCTCGTTCCCGCCGTCCACTCCCTCATCCCCTTCCAGAGGAGGACATCCGCAAACTGCTTCAGGCACCATCAGAAGAAACGCCGGTGGGGATACGAGATCGGGCATTGCTGGAGTTGATCTATGCAGGAGGACTCCGGATTTCGGAGGCCTGTGGCCTAAAAAGGGAATCATTGCACCTCTCAGGCGGTTACGTGATGGTCTTGGGAAAAGGAAAAAAGGAAAGGCTCGTTCCAATTCATGAGCGCGCCTGCCATGCAGTGGTAAAGTACATCGATCAAGCACGTAATGTCTTTGATCCCCATGGAAGATGCCCTACCCTGTTTGTAGGGAGCCATGGAAAACCACTATCCCGAAAAACTGTGTTCCGCCGACTTCGCAATTATGCTCTGGCGATGGGAATCCGGCATTTACCATCCCCCCATGATCTGCGTCATAGCTTTGCCACTCACTTGCTGGAAGGCGGGGCTGACCTGCGCACTGTCCAGGAACTCCTGGGTCATGCGGATATTTCGACAACACAGATATATACACAGATCTCCGGTAAACGTATCCAGGAAATCCATCGAAGGTTTCATCCCAGGGCTTTTTCGGGTGAACAAAATGCCCGTAAAACATAGACATCATTGATGAGTTTCGCAGCGGAGGAGGGTTGATTGTGCAAGAGCTGGTACTGGTTGTTGATGATGAGAGGGATGTTCTACGGCTGGTTGAGTATAACCTTCTTGAGGAGGGTTTCCGCGTCATCACCGCGATGACAGGGCGCGATGCCCTCAAGATGACTACAGAACACCGTCCAAATCTGATCATCCTTGATCTGATCCTGCCCGATATGGATGGCCGCGAGGTCTGCCGGGCACTTAAGAAAAAGGCCGAAACCGATCATATCCCAATCATTATCCTCTCCGCCAAGGCCAGTGATGTTGACCGTGTGGTAGGCTTTGAGCTTGGCTGCGATGACTACATGGTCAAACCCTTTAATTACCGTGAGTTGATCCTGCGAGTAAGAGCTATCCTGCGCAGAATGAATCCCCCGGCGGACACCTCGGGTGTGATTCAGATCGCTGACCTGGTGATTGATACCGTCAAGCATCAGGTCTCGTTATCGGGAAGACCCATCCGCCTGACTCCGACTGAATTCAGGCTGCTTGTGTTTTTGGTCCGCAGACGGGGGCAGGTCCAGTCCCGTGAAACACTGATGCGGGAGATTTGGGGACGAGTCCCGCGTCAGGAACGTGAGCGCCGTACGGTGGACACTCACATCCGCCGGCTGAAGATGAAGCTGGGATTGCTTGAATACATGATCCGTACCGAACGCAAGGAACGCCCCCGGAAACTCAGAGAGGAAGACGAAGCAAATTTGCCTGGTGAGGAGGGGCTCCTGGATGAAAAAAACTCGGATGGAAGCGATCGACCCTACGGGTATGTCTTTACCCCGCCTGTTGAAGGAGTAGTGGGTGGCCCGGGTTTCCGGTTCGATTCTCTCCAGGATCTCCAACCCGATACACCTGAAACTCCAGAGGAAAATGGGGGTTAAGACATTGAGATGGCCAGTCGTCCCAGCAGTTCCTGCGTGGGTCGATGATCTTTGGAATAGAGTTCTCTCCGCTTATCATCCGATGGGAATAAGAGTATTATTCCTCGTATAAATCTCCCGGTTGCCGGGTGAAGGTTTGAGTCCGGGCAGGGAAAGAGATCCCTTGGTTGGCAGGGGATCTTTTCTTTTGTCCAATAGAGGCAGGCTAGAAGTGTCCAAGACGAATGGTTGGTACAGAAATCGTTTGGTGGTTTTAATCAGTGTGGTTCTGGTAGCTGCACTGACGCCGGGATTTTGTGCGGCAGCAATAAGTTCGCTCCCTTTTCAGACGCAGTTTCCGGAAAATTTTC
>CAYZUX010000220.1:0-9818 GCA_964481775.1 uncultured bacterium | reverse complement strand
GGAATCGACTGGAGCAAGGCTCTGGTCCTTTCAGGAACGAATGGTCCCGGGGGAACCTCTCACATTTATTACCGGATTTTTGATGTCAACATCCCGGTAACTCAGGCGACTGTTCTGAGATACAGGTTCAGACCAGATAATGAATTGGGCCGTTTCACCGGAGTCGACCTGCTCTTCGAGGATGGCCAGAACCTCCGCGACAGCGGGGCACGTGACCAGAACAATGCCTCCATGCACCCTGGCATTGGGCGCGGAGAGGTGGGCCGATGGACCACCATCGAATGCCCTCTGGGACGCTGGCTTTCGGGAAAGAAAATCACCGGAGTGATGTTCGCATACGACAAGAGCGCGCCGGGTGGAAAGTTCAAGGCCTCAATCGACAAGATCGAAATCTGGGGATCCAACCCGGAAGTTCCAGGCAAACCTTTATCCGAAGCCACCCGGACCAAACCACCACAGGTTACGGAGCGATGGTCCTCCAAGGAGGAGTTCAGCGCAGCCAACGGATGGAAAAGTCTTGATCAATTACCCATCCGTACCGACATCCGCCGGGCGGTCGAGCTGGGTGTCACCTCCTTGCGCCACCACCTCAACTGGGACCACATCTGGCAGGCACCACTCAATGATCCCATGAACCGTATGTTTTATCCCGCAGGCAGCCATGGTTTTCCGGAGCTCTATTGGGGTTGCAATTTCCTGCTGGACCGGACAGGTGCGATGGGGCCATCCGAACGAAAACACCCCCTGGAGATAAGTGTCTCGCATGTCGTCGGCAGAGCCATGTGGGCCACCCTGCTGGCAGAGGAAGTAGCCGGAATCCCCATGGAGGCTACTCACTATTCTGTCCTCGAACAGTACACACGGGACATGTTCGACAATGTGGATTCCCTGCCGAGTTTCTATGACCCGGAAAGTCACTTTGAGCGGGCGGTGATCGGACATGACATGCGCGAAGGGTTCTTATCGCTGTTGGCAGTGATGCGTGTCCGGAATGATGTCTGGGCCAGAGAGACAGCCCACCGCATGGTGAGGACACTCGCCTCGGTCACTGATGAACAGGGACATCTCTCTCCCCAGCTGGCTGAGAAGGCCTGGAAAACGAACCGGATTCGAGGAATGGGCTGCGATGCCACCACCAGTGGCAGGTTGGTGGGCCCCTTCGTGGAATATTGGCAGTTAACGGGGGACCAGGAGGCACTGGCACTGGCTAAACGTTATGCCTCTGCCACGCTCCGTTCCGCCTTCACCGCCGAGGGACATTTTGCCCCCTTCAAGGATTCCGGCGGGCATATTCACTCGATCACCTCTTCGCTGGCTGGGATGATCCAGTATGCCATTGCGGCTAAAGACACCGCACTGCTTCAGGAGTGCATGGAGATCATGCTGCATGGAGTCCCCGAGTACTTCAGTTCCTGGGGATGGGGCGATGAGGTGATGCCTGATCATCCCGCCAACCTGGTCGCACGCGGAGAAATCAATCAGACCGGTGATGTGCTTCGCGCCGCGCTGTACCTGGGAGAGGCTGGACACCCGGAGTTCTACGAGATGGCGGAGCGTTACCTGCGCGGCATGTTGCTGCCCACCCAATTCATGGAGGAGGACCTACGCGAGTTCCTGATTGAGAATCCGGCACCCAAGGGAGACTGGGAGCGCAATATCCCGGAACGGGTGATTGGGGGCTATGCCATGCAGAGACCCAATGACCGGATGGACTCCGGGATTTGGCCATTAACCACTCAGGACATCATCTCCGGTGGGGTTCATGCCCTGTGTGCCTGTCTCCAGCATCAAGTGACAGCGGATGAGAAAGCAGTCCATGTGAATCTGTTGTTTGATGTCGAAACTCCGGACATCTCAGTGGACAGTGGTTTACCCCTCCGGGGTTCGATCAGGTTCTCAATGAAATCAGACAAGGCGTTATTCATTCGCATCCCAGTCTGGACCGATCCCAAGGCGCTGAAGATCACAGTCAACGGCAATACACGTGATGTAGTTGAAACGAATGGCTACACCGAGATCAGCAACCTGCACGCAAAGGATCAGGGTGAGATCATCTTCCCGATTCCTTTCAAAAAGGAAAAAGAGACTGTCGATGGAACCGAGTACACCACCACCTGGGCCGGCGGGCAAATCATCGAGATCGAGCCCTATGGAACCATCAGCCCCTTGCCTTTCAGAAGAGCGAAGTAAGCTCTTTCAGAGGCCAGTTACAATCATCCTGAAGGTGGTATCGGCGGGGATCTCCGCCGGGTAGTTCCAAAGCTCGGAACCCTTCACTTCAGATGCGGGCTGTCCCTCTATTTCAACCCGGTACTTGCGATCCCGTTCAGTGGTAAACCACTCCGGGAACTGGTTGAGACGCGGGTAATCCGAGGGCATGTGAAAATACTCCTTGTGACGTGGACGGTCAAAGCGGATGGTTCCGAACCAGGGCCATTCGGTCCGGATAGAAAGACAGACTTTCCCCGGTCCATGTTGGGCCGCACCCACCGAGAGGTCCTCGCGCCATGGCGCCAACGACACACCTTGCGTCTTCATGAGTACCCACATCAGGGTTGTACGGGCAGAGTTTCCATCCCCATGCCAGCCCTCGATGATTCCATCATGGCGTTGCTTGGAAAGCAGGATCGACATAGACTCATCGACCCAGTGCGAAGCGGACTCATTGGGGAGACGATTCAGGAGGTTGATGCAGCCCTCGATGGAATCGGCATATCCATCAGCCCCGCCATTCTCCCACTTGTAATCTTTATACTTGCCAATGTTGGTGAGGGCCTGACGTACCGGGGCACGAAACTCCTCAATCCCATCGATTTCCGCCACTGTCAGGAAGGCATTGTAGGTATACCCCCAGTTGTCGGTCAGTTCTTCACTGAGGGGCTGGCCGGTCAGGGCGTTGACGACATTGAAGAAGAGCCCATCCTCATTTCTGCCGATCATACGCACCCGGTCGATAATCGCTTGCATCCGTGGACGGTAAGATTCCCAACGCTGCGGGTCTTTCTTCGACGCGAGGTAATAAGCCTCCGCCAGTCCACCAATGACCTCACACCCATGGTCATCCAGTTGGAGACGTTCCCACTCGGTGATCTTCTCGTTGAGCAGATAGACATCCGCCAGGCAGAAGACCCAATCCCGGTACTCCTCCTTGCCGGTCAGCCAATAAAGGCGGCTCATGGCTTGAAGCAGGTCACCCACCACTTCCACATTCCGGGTGGGGATTTTCCCGGCTGGCGAGTCATAGGAGGCATATTTCCAGATGTCATGAATCATTTCCTCCATGCGCTCCAGCCAGGGGCTCGGTCCCATCCATTCCGTAATCGGAATCAGTCCATCCTTGGCGTACTCGGCGGCACCAAAGATCAGGTCATCGACCTTGTATTCAGGAGTCCGGAAGGTCTGAGTCTTGAACAGAAAATCATCGGGCAGGGTGTCCAGCCTGGAGGTAACCGCTCTTTCACTCCGCAGCATCGTCTCCATGATTTTTTTGAGCACTGTATTACCGGTGACCTCACAGGTCAGAACCATGAAAGGGTAGTTGTCAGCGGCGCTGTCCCGGGCATTCCAGAAGGCATCTGTTTTGAGATTGCGTGGAATCAAGCCACTCTTCGGATCGGCATGGGTAAGCCAGCCAGATACAAAGTGATTGCAGAATTTCACCGCCAGTTGGGTCTGCTTGCCATTCTCCTCGGCCAGATTCCAGGGTAGAGGCCCAGGGGTGTCTGGTTGAATCATGAACACCAACACTAAAGGCAGAAAGGACAACATGATGTTTACCTCCCTCTATAGAGACGATCCGCAAGGAAACGTGGTAATCCCGCGTTTCGGATCTTGTCCGCCGCCACATCCACCGGATAGGCCACACGGAAACGTTCCAGGACTTCTTCCTCAAGATCGAGGATTTCATAACAGCCACGAGGATCTCCATCGCGCGGCTGCCCCACACTGCCCACATTCACCAGGTAGCGGAAACCGGCCATCATCCGGATCCTCGGGCGGTCATCCCTCTCAATTCGGGTATAGGTGGCATCTGTGAGTACATGGAAAGGAACATGGGAGTGCCCAATAAAAGCCACCCTCTGATGAAAAGCGGTAAAGGCATCCGATGCATCATCAAAGGTGGTCACATAAATCCATTCTTCGGGCTTGTATGGAGAAGCATGAACCAACAGAACACCGCTGGTTTCCAGGGTCATGGGTAATTTCGTCAGCCAGGTGAGTGTATCCTCACAAAGGTGTTGGCGTGTCCAACGTACCGCTTCCCGGGCAGCCGGGTTGAAATCATCATCCATCCCATTCGCCGCGGCCGCATCATGATTCCCTTTAACCACCGCCTCAACACCACAGGTGTGCCAGACAGTCTCGCGGATTCTCTGGACACAAGCTTCCGGATCGGCTCCGTAACCGACCACATCTCCAAGGCAGAGGAGACGGTCATAACCGTGCTCTTTGGCATCGGCCAGAACAGCCTCCAAGGCCTCCAGGTTGCCATGAATATCGGAGAGGATGGCTAGACGCACTCCTGGTCCTCCTCACCTGGTTGAAAGGCACTGGAGTGATGTGTCAGGTGAGTGCCCCCCTTTCCATCCGGATCGAGAGTGATCACATCAAAACGAACATCCGGATCCTCCGGATACCCAGCCAGGAATCCCTTCGCCGCATGGATCATTCTGCGGCGTTTCCGCCGGTCAACCGCATCGGAAGCCTCTCCAAACCCCCTGCCCCGCCGGACTTTCACCTCGATGAAGACAATAGTGTCTCCATCGCGTGCAACCAGGTCGATTTCCCCATGGGGAGCATGATAGTTCCGAGTCAAAACGGAAAGTCCTTTTTTTTCGAGGTGCCGCAGGACCAGGGTCTCGTAATACTCTCCCACTGTCCTCAGGTTCCGTGCAGGAGGACGTGAAACACCTTCTGCACGAAGATCTTTCAGTCTTCTGGAAAGGATCCAGGCTTCATCCTGCGGAAGATGAGGAAGCTCTGTTTGAATGGAGGCAATCAAGTTCTCAGCAGGTGCACGGGCACCGGAAGCATTCAACGAATTCCAAAGAACCAGAAATCGTTCTGAGGGACCGGTGATGAAGAGTGAACGGGCGACAGGTTTGAAGCTGCGGCGGTGATGTTCACCGACACCAAAGACCTGGATGGCACGGCGGTGGTGCTCTGTGCCATACCCTTTGTGGTTGCGAAAACCCCAAGGGTCATCCTGTCCCGCGAGCAGATCCATGTGACGGTCCCGTGTGGTCTTGGCAAGGATCGAGGCCGCGGCAATTGAAGCGCTTTGACCATCGCCTTTGATGACGCAGCGGGTGGGAAATCCAAGCCCGGGATCGCGATGACCATCGACCAACAGGAGAGTGGGAATTATCCCCGCATCAGCCAGAGCGCGTTTCATCGCCAGGAAGGTGGCTTTCTCAATGTCGAGCTGATCGATTTCTCGTGGTGAGGCAAATCCGATTCCAACAGCCAGAGCCAGGGCGGGGATGCGTTCCGCGAGACCTTCCCGCTGGTGAGCGGTTAATTGCTTGGAGTCATTGAGGAGGCTGAGTTCCCCGACCTTGAGGCCGGGCGGAAAGGCAACTGCCGCCGCCACCACCGGACCCGCCCAGGGACCGCGTCCCGCCTCATCGATCCCCACCAGAATCCCATCCGGGCACTGCTCATGATCGAAGCGGAACAAGTCCACAGCACGTTCATAAGAGGACAGGGTATCACGCGGCATGAGGTCTCTTAGTGCTCAATGGCTCTCAAAAAAGTTAACAACAGCGTGTCTCCCCCACCACACAGCTCACCCACGAGTTGTACTCAAGGGCCGTAATCCTTCTGGCGAAGTAATGCTTCGCTACGGGGAGTCCACCCGATTCACACCTTGTGGGAGTGCAACTCCCACCGAAGGGCCTGACCAGGAGTACAACTCCTGGTCCAGCTGGTAAAAACAATTATTCCTGCCCGTTCACCTTCAACCAGCCAAGTTCCTCAACCTCCTGGGTGCCTGCCACCAATTGGACAAAGAGATCATCCAGGCCGGCATCCCCGGAAGCCGAGAGCGCCCGGCGGATTTCCTCCAGGGTACCCAGCGCCACCAGCTTGCCATTGTTGATGATCGCCAACCGGCTGCACAATCGTTCCACCACCTCCAGAATGTGCGAGGAAAAGAAGATGGTGATCCCTGAGCGGACCGCACTCTGGAGGATGTGGCGAATGGAGCGTGAGGTCACTGCATCGATTCCATTAAACGGCTCATCGAGGAACAGGACTTCCGGATTGTGAATGAGCGCCGAGGCCAGCGCAATCTTTTTTTTCATCCCCATCGAGTAATCGATGATCAGCTTGGAGGCCTCTTCAGGTGTGAAGTCCAGGACACGGAACAGATCGATTGAACGGGAACGGATTTCCTCCCGGTCCATCTCATACAGTTTACCGGTAAACTCCAGAAGCTCGAGTCCGCTGAGACGTTCATAGGTGTGAATCTCCTCAGGCAGGATACCAATCCGGCGCTTGACTTCGAGAGGGTCCTGCAGGACATCCACTCCAGCGACGCAGGCGGTTCCCGCAGAGGGAAGCATGAGTCCAGAGAGAATCTTGATGGTGGTGCTCTTTCCCGCCCCATTGGGACCTAAAAAACCAAAAAACTCTCCACGCCGGACAGAGAAACTGACATTATCGACAGCCACATGCTCTCCATAATACTTGGTCAGATTGATGACTTCGACCGCCGGAAAATCACTCTCCACTACGGGGAGAGGGACGGGAACCTCCAGCTTGTTTGCCAAAACCGAATCGAGACGCCGGAACACAGATTCATCCGCGGTGAAGAGCGGATCTGGATGTGGCTCCAGGAACTCATTCATAGCGGAGAGCCTCAGCCGGATCGAGAGAAGCAGCCTTATGGGCAGGATAGATTCCGAACAGAAGCCCCACCAGGAAAGAGAAAAAGATCCCCCAGAAGATCGCCCCCTGGGAGATGATCGAAGGGAAACCTGTAAAATGGTTGACACCATAGGTGATGCCAATTCCGAGGGTTGCTCCAATGATCCCCCCCAACGTGCTCATCAAGGTGGATTCAACGAAGAACTGAAACCGTATGCCCATGGAGCTTGCTCCCAACGCCTTCCTCAAACCAATCTCCCGGGTACGTTCTTTCACGGTTACCAGCATGATATTCATGATTCCCAGGCCCCCAACAAAGAGGCTGATGGCAGCAACCCCCGCGACCATGACCTTGAGGGCCAAGGACACCATTTCAAAGCCCTTCAGTTCCTCTGCCATGCTGCGGCTGTCCATGAAATCCCTGGGGAGACCCATCTCCACAAGCGACTGGTGTACCTTTCCACGGAAGATGGGGATCAGGTCGACGCTGAAAGCCATGCCGGTAAACCAGACAATGTCGCGGCGGCTGGGTTCACGGTGCTGCAGGGTACTGATGGGAACATAGACATTGTCGTCATAATTTCTCGCCTCGATAAATGAAATACCTTTCAGTGCGAGAACCCCGATTACGGTGTAACGCTGATCCCCCGCGCGAAGGACCTTTCCTATAGCTGACTCAAAGGGAAACAGGGTCCGTTTAACCTCATCTCCAATGATACACACCCGGCTGTGGGCGGACTCATCCTGGTCTGAGAACATGCGTCCTTCGGCCAACTCCAGGCTCACGGAGGGAAAATAATCGTTGCTGACACCATGAATCGAGGATTTCATCTCACGGTCCTCGTACCGGATACGTGCACCACTGGAAAGCCGTGCTAACAGGTATCCGTACTGCTTACAGCTTTCCTTCAAGCGCATGAACTGGTCGTATTTGAGGAACTTGATCTGACGGTTTTCTTCCTCCATCTTCTGGACATACACCCAGTTGGGGAAGAACCAGAACATGGTGGGCTGGGCCACTTTTTCAATCTCATTCAGGACTCGCCGTTTCCCTCCATCCCCGATCGAAACCACGGCCACGATGGCCATCACGCCGATCGTGATCCCGAGCATGGTGAGAGCTGAACGGAACTTGTTTGCCAGTAAGGCTATGCATCCCTCCGCGATTCCTGAGAAGACAAACCGGATCACTGGCAGGTACCCCGGACTTATGTTTCCCGCTGACGTTTCTTGGCCGCCGGGAAAAGCACGTTATTCAGAATCAAACGGTAGCCAGGCGAGTTCTTGTGGAGGGAAAGATCGGTGTTCCCTTCACCGACAAGGTGCTCGTAGTCTTCAGGATCATGACCTCCCAGGAAGGTAACCGTGCCTTCTCCAAAGTTGCGATGGAGGTACTTCACCGCCCCTTCGCCACGGAACTCACCCAATATCTGGACATCATCCCGCAAAAGTTCCTTCCGGAAAGCGGATGTTTGTCCGCGAAACTCATGAACCTCATTGACATGGCACTGGGTGAGCATACAGGGAACCGGGTCATGCTTGGCGCTGAAATTGACCAGCGTGAAACGGGGATTGTTGTAGATCGGCAAAACTCCATGGCTGGGACCGCAGTCGATGTTGCTGAACTCATAAATGTAGGGGTCAGGAATAATGGTGAAGTTCTTGAATATCAGACAGTTGTCAAAACGCAACTTCTCCTGGGCATTGGGGGTCATGGGGGTACCATCGATCTCGGGACGGATGATATCGACATCCTCGGCGGCCAGAGCAATATCGAGACTGTCACAGGCGGCACACATGGAGAAGAGGAACCCGCCATGGCTGACAAAGTTGGCCAGATGGACCGCTGCGGCCCGTTTGTGAGCCGCCACCGAGGGGAAACCCGCCTCGCGGGCTGCTTCCTTGAACAGGCGGACCTTTTCGAGGTACCAGGGAGCATTCCGGAAATTCCCATAAAACTTTCCATATTGCCCTGAGAAGTCCTCGTGATGCAGGTGGACCCAGTCAAAATCCTGGACCTTGTCGGAGATCAATTCCTTATCCCAGATTTTTTCATAGGGGATCTTGGCGTATTCCAAGGCGAGGGTGACCGCATCATCCCAGGGATTGAAGCTGGGGGGGACATACACCGCCACCGTCGGGGCCTTTTCAAGGGTCATCACCTCAATGTTGTCCTTCTCAGCCTGCCGCAGAATGGAGTCCCGCTGCGCGGCATCGAGCGGTTCGACAGTAACTCCCTCCAATAGACATTTCCTGCGGGCCTCGTCATCGTCATAGATGATGAAAGAGCCATACCGGTAGTTGAGGACCCATTCCACGATCCAGCCGCGTGGTTCCTGCAAAGCCCAATAGGCAATCCCATAGGCCTTGAGGTGATCGGATTGGGTTTCATCCATGGGGATGAGGGAAAACTGCGCGAAAGCGGATGGCGTGACACAAAGAAAGGCTAGCAACAGAATCACCAGCCCGTGACGGTGTGGATAAAGACTCATCATAGTCTGGATTTAACAGGAAATGGGAAGGATTCGGAAGGAGAGGGCGGTGAGGGGCGGGCCGATTAGGACCCGCCCCGTCAAGTTGCGATTATACTCCCCCAGCGCCGAAGATGGCGGGAAGAACCTCTGCCGCGCGGCGTCCACGGCTGGAACGGTACTCGCGTGGCGGTTCCTTCTCAGGGACAGCCATGGCGGCTTCCATCTGAGACTCCTGAGAATCTTCTGTCATCCGGGCCTTTTCGGCTTTGGACATCCAGGCGGGGCGCTCGAAGCCAGTGTCATCATTGGCATAGGGGCGAGACTCCTCGCGCGGACGCTCAGAGATTTCCTTCTCAGTCCCACGTGAAGGACGGTCGAACCCGGTTGCCAGAATGGTGACCTGCATCCGGTTCTCCAGTCCTTCCTCGAGCACCACACCGAAGATGATGTTGGCATCGGGATCCGCCTTGGGAT
>CAYZUX010000219.1:0-9843 GCA_964481775.1 uncultured bacterium | reverse complement strand
GGATCAACCGAAAGTTCTTGTGGGTGCCGCCGATACTTCGATGTGTGGAAAACTCAGCCAGCTCCGAAAGTGAGTCAACGGCCCCCTAAGCCAGTACCCTTTCATCCCCAAGGAACTGTGTGGTTCTCTCCCTCAGGAGAACGAGCAAACCATCACAATTCAGCTGGCATACTAATCAGAGTGGAAACGGGTGTCAAGTGATTATTGAGAGGGAATGAGATAAAGATAGATTTGGGAATGGGTTAGATAACCATCGAGAGATTCGAGCAAGAAACCAGACCGGGTGAGGAATGGGGTGAGGCCTGCCCCAGAGAACGAAACTTTTCAGTCAACATAACTGACTCCCTGTGCTTGGATAGACACCCTCCAGTTGTCCCCGTACAATCTGTTTATTCGTCACAAACACATGAGGCTTTCCGGTTGCCTCGCAGAGACATCGCCGAACAGGAGAGTGTTTTATGGCCAAGGATAAAAAAGACAAGGTTCTCAGCAGACTGATCGCCGCCTTTACGATGGAAACTGAAACAGTGATCAATTACCTGGTGAACTCCACCATGCTGGATGGAGTACGCGCGGAAGAGATCAAGACCAATCTGGCCGCTGATGTGACTGAGGAGTTGCTTCATGCCACCCAGTTGGCCAAACGGATCAAGCAGTTGGGGGGACAGGTGCCAGGTTCTCTCAGCCTAGAGTTCGGCCAGAAATGCCTTCAGCCACCGAAAGACACCACGGATGTGACTGAAGTCATCAGGGGTGTGATCATCGCTGAGGAAAACGCCATCGCCAATTACAAGGCCTGTATCAAGGATTGTAATGAGGCCGAGGATTATGTGACCCAGGATCTGTGCATCCGTCTCTTGTCGGATGAAGAGGGGCATCTGACCCAGTTCCGCGGCTTCCTGAAAGAGTATGAAAAGAAGTAAAAAATCCGACAGATTGGAAAAATGATTTGAACAGCCCTCACCCATGCCATGGCGGGATGAGGGCTGGTTTATTGGACAAAGATCTTGACCGCTTCACTACCATTGCTCTTGCTCATTGGTGTGCTTTCCTCAACATCCGCATCAGCCGGCCAAGCATCAGGTGAATGGCTGGGGGCTTACTTGAACCAGTCCAAGGTGGGTTGGAGCTACCTTTCCATCGCTCCTCCTGATCAATCTCCGGAAATATCAGACTCCGAGAAGGAACGTCTGGATCCACAGGTCCCACCCTATCTTCTCGTTTCGGAGTCCCAAATGGGGGTGATGGCCTATGGAAAGCGCAAAGAGGTCCACTGGAAAACCATCGCGCACCTGAACTTGGATTACTCACTTTCCTGTTTCACCTTCCACATGGAGAGCGATGGAGCTGCCAGCGATTTCACCGGAAAGGTTCGAGGAGATTTCCTCGAACTCACTATCCTCTCTTCCGGAGATTCCCGCCAACAGCAGCTCCCCCTCGCAAGTCCGCGAGTCTATCTGGCGGAGACACTTGCCCGCCAAGCCGCTGAAAACCTGAACCGGGGGGAGGAAGTGGATGGTGAGTACCAGGTCGTGGAACCTCACCAGGTAAGTGTGTCTGCCTGGAAGATGCGGCTGGAGGGGAAAGAAGAGCTTCAGATTGGCGATCAGAGATTTGAAACCTACCGGCTCATGGAAGACACCGGTGGTTTCACCACTCAGACCTGGGTGACCACTTCAGGGCGTGTGATCAAGGAATGGGCACCACTGGCTGATGGAGTGGGGTATCTCTCACTCCTGGAAACTGAAGCCCAAGCCAGGAATTTGAGCTTCATCAACCCAGGACTTTCCTTGGCACTTCCCGAATCTTCCCCGAATGAACCCGACCTGATGTACTCCACCTCGGTCGATGGCGGCCTGAAGATCCCCTCCCCAACACAGGTCAAGCGGATGGTCATCGAACTTTCCAATTTCACTCTCAGGCATCCTTTCCCATTCAGTGAGTTTCAACGCAACCTGGGAACAGAGTCTCCATCCTATACGATTGAAGCTCCCCTGCGCCTGGAAATCCTCAAGGCCACCACGACCCCGGATATCCAGGCTGCGGAAACAGACGCTCTTCCATCCCCTTTAAGCAAATATCTCCTCCCCGAACCACTGGTTCAATCGGATCATCCGGAGATCGTGAAACGTGCCAAAGCAATGACCAATGGAGTCAGGGGAAACTGGGGCAAAGCCTTAGCCATTCAAGGCTGGATGGCGGAACATATTCAGCCCGAATTCAGGATCACGCTTCCCTCGGCCATCGAGGTCCTTCACACCGGAAAAGGAGATTGCAACGAGCAGTCCGCGCTCTTTGCAGCCCTGGCAAGAGCAGCGGGAGTCCCTGTCAGGATCTGCACCGGTTTAGTCTATCAAAGAGGGGCTTTTTATTATCATGCCTGGAATGAGGTTCTGGTCAGCTTGGAGCCGGAACGATGGATTCCCATCGATCCTGTTCTCAAGCAGACAGTTCCGGATGCCACTCACATCAAATTCGGCGAGGGCGGGCTTTCAGAGCAAGCCTATATCACGGGACTGATTGGCAAGATCAAGGCCCGGATCCTTGAGTTCCAAACGGATGATCCAGATTCAGCACCTGACCCGCATTTTCGGACCCAAAACCGCGGTTGATCATCTCAGTTTGACTGTCCAGAGGGGTGAGATCTGTGGATTTCTCGGCCCTAATGGGGCCGGTAAAACAACGACAATCCGGATGATGGTGGGATTGTTACGGCCCACCTCAGGAACGGTTCTCTACGGTTCCCCAGACCATCCATTAGACATCCGCCGTGACTGCCTGGCGGCACGACGCCGGCTGGGATATATCCCGGATGCCCCATTCCTCTATGAAAAGCTCACAGGACGCGAGCACCTCCACTTTGTGGGAGAGATCTACCAGGTTCCCCGGGATCAGCTGGAAGTGGAGATTGAGCATTATCTCTCACTGTTTGGTCTTCTTTCGATGGCGGATCAACCGATTGAGGGCTATTCGCATGGGATGCGCCAGAAAATTGTAATGGCAGCAGCGCTCCTTCATCATCCTGAATACCTGATCGTGGATGAGCCGATGGTTGGCCTGGATCCTCGTTCAGCCAGGCTGGTGAAAGATCTTTTCCTCAAACTTTCCCGGGAAAATGGGACAACCCTGTTTCTCTCCACTCACAGCCTGGACTTGGCCGAGGAGGTTTGCGATCGGATTGGGATCCTTTCCAAGGGTAAACTGGTGGCCATGGGAACAAAGTCCCAGTTGCATGCCCTGGTTCAAGGGAAGGAGTCACGTCTGGAGGAGATCTTCCTGGAACTGACACGTGAGGAGATGAGTGAGGGGGAGTCATCCCCTTCCGCATTGCGATAAGGGGAATGGGCGTGGTATTTTTTCGCGCGGATTAGTGGAAGATCGGGACGGAGGAAGGAATAGCCATGTCTGGTCACTCAAAATGGAGCACCATCAAGAGGAGTAAAGCGAAGATTGACGCCAAGCGCGGGAAGCTTTTCACCAAAGCGATCAAGGAAATCCAAGTGGCCGCACGCATGGGAGGCGGTGATCGGGATTCGAATCCGCGTTTGCGAGCGGCCATCATGGCCGCGAGGGCCATCAATATGCCCCAGGACAACATCGACCGGGCCATCAAAAAAGCGGTTGGTGAGCTTGGAGGAACGGAGTATGAGGAGATCTCCTACGAAGGTTACGGACCCGGAGGGGTGGCTGTGTATGTGGAGACACTCACCGATAATCGCAACCGGACAGTGGGCGAGGTCCGTCATCTCTTCAGTAAGTATGGGGGAAACATGGGGGAATCGGGTTGTGTGGGCTGGATGTTCACACGTCGTGGGGTGATTGCTTTTGATCCTGAAAAGGTGAATGAGGACAAAGTGATTGAAGCGGCCCTCGAGGCCGGAGCGCTGGATGTCAGCTCGGAGGAAGGGGTCATCGAGGTGCTCACGGATCCGTTCCAAGTCGAGGATGTGAAGAACGCTCTTGAAAAGCTGGGCCTGCCGGTGGAGTCGGCGGAGGTCTCCATGATCCCCCAGAACACAGTCAAGCTCGAAAGTAAACAAGCCGAATCCTGCATGAAAATGATCGAGATGCTCGAGGACAATGATGATGTCCAGAATGTTTATACAAACGCTGACCTGCCCGAGGAGATGATGGACGGCTTGTAAAGCGGGAGAGACAATCCGCTGGAACGAGAATCGATTCATGTTCCAGCGAGCCAGGAGAAACCGGAGTTTTAACCTTTCAGATCTCCGGCTTTTTTGGGTGAATTCCCACCTCACCGTATGTCTTTCATGCTCTTTCCAGAACCGCTAGAAAGGGGAGAGTTACACTGAGATCATTTGGTAAGCGGTTGACTGGTACATTCGGTCGACACGCTGCTGAACTGACCAGTCTCCATCTGGAAATAATAATCGTACCTGACTTCGGAAAAGCTGATCGAGATCTCCTCCAAGGGGAACGATTCACCGCTTGAGGATCCTCCGATAGAGTAGTTTGTGATGATGCAATCTTTCAATGTGACGACCATGTAAGGTTCGGACTGGTCGCCTGTTGTTCGAGTGAGAGTCATGGTCGCTTGAGGGATTAGGTCACCTGTACATGAGAGTTTCATGAGGACGGGAGAGGCCTTGTCAACGAGTTTTACGAAGTGGAAGTCACGATGCGTCTTGCGTGTACCGTCAGGGCTGATTGGCCCCTGATTGCTCACGTCCCAACTGAAACTCTCCAGCTTTACTTGGCCCTGGTAGCTTTCATCCACGACAGAGCCATCAACGCCATCGAACTTGGCGTACCAGGCGGCATCGGCTGCGCCGGAGGTTAAAAACATCCCTGACACAGCGATATAAAGCAACAGCAAACCACTTGGATACTTTTTTGAACTTCTCATGGGAAACCTCCGATTATGTTTGAGTTCTCCACATAGGAGCGACTGAAGCAGGGTGGGAGCCGATGGTGCGCGAGCAAAATCTGAATGTGAAATACATATAATGATTCGCATTGTCAACAGAACCTTTTGATTAGCAGCCTGTTGAAAATGGATGTAACCGTGGATTCCCGCTTTCGCGGGAATGACGAGACAAGCAAATTTCCACGGAAATCGTCATTCTCGCGAAAGCGGGAATCCACAACCTCATCGCAAGGACGAGTTTTTCAACAAGCTGTTAGTCATACCCAAGGTGGTGTCCTCGCAGTAGGCATTTGATTGTCTTTTTACGATTGAACTCTGGGCCGAGAACGGAACCTCAGGCCAGCGATTATAGGACTGATAAGCGTTGGGTAAGGGCTTGGCTCCGGAGGTACGACTTCTCCTTCGGAGGGCCAAGCCCTTGCGTAACAACTTTACCTGAGCACCCAGTCGAAGACGGCTAAGGGGGGTTCGGTGGGTGTAGGAGTGGGTGTAGCCTCAACCACCGGGGTCTCCGTGGCCGTTGGAGTCGGAGTTGGCTCCTCTTGCTGGTCCTCCGCAATCTCAAATGTGAAATCACTTGTTTTGCACATTCCCGTGGATCCATCAAAGGCGTGGAAACGGTAGACTCCCGGAGGAAGTGGGGGGACAACCCACTCGATCGGATCTTCGCTCACCGAAAGGGGATGTCCCAAGTCAAGCCAGATCCCTCCGCCTGTCCCGACCAGGAGCAAGTCAATCCTCGGCGGAGCATGAACAAACCTGGAGGATGAGGACCGTGCCTTGAGGAGAATCCAATGGGTTTCACCGGGCAACCAGGGTATATCCAGCGAATCCGTTGTGGTGACTACCAGATCGTATTCCACCGGATCATTGGGGAAACCTCCATCCGGATCCACGCAGGCTCCGATCGCACGCAGGATGGGCGGCGAAATGGTGCGGGTTACCATCTGAACCTGGTGGCGCACAGAGGAAAAGTCGTCAGCAGTGAAAAGACGCGGGATCGACATTCCTCCGGTTCCGGGTCCGCTGTCATTCGGGCTGCCACTCCGTACAGGTTCTCCAGACACTCCCAGGATCAGCAGAGTAACGCAAAGAGTCCACTTGGGGATTCCGTGGGTTTTCTTTTTGTAATTATTGGATGCAAGCATTGGTACTCTCATGAGAGTCATTGGGTGGCCGAACCGACACAAGCCGCGGAGGCCTCAGCCGGATTGGCTCCGGTTCTCATGTAATCGTAAGTGATTTTTGTGAAATTGAGTGAGAACTGCTCCAAAGGAAGAGGATCACCTGACGAGGTAGCTCCCCCAGTAGAATAACTACTGACCAATACATTTTCGAGTGTGTATTGCATGTACTGGGTGTCTGCAGGTGTCCCTTCCGGGGAAGGATCTGGCTGGTACCTGAGTGTAAGGATTGCTTTTGGGAAATGTGTACCTGTGCAACATCTTTCCATCAGCTTGGGTGAAGATTTATCACTCTTCTTCACAAAGTGAAAATCCTGAAAGGAAACCTTGCCGGTGCCACCTCCACTACCACCACTCATGGACCCCGTCTGGGTTAATCCCCAGCTGTAACTCTGGATTTCGATTGCTCCAGGTTTGATTTCACTCTCTCCTGGAACCCCTTCGATTTCGAGAAACGCGTCGAAAGCGGCACTGTATCCAACTCCAGCCGTGATTCCGATCAAAAAGAGAGCGCTGAGGAGATACGAGCATCTCCTGTGAAACTTGTAGGCACTTTGCATTACTGTCCTCCTGGTAGGGAATCATGCCCACTGGATATGGGCTGTGGGGAAAGGGTTGAAAAGATTCTTCCCGAATCCTTCATTTATTTTACAACTTATCTGGAACCTGGTCAACACTTTTGAAGGGTTGACCAGATTTCCCATGGGTTTTTGTCAAATTCCCCCCTGTTAAGTCATCGTGTCTGAGGATTTTGTCCATGGACTTCCCTACCTTGACAATCGCGATTGATTCTCTTTAGATCGCAGCGGTTTGGGTGAGACCATCTTTTCCGTTACCGATGGTTCCGGGATTCGTTGAGAAAAAGTCTGAATGTATCAAAAGCCTGACTGTCTGGGCTCGGGGTTCCGGGGAGGGAAATAATTTTCTTCAAAGGGCTCATAGAGGTTGGCTGTCATGATGAGATTGTAAAAGTCCCACCTGAGTATACGACCTGAAAAACTTTTCCCGACCTTTCGTTTTGCCATTTGGATCTCGCAATCGATGGGGGGGAGAGATGTATGCATGAGGATTATCTGGTTCTTCCAGGCCAATGTGAGTGGCCGGGGGGAAAGGAGGTTGCGGATGATAGAAGTTGATAAGTTGAGCAAGTTTTATGGTGCGGTAGCCGCGATTCAGGATGTCAGTTTCGAGGTGCAGAAAGGAGAAATCCTCGGCTTTCTGGGACCGAATGGTGCTGGAAAGACCACCACCATGCGAATCCTGACAGGCTACTTCCCGGCCACTTCGGGAACAGCACGGGTGGCTGGGTTTGATGTCTTTGGGCAGCTCGATGAGGTACGCAAGCGGATCGGGTACCTCCCGGAGAATGTCCCGCTGTATACCGATCTTTCAGTGGAGTCTTACCTGGATTTCGTTGGACAGATCAAGGGCCTGACTGGGAAAGACCGTAAACAAGCGGTGAACAAGGTGATTTCCGACTGTGGCCTGGAATCCATGCGCCGCCGGCTGATCAAGAAACTCTCCAAGGGTTTCCGCCAACGTGTGGGGCTGGCACAGGCGCTGGTCAATGATCCGGAGGTGCTGATCCTCGATGAGCCCACGGTCGGCCTCGATCCACGCCAGATCAAGGAAATCCGTTCACTGGTCAAGGAGCTGGCCGGCAAGCGTACCGTGATCCTGTCGACTCACATCCTCCCCGAGGTCAGCATGACCTGCAGCCGGGTGGTTATCATCAACCAGGGCAGAATCATCGCCTCGGATACCCTCGCCAACATGACCCAGCAGAATGCCACCAACACGGAGATCCTGGTTACTGTCAAAGGGGATACCCAGAAAGCCGAACAGGCTATCCGTGGTGTGGCCGGGGTTCTCTCGGTTGTGACTGACATGGAGAGCCGTCAGGCCAGGGCGATCGGTACCAATGGAGACCTGACTCTGCGTGTGGGAATCCCCACCGATCCCGACCTGCGTGGCAAGGTCGCCAAGGCGGTGACTGACTCCGGCGTGGATCTCATCGATCTTCGTTCACGCGAGATCACGCTCGAGGATGTCTTTATCCGCTGTATCAGCGCCCAGGACAAACAGCGCGAGAGCGAGGATTCCGAGGGCGTCTCGATTGAATCACCCACAAGGGAGGTGGCCCAACAGTGAGAGCCTTTCTCGCGATATTCAAACGGGAGGTCATTCACTATTTCACCTCCCCGATCGCTTATGTCGTGCTGGTGATCTTCGCCTTTCTTTCGGCATGGTTCTACAGCATCGGTTTTCTCTTTCAGTACTCGGAATACTGCGAGCAGTACCCGATGATCCAGATGCAGATGCAGCAAAACCCGATGATGGCACGGGACCTCCCGGTTCCGAACTTCACGGAACTGATCATTCCGGGCTTTTTCGGAACCCTTTCGATCGTGCTCATCTTCCTGGTTCCCCTGCTCACCATGCGGGCTATCTCCGAGGAAAAGCGCCAGGGAACCATCGAGTTGCTGTACACTTACCCCTTGTCGGACCTGCAGGTGGTGCTTGCGAAGTATCTGGCCAGCCTGGTGGTGTTTACCTTGATGGTGCTGCTGCTGGTGCTCTACCTGATGATCCCGGACTTCTTCAAAGCGGAGGGCGGAGTCGTTGAATGGAAACCGGCATTGTCGGCCCTGCTGGGCTTTTTCCTGTTCGGCTCGGCCTGCATCGCCATCGGGTTTATTTTCTCGGCTTTGACCGAGAATCAGATCGTTGCAGCGGCTTTGACCTTCACACTTCTCCTGTTCATGTGGGTGGTGGGATGGGCCGCGCAAGGTGACAACATACCTGAGCAGTGGAAGAAGATCGCGGAGGCTGTCTCGCTGACCAACCGCAGCCAGGACCTTTACAAGGGTCTGGTTCACCTTTCGGATGTTGTCTTCTATCTCTGTGTCATGGTGGGCTCACTCTTCATTACCATGCGTTCACTCGAGTCCCACCGGTGGAGGGGTTAAACCGATGAAAACAAAGATACTCCCAATTGGAATAGTTCTGGTCATCCTGGGGGTGATCCTGGCCCTGGTGAACAAAGGCCAGACCCCCTATCCAACCTATGTCATGATCGCCGGGGTAATCGTGGTGGCGGTATTTGTCCTGACCAACCTGCGTGAGATGGCCAAACGCTCCACCATGTATGGGGTTAATGCCATCCTGATGAGCATCTTTGCGGTGGCCATCCTGGTGGTCATCTACCTGATCGCTCAGAACCGCGACAAGACCTGGGATCTTTCCTCGACTGGGAAATACACCCTGGATAACCAGACCGCAAGCATCCTCGATAACCTCCAGACAGAGGTGAAGATCCTGGTTTTCTACCCCACCATGCAGCGTGCGAGCGGGGAATTTGAACAGATCCAGACTCTCCTGGATGAATACAAGAAGCGTTCCAACAAGGTGGACTATGTCCTGCTCGATGTGGCGAAGGATTATGACACCGCCCTGGAATACAAGACCCTGCTCACCTCCGCCCTGGAACCGGCATTGATCGCTGAAACCACCGTCAATGGCACCCCTTTCCGTGAAAAAGCCAAAGGGATGAAGCAGGAGGATATCAGCAATGCGATCAAGAAGGTCACCCACCGGGAGGCTACCACGGCCTACTTCCTGACTGGTCACTATGAGAAGGAATTGGAGGGACAAAGCCCCGTGAACCTGAGTCTGCTCAAGGATTCACTCGCCGCGGAAAACATCCAGGCCAATTCGTTCCGTTTGCCCGCTTCGGGTGAGATTCCCAAGGATGCGGATATCGTGGCATTG
>CAYZUX010000218.1:3587-9939 GCA_964481775.1 uncultured bacterium | reverse complement strand
GCCATGGAGTCAGGCTTTTGGCCAGGCCTGAAAGACCTTGGACATGGGTTGTTGCATGGACAGCCTGAGGACGCTGGGACCAGTTGGGAGGCAGCCAGTTGCCATAATCCAGTTTTGTGAACTGATCATTTTCAGTGATGAAGAAATCGAAGTCTTTAGGACCTGGAGCGATGACCACATCAAACTTCTCTCTGTCTTCGCGGAACCGCAACGCACGCAGATTCTCATCATATTCCTGAGCACGGATCGTTCTCCAGTCCTTCCACATGTCGACCTGGAAATGCTGGATGGAAGCCACACAACCCCAAAGAAGCAGGATCAGCACCAGTGACTGTCTGAGACGGTCTATAAAACCAAAGGGTGCTTCGTCAGTCTTACGACTTCCTTCCTCATAGGCCTCTTGCCTGGAGGGCTTGGGCCACAGGGCAGAGAACCCCATCCCTACGAGGAGCAGGATGGGCAGCATGGAGGTCATGGCGCGGTGTCCGTTAGGTGCCCCCATTGAGGCAAGAGAACTAGCGATCCCAAAGATGAAGATCGACACCAGGAGGAATCCGATTGAAGTGAATATCGAGTACAGAGAGAATCCAAGCCCAACGAGCAGCAATCCTGCAAAAGGGCCAAACATGACCGGAGAGGAGGGGACAGTCATGAACCGGGCCTCATTCCAATCCGGTGAGAACCACATCCCCAGATGACCGAGTATCTTGGCTCCGAGGATACTGGGATTCCGGGCAATATCTGAGTTTTCAACGCTGAAATAGGCTGGTGAGAAATAGAATGTCCATTGCCGGCTGCCAAAATTGTCCATCAGTGGGAAAGCGAGCAAGGATGCGATCCCAAAGAGAGGGATTACCAGAAGACGTTTCCACCATCCCTGTGCCAACGTTCTCCGGAAAGGCCATGCCAGAAAGGGGGCTGTCAGACCCACAGCAACCAGCGTTCTTGAGGCGTAGTAATCCCATTGTGCCAGGGCCAGTGCGATCCCTGCCAGCAGCGGACCAAGCTTCCCGGGTGTTACCAGTGAACGGGTCATTCCATAAAAGAAAATCAATTCCATCAGCCAGAGGCTGGTTCCCATCGGAACACGGCTGTAATACTGGAAGAAGGGGGTGGCGATCATGACAATGGTGGTGAACCATGCCAGTTCTCTGGAACCGATCAGGCGAACCCAGCGGTACATCACGACAGGGCAGAGGATTCCACAAAAGAGAGGGTATAACCGGTTCCCAAAGAAGGGTGAATCGGTCAATAGAACTCCCCCTCCATAGAGGGGATCCAGAAGCCCCGGAAGGGTTGAGCTATTGATCCGCAAGGGATGGAGATGGTCATTCCACATCCGCATACCACTCATACAGATCGTGCCGACATCTCCATTCATGCCAATCGGAACCTTTTCCCATCTCAAAAGGATGAGGAAGAATGCCACTGTAGTAGCCAGTAGAAGGCTTATGCGATCTGAAGGGGATGGGGGGGCTGGTGGTAAAAGCCGCAACTTCCGTGAAACAATTTCCCTCGAGTAAAAAAGAGCACCCACAACAAAAGCAGAAGGAATCAGAAGGCCATGGTAACCTTTCTCGAAACAATAAGGAAAAAGAATCACACCTGCTATGAGAAGGCTGGCAAAGAGGAGTGAACAAACATTGGCCTTGATGAGTTTCCACTTGGAGGAGGCTGTATCAACAGTGGAAGTGAACGTGGAGGGAGCGACCCCGGAAGCATTGTCGGAGCCTGGATCTGGTGAAGGTCCGGTCTCCGCTTCCACCCTGTCATGGAGGATCAGCCAGGTGGCTACCAGATCAAAACCAAGGATGAAAACGGTGGAGCCGATCAGGAGAAGATCATTCCTGAACTTCTGGGTAGTGTTGGAAAGATCAAGCCATGCAGGTAGATCAAATTCCATGAGATAAAGATCATCAGTCCACAGGGCTCATGGGTCAAGAGGCCGTTCATTCAGATGCCATACCCCTTGACCATGCCCCCCGGAATCCGTATAAGTTAAGGGTTTGCACGTTCAGGAGGAGATTATGGTCTACGCGATCATCCGCAGCGGCGGAAAACAGCAACGGGTTTCGGTTGGAGACCGCATCGATGTCGAGAAAATCGCCGCCGAAGTGGGGGAGCATCTTGAGCTCGATCAGGTACTGGCGGTCGGGGAGGGCTCTGATTGGCGCGTAGGCACCCCTCTTGTCGATGGCGCCAAAGTGGTCTGCGAGGTGGTTCGTCAGGATCGTGCTCCCAAGATCCTGGTTGGGAAATACCACAAGCGGAAACGTTATTACCGAAAGAATGGACATCGTCAGTCTTTCACCCGCCTGAAAATTGACTCCATTCTCGCGGATGGCATCGAAGTTCCGGCCCCAGCCGTGGAAACCGCCGAACCAACCGCTCCCGCTGCCGGCGAATAAATCAGGCTATACAAAGGACTCATGCCGGGGAGGTGTCCTGCTTCTCCGGCTTGTTTCTTTTTTGCAGAAGGTCCTCTTCTTATCTCCCCCTTGATTTCATGTAATAGTTTTTCTCCCAGCTAAAAAAACGGGTTGAATCCGGGTGGTCGTTCGCTTTACTCAAACCGCCAGGAAAGGCGAAGCAGTTTTATCCCCAACCTGTTGTGCGACCACCCCGGATGGGGTGTCAGCAAGGAGAAGATGGATGGACCCCGAATGCTCAATGGATCGGAGGACATTTCTGGAAGCTGCGGGAGCCGGACTCACCCTAACTCTTGCGGGGTACACTGCACACAGTAATCAGCCGGGTATTCCAGTTTTGGAAACTGCCACAGACACTCACAAGGGGATTCCCATGGAAGAGACACCCATCTCAGCACGTATCACCTTAGTCCAGTTGAACAATGCCGAAGACCTTCCCCCAGCTATCGAGCGTATGCCCCCCTTCTTTCAGAAGGCAGCTGAGATTGGTGCTGACCTGGTTGTGTTTCCTGAGTATGTTCTGGGAAACAGGATTGGTCCCGAAGATGAGGTCGCGAAACGCTTCTTTAAACTGGCACGGAAGCACCATATTTACGCCATCACCGGGTGTGTTGAACGCCATGGAAAAGACCAATGGTGTACCAGTGCCTGGGTGGTTGACCGGAATGGCAAACTGATTGGCCGTTATCTGAAAAGCCATCCAGCATCGGGACCAGCACCACATTTCTGGCCGCCTTTGCCGGGACAGGATGCCGAGGCCAAGGGAGTTCTGGGAACCGAATTCAAGGTGTTTCCACTCGATTTCGCCCCGATTGGGATCCTTCAGTGTTATGATGGCTATTTCCCCGAGGCTTGGGGATGCACCTCCTACATGGGGGCTGAGATCATCCTCTGGATCAATGGGCGCGATGGCTTGATTGAGGACTCCTACTGCCTGACAGCAGCGCAGTGTTATGGCTGTGTGGTGGGAGGTGTGATCACCGCGGGACGGAACACCGGGTTTGCCGGTCCCGGTTGTGTCACTCCTTTGGGGGACTACACCGACCCGCCGGAGGAGATGCGCCTCTACCCGCGTTTGAAGCAGCCGGGTGACTCCTGTATCTCCGCATCCATCAATCTCTCCAGACTCCGTTGGCAGCGCAAGCATCTACGCACCATGCATCAACGCCGTCCTGACATGTATGGATTGCTCACCCAGGATGTGAAGATGTGGCAGAACTATCCCGAAATCCCCTGGGATTATCCTGAATGCGCCACATTGGTCAACAAAGCCCAGTTATGACGCTCCATCAGTTTTAATCCTAGCTGGAATCCCATCTGCCAGATAAGGGATGGACTGAACAGCGGTCGTGTTCTTACAGGCAGGGGAATAACTTTCCCCAGCCCCCAAGCCTCTGGAATGGGTCTTTTTCCCTCTCTTTTTGGCCCTTTTCCTCTTAATAGTAATTATATCTTGACAATTCTCCTTCCTATGGCTAAGCTATTTATTATGTTCTTTTTTCATTTCATTACTCACATCTTGCAAAGGAGGGTCACGCCATGTGGTCACGCACCGCCTCCGTCCTCACTGTCTGTCGAAGTCAGTACCGTTTTCATTTCTATTGCATCGTGTTCGTTGGGTTTCTGGTCCTTGCGGGTTTATCGATTCCCGCCCGTTCTCAAGAGCAAGCAATCAGTGGTTATACAGGATTCGCGGACGAATCCACGTCAGAACGGCAGAGTTCAAAGGAGGGTTCTTTATCGGAATTAACTGATGGAGGACGGTTTGAGCTACTGGGTTCCATGGGGGGGAAGGGTGGACCTATTGCCTTCCATGAGGAGTATGCCTATGTGAGTTTTGGGCAGACCCTGACCGTTCTGAATGCGTCTGATCCCACCAAACTGAAGTGTGTCAAAAGAATCACACGGCCCGGGACCATCTCCGCGATCATCACGGCAGGTGAGCTCCTTATCGTAGGTGATCAGTCGGGAGAGGTGTGTGTCTATGCCCTGGTCGACCCCACAACCCCTGTCTGGTTGAACCGAGATCATCCCCTCACCCTTGGAGGTCCAGTTCGTTTCACATCGTTCTTCGTACAGGAAAATACCCTTTATGCCTATTGGGGAGGTACGCTCTTTGTGGTGGACCTCACCGATCCTGCTTTTCCCAAGGTCACGGGTTCCTGCGATGTTTCCAATCTTCCAACCACGTTTCGTGTCAACTGCCAGGACATCTGGGTGGAGGGAAGGTATGCCTTCCTTGTCAACCGGGAGATTGGCTCCCTGGTGGTTGTAGACCTCCAACAGGGAGCGAACCCGGTGGTGGTTACCACCAAGGTCCTGGAGCCTTCCTATAATCGCCTGTATGCGCTGCAGGTTAAAGAGAACATGGTGTATGGCCTTGGGAGGAATGATTATGGTCTCACCTTGTTCTGTATTGAGATCTCGAACCCTCTTTCACCGGAAGTTGTAGGTTCAGTCTTGATTGGAGCTTTTTCTACTGGATTCCGCGATTTTGCCATCCAGGGAAAGCGGGCTTTGATCACTGGCCAGAACCTGCATCTCGTGGATGTATCCGATCCCACGGAACCGTTGAGATACATGATCGAGACCGAGGAGCTGCATACCCAATATGGCCGGTCTGCATTTTTGGGAGACACCCTCTTTGTGACCTCAACAGAAACAAGTGAGATCCGTTTGATTGATTGGAGCCGGCATGGTCATCCACGTACAATCGGTGTTTTCAGAGATGAGCCCTATGCCATCGAGAGTGTCGGAGTTCAGGCCAATACCGTTTTCATGAGCAGTAATAACATTTGGATTGTGGATGTTTCCGAGCCTGAAGATCTTTATACGCTCTACCAGCGGACAGGCCGGTCAAATCCAAGACCTCTGAGAGATGGGCTCATGCTTGCCACATATGCTGGCAGTAAAAGTGCCATCTATGATGTCAGTGTTCCCGCCACTCCAACCGTCCTTTCGACATTCGATGTGATCCTGAGTGGCGATGTGGTCTATGAGGAACCCTACTTGTATGGTGTTTCAAAAAGCGCCGGTTTGACGGTTGTAGACCTTCAGGAGCCATCAGAACCGGTGGTCTTGTTCCGTGCCTCCCCATCGGGTACCGAATCCTGGGCTGAAGGTGTTTTCAAAGCCGGAAATTGCATCTGTGTCCATAGGAACTCTTCGGACGAAGGTCTGTTCATTTATGACATCACACAACCTTCCAAGCCAGTGTTGGCTCGTTACACATCCACCGATGTTGATTGTGTTGAGATAGCAGGAGCTGGAAAGAATTTATTTTTGCGATTTGAGACTGGCTTACCAACTGGTCCATGGATTTATGGATATGACCTAACCGATCCGATTCATCCTCATAAAGTCTCGCAAATTTCATCTAACCAATTCCCGACCGCACTCGAAATTTCATCGGGTTTATTGTACATCGGTACGATTCAACCGTCTTTTCAGGTATTCGACATTACTTCTCCGGCAAGCCCACGGGAGCTTATTACCAGAGGTCTACGGCCTGGATCTGGAACAATCAGTGAGATAGTGGCTTCGAATTCACGTCTCTATGTGGCCGAGGGTGGTGGCCTCTCCATCTACCGCCACATCCTCCCCAATTCCACCGAAGTCACCTTCAACTGCGCCGGAATGATTCATCAGGATACCCGCGAACTGCATTTCAAGATCTACATGGGTGAGCCTCCAGAAGGCGGCTGCAGCACATCTTCAGTGATCGATGCGACTCCCCTCGTGGATTGCCGTCTCGGCTGTCCTTACATCACCAGCGAGGGCATGGTTGCCTGTGATGAGACTCCCTTTAATCTTCCTCCTGTCCTCGACTGTGGACTGGCGGTTAACACATGGTTAGACACCGTTGTTAAGGCTATTGACGACCAGGCAGGTGATGTTCTCCGTGTGACACGCACCTCACCCAA
>CAYZUX010000218.1:0-3487 GCA_964481775.1 uncultured bacterium | reverse complement strand
GGAATCGCCTTCTCAATGATTGCCCCATCCACAACCTGATGGATGGAGTGGATGGGAATGAGAATCAGGCGGAGACTGGCGGCTTTGGGATCGTGTGGAATAAGCACGTTGACGTGAATCAGCCTACTGTGACTCAGACCCCCTCATCCACCAGAACGCCAATACCGACATTCACTTTCACTCAAACCGAAACGGATACGCCAACACATACAGCAACGCCGACTGAGACAAGGGGAGATGGCAGATTTGAGAGGGTGGCCTCAATGGGAGGTGTAAACCGCGTTGTCGCCCTGACGGATGGCTACGCATATGCCGGGATAGGATTGCATCTCACGGTTCTTGATATCGGAAATCCTGCGGAATTGAAGTGTGTTAAACGGATCCGCCTGTCTTATCCCATCACCGCCATGGCGGTAAATCGAGACATCCTTATCGTTGGCGATCAGAAAGGCATGGTCTATACGTATCGTATCAATGACCCACGGAATCCCATTCTCCTGAATGGAGATGATCTCACCAGATTGACCAGCGATGATAATCCTATCACCAGCATTCTATTGCAGGAAGAGACAGCGTACCTGACATCTGGTATCATTTCTCTCGCGGTCCTTGATATATCCAATCCATCTCATCCCAAGGTGACTGGAACCTACCATGCATTTCAGGCTAACGGGGTCGATCCAGCTGCAGGCTTGGATGTATGTGTAGCCGGAGACAGAGCCTACCTCGCTGTCAATTCAGATAATCTTCACATTCTCAATCTCAATGCAGGGACGAATCCTACATTGTTCAGAGAGTATTTTTCAATTTCAAACGCTACATCAGTCGAGGCAAGCGGAGAAACTGTTTATGTCATTGGTAGTAGCGGACTGTATTGTCTTGATGTGAAGAACCAGGAGACGCCTTTCATCCTCGGATCTACAAAGACATCTGGTGATCATTTGCATTTGATGGGTGATAGTGTCATCACTTGGGGCCCATTCATCAGATTGTATGATATATCCGATCCCCGGAGTATCGTGGGATTGACGTATGATCCACTCCCTCATTCTGAATTAGACCCGACTGATCCCCTCCATCCCTTCCCTTCCGCAGTCAACCAGGCTGTAAACTCTGGGACGATGACCTGTGTCTCACGTGATACCGGAGATATTCTCTTTATTGACTGGTCCGAGCCATTTCATCCTGAAATACTTGGAGCTTACAGTGAACCAGTGGATGTAGAGGGTTTGTTATTGAATGGCACGACTCTTCATACATCGGGCCGGGCGAGTGTTAGCTATGTTTGGAATATAGATGTCTCCGATATAAAGAATCCAAAAGTCCTCAGTGAAATGCAGCCAAAAGATAAAATAATAAACACCTCAATGGCTGCTGATGAATCTCTTCTTGTGACTGGATCCTATAACGATCTTGTGACGGTCTACGATATCTCAAACCTGAATGAACCCCGGTTTCTCTCTACGATCCCGATAAGTATGTATGGCCAAATGGCATATGACAGGCCATTCCTTTATGTATCTCCAGACGACGGGATACTTACAATCATCGACCTTACAGACCCCTCCAATCCTTTCATTGCCTATGAGGGAATACCGGATGGACAAGATTGCAGTATGCATGGAGTGGCGAAGAAGGCCGATTATGTCTATGTCACCAAGGGAACGGATTTTCTTGTCTACAATGTGAGTGACCCAGTTAGCCCCACACAGGTCTTCAATATAACCGGGAAACCCAACATTTATGAATCATCTTCATTCGAACTCCTATCTGGAAAATTATTCCTGGGTGTATCACGCACATCATCGGTAAACGGTGAACCACGAATATTCGGATTTGATATCCTGGATCCAGCCCATCCAAAACTGTGTTGGTCGTTCCCTTTAATTGCAAATCCTGGAAAATTCTTCGCAATATCCGCCGGAATCGCCTATGTTCAGCAAGGAACCTTGGGCATTGCGGCGCATGATTTCACGAGTTCCAATCCACTCCATACCATGGACGGAACAAGAGTTAAATCTTGGGGTTGCACTGCTTTGGGACCCTATATCATCTCAGCCGAAGGGGAATACGGCCTTTCCATTTACCGTCACATCCTCCCCGCCACCCCCACCGAGGTGACCTTCACTTGCGCGGGTCTGGTTCACCAGGACACCAGGGAATTGCATTTCAAGATCTTCGCAGGCAATCCACCAGAGAATGACTGCAATACATCCTCCATCATCTCCGCCACTCCCCTAGTGGATTGCCGTCTCGGTTGTCCCTACATCACCAGTGAGGGGATCATTGCCTGCAATGAAACTCCCTTTAATCTTCCGCCAGTCCTCGACTGTGGACTGGCGGTTAACACATGGTTAGACACCGTTGTTCAGGCTATTGACGACCAGGCAGGTGATGTTCTCCGTGTGACACGCACCTCACCCAACGGTTTTTCGTTGGAGAGCATTCAGCCCTTCTATGGAACCCTGTGCGGCGAGGAACTCGGGGTGTCCTGTGATAACGCAGGGAATCGCCTTCTCAATGATTGCCCCATCCACAACCTGATGGATGGAGTGGATGGCAACGAGAGTCAGGCGGAGTCTGGTGGTTTTGGGATTGTGTGGAAAAAACATGTAGAGCCAGAAGAACCATCCGCGACAGTTACTCCATCTCCCACAGCAATCCCCTCTGATACGCCCCTTGTGACACCCTCTTTCACAGAAACTGCGACAGGGACACCACCACCCACACTCACCGAAATTCCCACACCTACTGTGACTCAGACAATGGAAGGCGATGTCATTCCCGATGGTGAAATTAACGTCAAAGATTTGCTGGAGGTTCTCCGTCAGATGGAAGATGCAGCAGAGACTGGGCGATCCGGGCTGTTGTTCGACTTCTCAAGGGTCTGGAAACCATAGACCTGATTGTGAAGCTGGCCCCGGAGTTGAAACTCCGGGGCCAGCTGTTGGAAACCTTACAGCACGATCTTCATCGCTTCACGGTCAAACTTCGCCACCTTGCCTTCACGGTGTCCGAGGATCCCCATCTGGATGGCGGTTTGAACCGCGAATCCAAGATCCATGGGGCTGTCAGTCTTGTTGCCACTCTTGGCGCAGTCAAAGAGATTCTGCCAGTGTCCTTCCTCGCGCTGCTCTCCCTCGAAGGGGAAGCGTTGGGGCTGTTTATCGGAACCTTCGGCGGGGATGAAAACGACTTCCTGTCCCTCGACAGTCAGTGCCCCCTCCCATCCACGTACCACCGGGATCCTGCCCGGTGCGCCACGTCCTCCCGTGGCATTGTAATTGTTCCCCTGGGTGCCAAGGACCGCGATGGTCACCTTCTCCGGGTAGTCGATCAACATATTGAAAGTATCAGGAACCTCACGTTCCTCATAGCGGAATTTTCCGCCGGTCGCGACCACGACTGAAGGCATTCCCAATCCCAGGATGCTGACGACCGGTGTTAAGGAGTGTGGAAACAGGTCAGTTCCTGGACCTCCGGAATA
>CAYZUX010000217.1:0-9947 GCA_964481775.1 uncultured bacterium | reverse complement strand
CTTGCTTGGTGTTATGAGCCTCCGCGAGATCATCGCCATAATCGGCCTGGAACAGGAGCACTCCATCACCATCGGCATCGAATGGAGCCTCATCCTTCCAAAGCACCAGCATCGTGCCTTCCTTGAGGTGGATCCCTTTGGCCAGGAGCAACCCCTGGCCGCAATCGAAACGGATCACCTTGGGACCGTAACCGGGGGGAACTGTGGAGTCCTCCTCCACGCGCAGGGAAGCATCTCCGGCGAGATCGAGGAGGTCCCAGCCTGCTGTGGAATCACAACGCGACTCAAAGAGGAGTGGGGAGGCAGAACCTGGGAGACACAGCAGAATCGCAAACGCAACTGAAACCAGAGAGGGGAACGATGGCATGGATATCCTCCGGAAACAGAGTTGGGGGGCGGATTGGAGGATATGTTATCCGGGGGTGAGCGAAGTGCCACCCCTATTTCATCAGCTGGTCCAGGAGTTCAACTCCTGGACCAGCTGTTTCATGTTTTACTTCAATTCCTTTACCTCGATATTCCTGAACCAGATCTCGCCGCCATGGTTCTGAACCCCCAGCCAGCCCTCTTTGGGCAACTGTGAGTAGGGAGTTGTGAACTTGCCGATTGGCTCAGTAAGTTTGGCAAAATCCGTGTCAATGACCTTAAAATCGTTCAGGACAACCCTCACTCGGGAACCTTTGCAGGTGATCTGGAATTGATTCCACTCGCCTTCGGGCTTGGACATGTTGCGCATGGGGGTGAGCACATCATAGATGGCACCAGTTGAGTGGGTTGTGGGGGCCTCGCCACTGTCACCCATAATCTGGACCTCGAAGCCGAGGAAAGCCGGATGTCCTGCTTTGGGGACTCTCAGAAAGACGCCGCTGTTGGCATGTTTTACCAGCTTGTATTCGAGGCGTAATACAAAGTCCTTATAGGTTCCCGGCGCCACAATCCAATAGTCATTTCCCTTACCACTACAATAAAGGACCCCATCCTTCACGCTGAAAGCGCTATCGGCAGGAGCAACCTGTTCTCCGGTGACATCCAATGGGCGCCATCCGGAAAGTGTTTTTCCATCAAAAAGTGGCTTGAAACCCTCATCGGCGCATACACCCGTTAGCGCGTGTAGAATGACCCCAACACAGACACAACCCAACCAACTTCGCCATACCCGATTCATCAGTCAATCTCCTGAAGAGTGAATTTACAGTTCAAAATCATCCTCCATCTTCCGCTCGCCAATCAAGAGGGCCAGAATTGAGGAGGGATATATACTTCCGGGGGGTTTTAGAGTAGATATCAACAGGCCGATAATAGGTTGTGAACAAAAAGATCTATCTGCTGAATACTCAAGGGGATTAGATCGTCAAAAATCAATGTCAGGATCGACCGCCTGGAGAGCGAGGAGAAGTCTCATGAAGACGTTGGGTGTAATTGGATTGCTTGTGATTGGGGTAGTTTTGAGTGGCTGTGCCACAAAAGCTCAGACTGGAGCACTCCTGGGAGCTGGTGCGGGCGCCTTGGCCGGCCAGGCCATTGGCGGTGATACCAAGGGAACCCTGATTGGTGCCGGTGTCGGCGGATTGGGTGGAGCGCTCGCGGGAGACTACATGGAAAAGAAGGAAAACCAGGCTGCGAATCAGGGTTATTACCAGGGGTATAACCAGGGTTATCAACAGGGCTACCAGCAGGCAACGCCTCCCATCGCCTATGGCGGCACCAGGGAACCCTCCACTGGGGGCAGCTGGTAAATATACTCACGGTTCCGACTTCAACCTTCAGGTTGACATGGAGATCGACAATCGCTGGAACGAGTGTCCTCTCGTTCCAGCGATTCCAATCTGAACCTTCCTTTTTTCTTCCTTTACTGCTTCTTCTCCAGGAGTTCCTTGAGAATGTCTTCGGGTTTCCTGAGTGACCTGTTATCCTCTGGTAAGGCTGGCATGGGTGGCATGACAGGTGTCGGCATGGGGAAGACAAGGGGACTGTTCAGGAGTGGATTGGGAGGGGATTGGGCGATTTCATCCATCAGTGAGGTGTAGTAGTACTCCAACACCCAATCGGCATGGTCTGGCCAGCGCTCACGGATCTTACGGGCTTTATCTCCGGTGGTAACCGTTTCCTCAGAAGCGATACGCTTGAGCTCCTCCATGAAAGTATAACCATCCGGCATGACTCGGAAACCGAATTGAATCGAACAGAAGACCACACCGCCAGAGCCAAGTCCCGTGAAAATTTGTGACTGAAGGGCAAAAGCCTTCTGATAGGCCTCTGTCTCGGTGAGTGGTATCGCTGTCTTTCGTTTCCCGGGTGTCCAGGAGAATTTCTTTCCTGCAGCGGTCTCAACCTGGATTGAGTCCCCCTCTTTTTTTGCATACAAGATTCCATAGATCGCCGAAAGCTGAGATACGGTCATCATCAAACGTTCATCTGTCCCCGCAAAAGGGATTTCACTGACCTGATGCCAGATCCGGTCCGCCTTGGATTCCACCGCCCGGCGGAACTTCTCGGGAGTGTCCGCCTGAATCAGTTCCTGTTCCATCAGATAGGGATCGGTGTACCTGATGCGTTCAATGATGTTTCCATTGGCGAGGACATGAACCTCACTGAGCTCACGATTCGGAATTACCTCGATCTGGACCGGCTGTGGAACGAGGTTTCCTTCCAGTATCAGGTGACCCGGGAAGAAGGCTCCCATGCTGTTGGGCGTCGAAAGGTCTGTCATCTTTTGCCGCCGATACTTCCTTACCAGGTCATCATCTGAAAGCCCGGCGGTGGTGTCTTCCGGGTGGTAGAAGCGCCCCTTCAGGTTCTTCAGATCGATACTTTGACGGAGGTTGGGGTCCAGGTCACCCAATTTTCGAAGAGCTTCCTCAATGTTGAGGAAGAATCCATTGAGAGTGATCAGCTGAGGCAGCTCCTCGGTTCCCTCAAAAACGATATCGGTGGCCGCGCTCACTCCACGCAGGAACTCCTCACGTGGCAGGTTCATCGCAAACAGTGCCAATCCACGATCCTGCTGGATCAGCCAGGGATACCTCTCCTGAACCCGTTGGGCACGTTGCAGGAGCAGTTGGGTTTCCTTTTCCTGATCAGTTACTTCCTGGCATACTCCGCAGGGCGGGATGCCAACAAGGAATACCAGGAGCACCGTTATCGATAGAAAGGTCGAGAATTTCATTTCATCCTCCTTATACTCACTGCCATCATACCCTTCTTGCGAGGGCATAGGCAGTCACTGAGGCCGCACCATTGGCGCGTAACACCTCCGCGCAGGCTGAAAGGGTCATCCCGGTCGTCATCACATCATCCACCAGCAACACCTTCAGGCCATCCACGGGGATGGAGCCCGCAGCGAAAGCCCCCTCGAGGTGACTCTCACGCCATCGTCCTGTCAGACGGCTTTGAGGAGTGGTGTGACGAACACGCCGAATCGCCTTGTCCAACATGGGAATCGACAGGGACTCAGTCAGTGCACCTGCGAGGACTTCCGCCTGGTTGAATTCTCTCTGAAAATGGCGTATCCAATGTAAGGGAACAGGAACCACTCCATCGAACTGTTCCCCCTTGAAGTAACGGGAAAAACCCTCCAGGAAAGTATTCACGAGGAAAGGGCGCACTCGCCAGCTGCCCTTGAATTTGAATTGGTGGATCAGCTCCTTGTACGGATTCTCATACCGCACTGCCGCCCTGGCCCGATCAAAATACAAAACGGATAAAGCGCATCGCGAGCAACGATTGTTCTCGTTGGGAGACTCCTCACTGGGCTTGGGAAGCGGGTATCCGCAACGGTCACAAATCGGCGGGAGAATGACCCGGGAAACCGTATGGCAACGAGGACAAAGAATCCTCTCTTCCTCTCCCTCGAGGGGCTCGCCGCAAACCCGGCAGAGAGGCGGGAAGAGCAGGTGAAGAACTGGTCGGAGTAGCGAATTCATTCGCATGGTAGTAACACCCGGAGTAGCGAATTCATTCGCATGGTAGCAACACAAGGCGAATAAATTCGCTACTCCATTTGTTGAGCATCATCTGAAATCGTCTCAATGGCCAAGTCCTGGTTTGTTGAGAATTCCTGTCTCAATGGTTCCATTGGATACATGGAACACTGTCGGATAACGGTCTTCCCAGCCCCGGTTGGCAAGAGGGACATATTGCCGGCCATTTCCCTCGATGGCGGTGGTGGTGGGAAACCTAGCTGTCAGACCCGCGGAAATCAGGAAGGATTCCCCCGGACAGGTCAGGTCCTGGACACACAGGAACATCCCAAACTTCTGCGCTGCCGCGCCCATGAGGAGGGAATGGCTGATTCCCTTGCAGGCTTTCAAGGCAACCCCTGAATAACCCCACTCGCGTCCAAGCAACAGGCTCTCATAATCCACCAGGGTCTCATCGATGACCACCGGCTTGAGCGCGGCGGCTTTGTGGATCTTGTTTTCCGGCTGTGAACGCAGGTCACGGGCGGTGGGTTGTTCGATATAGGCAATCCGCCGGTAGGCATCGGGAGAGCCTTCCTTGACTTTGTGTAGGAAATCCAGCAAATACTCAACACTCCCCGCGCGTTCATTGAAATCAAGGGAATAATTCCAGTCTGAGAGACCTCGCCTGGCCTGAACCGGCATGGCCACTTTCTCCACTCTGAGCACGCGGTTGACATCCCACTCAAGGTCTCCTCCATTGAGTTTGATTTTGAGGTGGGTGAGTCCATCCTTTTCGATCCACTCTTCCAGCGAATTGGGCAGCCCATCCTCCAGGGGATGGGTGTTTTCCGCAAGGGTCAGCGGATCGAGCGCTCCAACCAGATGGTAGAGCGGCATCCGGGGCTTCGGCTCACGCAAGGTGTACTTGTCGAGGTACTCCCCGGTGAATTGATCATCAAGATAACGCTTCAGGTCGGTGCCCATGTGATCCTGTGTCAGTCCGTTATAACAGTTGATTCCATTGACTTTGCCAAAGGCATCGAATAGGGCTGCATCGAAGGGGCTGGCCACCACCAGAACCGCGAGGCGTGGCATGGGTTCGGCCAATGCAGGCAGTCCAGCCGCCTGGCGGATATACTCCCCCTCCAGCTGGGCCATGATCTCGACCGGGTGAGAGGTTCCATCAAAGGATTGAGTGCTGTCCGCGAGCAGGCCGCCGAGTTGGATCATGGCATTCAGGGTCTGATCCGGAGGCACTACCCTGGGTGGCCAGGCCCAAACATTTCCCAAGGTCATACTCCCCGATCCAATCGCTTCTTTCCCCTCCCGGTTCTTCACCCGGATTTTTACATTCAGAAGGGTCACATCCTTGACCACATTCCCCCCGAATTTCATCGGGGAACGGTAATCGAACTTTTCGAACTCTTTAGTGACTTCCAGGATCTTGATGTCGGTCGGTTTCCGGGTGGTCAGGACTTCGGCGAAGCGGGATCCCTCTCCCCATGATGGCCGCGTTAGGCCATGGCTCAAACCAACCGCGGCGGTGGCCTTGAGAGTTCTTTTCAGGAACTGACGGCGTGAGAGTGTGGGCATGTTCGAGTCTCCTCCGTTGAGTTCTTTCCTTACTTCCTCCAGCTCGCCCAGCAGTTGAACTGCTGGGCGGAACCCTTCTGGCGGAGTTGAACTCCGCCGAGTGGTACAACCAAGTTGAAACTTGTGGGAGTACAACTCCCACAGAAGGGCCCGGCCCAGGAGTCCAACTCCTGTGCCAGCTTGTGCAGCATTCCCAGGCCCGAAGGGTTCAACCCTTGGGTCAGCTACTCGGCTTCACACCACCTCCGGCACCCCGAAAGGTTCACGATAAGGGCGCCGGGTCATGGCGTTGGCTTCATCGTCATCGATGAAGATCTCGGTCTGGGGATCGATATGGAGTTTCCTCCCCAGGCGGTATGAGATGTTCGCGTATTGGCACAGCAGGGCCGAGTAATGGGCCTCTTGTACATCGGCATTGGGCAGCTTACGGGTATGGATACAGTCGATGAAATTGGCGATATGATCCCGCTCCATCGCGTTAAAGGTGGTTTTGCCTCTGGAGACAGACTTCCCATCGGCATCGAAAGCCTCCCAACCGCCTCCGTGACGTCCCAGGTACATGAACTGCTTGGTGCCGGAGATTTCAATTCGAGTCCCGATGAAAGGCCAAAGGGGCAGGTTGTCTCCGTTACGGATCGGCATCGGCACCTTGATCATGTAAGGTGACCAGAGACTTTGCTCGAAGATCATGGTCAGCCCATCGAAGTCCCAGTTGACCACATGGGTGTCAGGAGTCTCCTGGTCATCCTTGAAATGGTGGATGCCACCGGTTGAGTAGACCGACTTCGGGTACCTTACTCCCGCCACCCAGCGGGCGATGTCCATCTGGTGAACGCCATCATTGATGATGTCTCCTCCGGAGTACTCCCAGAACCAGTGCCAGGCATAATGGAAATGATTGTTGTTGAAGGGACGGTCTTTGCATGGCCCCAGCCACATCCTGTAATCCACCCCCTCAGGAACAGGGCCATCGGGCTCGACCCCGATTGTGGTTCTCGGTTTACTGTTCATAACCCGGACCAGGTGGACATCCCCAAGCTGCCCTGACTGGATGTATTCAATGGCCTGATGGATGTAGGGAGCGCTCCGGTTCTGGTGACCTATCTGGACCACCCGGTTGTATTTCCTGGCTGCCTCGATCATCCGCTTGCCTTCCCAGGGATTGTGGTGGCAGGGTTTTTCGACATAGACATCCTTCCCGGCCTGGCAGGCGAGAATGGTCCCGGGAGCATGCCAGTGATCCGGTGTGCCCATGACCACGGCGTCGACCTCTTTGTCATCCAGGACGCGGCGGAAATCCTGAATACATTCAGGTGCCTTGAAGCCCTTGTCCACAAGGTCCTTCACCCTGTCAGGAAAAAGACGTGTGTCGGGATCCGTATAATACTTGAGGATGATGTCATCCCGCTCCAGGAAACGGCCTGCGAGGTAATGTCCCCTTCCATTGATCCCCATCACGGCGATCACTACTTTCTCATTAGCTCCCAGCGCATTAATGGAGAAGGTTGAAGTCAATCCGGAAGCGAGTGTGGCAGTGGCTGCGGTTTTCAGAAATTCACGGCGATTGATGGGTGGCATGTTGAGTCCTCCCTGGGTCTCCAGTGTGGAAATATCTTATCCCACCGATTGCTATCTGTAAGCAGGCCAGCGGGATGATAAAGGCAGAGATGATAAAGGCAGAAACAGAAAGGGCGCGGAATACAACCCGCGCCCCAGCAGTTGAGTAGAGCAGTAACAGTTCAAGAGAACCTTAACGGTAAAGGCTCCAATCAGTTACACTGGAAACCACAGAGGAACCGAAGCGAGCTCCCCATCTAGTTGACAATTCCGGAGTGTATCCCGGAGAGGAGGGATCCAGCTCGTAGGGGAACTCCGCATCGGGATCGGTGTTTTTGAAGATAGGTGTTCCGCGCGTGACTGCGTTCAGATACCGTATCCTTTGGTCAGCACCCACATACCCGCAATCAAGGCGGCACCCAAGGACATTCTCTTTAATCGCTAAGCTGTTGTCAGCCTCATAAACTTGTTCCCATGTGCGAGTATCTTCATCAGCCACTGTCCCCACCAGGGTGTCTTGAACTGTGATGATCCCCTGTGTGCTTGGATGGAAAGCATTGAAAACGGCAGACCAGATTGCATCAAAATAGGGAACCTCTGCATTTAGCCCCCAATACCACGTTCTGTAAAGCTTGTCGGCGGGGATGTCATACGGTGTGGTGGCAGCTAGAGGTCTGCCGGCTGCATCGAGGCCCGGCTCAGAGCTATATCCAATGCGATGGAATATCGAATTGGTAACCTCCACTTTACAGTTTTCCGTGCCTCCTCCCCCAGCACCAACCGTGACACCGCTCAGGCACAAATCGAAGGTGCAATGATCAACCTCAATCGTTCCTTCAGAATTGAAGTTGTGGACACCACCATAGTAGGCCTTCTTACCAAAGGCGCTGCCACAGTTCACAAACACACAGTCCGTTGCCTTTCCGAAGTTGTCAATGTGTGAATTCTGGGTCTGAATGGCGATTGCTGAGTTTTCACCATCCCCATGGTTTCCCTGGTTAGTCCGTGTGAAGACGGTGTGGTCAGCCACCACACAAGCACCACGCCCGCGGATGCTGAACTTAGCGGCTGCGTCCATCCGGCAATTCTTAAGGTAAACAATCAATTGACCGCCAGCGTCTCCGCGGTTTGAAGGAAAGATGTGCAGATCGGGAGAATAGTGCATCAGGCAGTTCTCAAAAGTGATGTCGATGATTCTTCCACTGACACCATCGTACGAATAAATATCCATACGAACCATTTGGGATGCACCACAATTGCTGTTGGAGAGATATCCCATGTAGGCTTCGTTGACTGGTTCCGGATTCAATCCGGGGTAGACAGTATTGAATTCGCAGTTCCTTATGATTACGTTGTCACATTGCCGCCCTCCTGGTTCAATCACACCACCTCCGCTACCTTGAGTACCACAGTACAAAAGGGGGTAATTGAAACCCAAGATCCCTGCTGTTCCTGCACGAGGATGGAATAGACAGTTCTCAACCACAACTCCCTCGGCAATGATTGCCATGCAACCGGCGCTGTATTCCGCGTTAGATTCGATGATCAGATTTGAAATGTGAGAGTTAGGTGCGAATACTTGCACGCAATGGATACGAGAAGTGGTGTTAGCTTCATCGTATGCCGGGCACCCGCTTGTGGGTGTTATACGGGGACGTTGATCGCCCGTCTTGTCAGAGGTAATGGTGATAGGGGGACCGCCAGCGATTGTACTATTGTTCCCAATGATCAAGTCTTCTTCGTAAGTTGAGCTGTCCGTGATGGTGATATGAGTCCCGCCGGCGGCAAGAGCCGCGTTAATTGAGGTATAAGCCCCGCCTGTACCCGCTTTGTTGACAGTCACTGTAGTAGACCAACCGCTTGTGACAACCAGTAAACCCACGATAAACAAACAGATCAGACTTTTTCTCATGTGTTCTCTCCTTCCGCGTTTTACACTTTTGGTAAGCATGAACTCTAGAGACAGTCAATAGACATAGAAATACAACAATACAATGAGGACTTTATACCATGTCTCATGCACCGCTGTCAACATAATAAATTTATTCCGGACCTTAATTGCGGCATATACGATGAAAGATATTACTTTTCCGGGAATCAGCATCTGGACTGGGTTTTGGCACCGGGGATACTCCGGATGAGAACTTCTGCGTTTCCCCCGAAGATCATTTGAACCTCCCGTGGGCCCAAGCCGAGATCCTGGCAGGCTTGTTTGATTGCTCGTAAAGCCTCGTACATGTAAAGAGTATAGGTGGCTTCAATCTCAGGGGATTCACGTTCACGGTTAAAGTAGAATGGATAACTGGTCCGGTTGATGTAGGTTCGCCCCTGCCATTGACGGCGTCCACGCATGTAGAACACGGGATTATCCGTCCCGTACAGGATGCGTTGATATCCAAGATGCTCCAGAGCAAGGCGATGGACAGCGGGATTCAGAACCCCTGAGTTGTCAAAAAAAAGACCGGGATCATCCTTAAGGGGCAAGAGTCCCTCACGCGCATGCGGTTCCGTATAGCATCTGCCCAAGTGGGCAATGACCAGCTTGATGTGCGGGTACTTTCTCCGGACTTCGTGAATTTCACGGAGATTCTCCGGGTGCCCCAGGCGGTCTGCCTTGGGCACATGGAGGGTTACCCAGGAACGGTAATGATCCAGAACCTCGAGTTGATGATGGGGAAGATAATCGAAGATGCTGGATTCGAGGTAACGGTCCCGGGTATGACGATCGTATCCAATCAGTGTGTAATAGGGTTTTACTCCGATCACGCCGGGCAGATTGAGGTAATACTCCACCTGTTGAGGAACCCAGGTGGGCCTGATCACCGCCAGGGCGTACCATCCACGTTCGACTGCCTCACGTGAGATATCCTGATTTGCCCCCTCAATTTCCCATCC
>CAYZUX010000216.1:0-9981 GCA_964481775.1 uncultured bacterium | reverse complement strand
TTCTGCACCTTGGCCCAAGCCAGATCGGGATCGGTTCCGGCCCGGAAAGTCAACTCAACCCGTGAGGCACCCGCCGAATCACTCGTACTGGAGAGATACAGCATATCGTCAAATCCGGTCATCTTTTGTTCGATGATCTGGGTGACGCTGTTTTCAACTGTCTCCGCGGAAGCACCCGGGTAAAAGGAGTCGATTGCGATGGAGGGAGGAGCGATGGGTGGGTATTGAGATATCGGCAGAAGATAAATGGCCAGTCCACCCAGCACCATCATGAGGATGGCGATCACCCAGGCAAAAACCGGCCTGTCAAGAAAGAATTTGGAAAGCATCCCTCTTACCTTTCACTTCGAGTTCGCAACTGGTTGTGAGCCTGGACTGATGATCCCACCCTCTTTCGGAGGGGGTTCATAAGGAACTTCCTTCACAGTGGCACCCGGACGGACTCTCTGTAACCCTTCGATGACCAGATGTTCCCCGGGGGCAAGTCCTGAAGAGACAAGCCATTGGTCCTCGATCGCGCGATCGATTGTGAGGGAACGTTGTTCAGCCTTGCCTTCAGCATCCACCACATAAGCCAGGGGATTTCCCTTGTGGTCGCGAGTCACCGCTTGCTGGGGAATCAAAATGGCTCGCTCATTGACACCCTCCTGCCCGATCGCACGGACAAACATCCCAGGCAGGAGAATACCATCGGGGTTGGGAACCACGATACGCATGATGATGGATCCAGTTGTCGGGTCCACGGTCACATCGCGGAACTGGAGAGTTCCTTCCAACGGATAAACTGTCCCGTCCTCAAGGAGAATCTGCACTTTATCCGACCCATAGTCCTTAAGGCGTCCATCCGCCAGGTAACGTTTAATTCGATTCAGGACAACAGTGGATTTCGGTACATCCACATAAATCGGGTCGAACTGCTGAATGGTTGCGAGCGGGATTGCCTGATAGGCGGTAACAATGGCCCCCTCAGTCACATTGGATCGTCCGATCCGGCCGGTAATGGGAGACGTGATCTTGGTGTACCCCAGGTTGATCTGTGCAGCTTCCACCGCTGCTTCTGCCTGCTTGATAGCGGCATCCGCCGCTGCCACTGCCTGGCGGTCACTTTCGACCTGGGCTTCGGCAGCACGTACTGTCGCTTCAGCAACCCGGACCTCGGTCACCACCTGATCACGCTGAACCTCTGTGATGGCCCCTTTCTTGAACAGTTCCTGGTAGCGATCTGAATTGGTCTTCGCGAGATCCAAAACAGCGTTCTGATGGGCAACATTTGCGATGCTGGCTTCCAGGCTGGCTCGAGCCCTGTCAGCGCTTTTTTTCATGGAGGCGAGATTCGCCTCAGCATTTTCGAGTGCGGCTTGAAAAGGAGCCGGGTCAATCTGGTACAGCTCCTGTCCGGCAACAATTTCGGAGCCTTCAGTGAAGAGACGTTTCTGGATCAGGCCGTTGACCTGGGGACGGACTTCGGCAATGAGATAAGCTGTCGTTCGCCCCGGCAGCTCCGTAGTCAATACCACACTCCGTGTTGAGACAACCAGTGTCGCTACTTCGGCGTCTGAAGCAGGAGGAGCACCTTCAGGGGGACCTCCACATCCAACAAGAAACAAGATCCAGATTACTAAGTAAGCTTTGGTGGCTTTCACATCGATGCCTCCGATTTATTTTTTTGTGGTAGCTGAAAGTCCATCGAAGAGGAGATTGAGGACATGAGTAAGCCCCTCTCGCCCTAACCGGGGGCCTGAATGGCAAAGTTCCAACTCCATGGCAGTGTGCATGAGACCAACAACCGCCATCATCATTTCGTGTGTATTTCCCGGCTTGATTTCACCTTCCTGAATACCAGTCCGGATAATCTCCTCCACCAGTTTGTGGTGCTTAAGCCGACAAGCATCAAAGTCAAAATCCGGACTACCTTGAGGCGCTCCAAAATAAACAAGGTAGATCATGCGTGCAGCATCAAGGTTATCCATGAAATGTTGATAAATCTCACCACACAGATCCGTTAATCTTTCCCGGGAGGATCCTGTTTGCTGTGCGGCTCGATCCAGGATGACATCGAGCTCAGAGAACAGCTTATTAAGGATGGCGTAATAGATTCCGGCTTTGCTTGTAAAATAGTAGTAGAGGTTCGGTTTGGTTACATTTGCGGCCGAAACGATATCATTGACACTGGTAGCCGCATAGCCTTTTCGTCCAAACAGCTCGATAGCGGACTTAAGGAGTCGAACTCTGACTGGATCTACATCCTCGGAGGCGTTATTGGCAGGTTGGGTGAGTGGTGAACTCAATGGTAATAAGACCCCTTCTTTTACTTAACGGTAAGTCTATTTTGTCGAATAAATTGAGTCAAGGGTTTCCATGGGGGACATAACAGAATCGGTGGCGGGTTTGTTTCAGATTGAATTCGGCCAGATGAATGTGAAAAAGGGGGAGGATCTTGAGTTAAGATGACTCCCCCTTTGTTCAGTATCTCCAGAAGTCGTATTTGAATTGATTGAACTTACACCTACTGTTGAAAAGAAACCTACCCCCCCACCGCCTCGAGCCATGCCTGTGCCATCAGCGCATGGCCGGCCCAAGTGGGGTGGACTCCATCCGCCGCCCAGAAAGCGGGATCGCGGTGCTTGCAGGCTTCCTGGAAAAGACTGTCGAGCGGGATCAGTTTGGCGTTGTAGTCCTTGGCCAACCGGTGAACTACTTCGATCTTCTGGTCCAGGTCCTCACGCATTTCCTTGATCTTGTCGGAGACATGCAGGAGGAAAGGTTCCATGAGAATCATCCTGGCTTTCAGATGATCACGGACCTGGTTGAGGATATCACGATATCCACCTTCAAAACTGTCGGCAGATGTGGGATCGTTGCTGTCGTAACGCCGCCATGTGTCATTGACTCCGATCAGCATGGAAACCCAAGTGGGTTTAAGGTCCAGGCAATCCTCCTTCCAGCGACCCTGCAGATCGATGACCCGGTTCCCGCTGATTCCTCGATTGACAAACTGAATCTTGCGTTCGGGATGGGCGGCTGTAACCCAGATCGAGGTGAGCAGGGTATACCCATTTCCCATCCCCTCTGGGCCTTGATCGCGGCGTCCGGCATCGGTAATACTGTCCCCCTGGAATAAAACAATATCTCCATCTTTAAGTTCGAGCGGCATCTCTTTCCTCCCTGTTGTTGGAACGCCAGCGCCATGCACTTTTAAGGCGCTCATCCCAAAAGCCATGGTTGATAGCGCGGCTGTTTCGATGAAGTCTCTTCGGTTCATGTTCAACCTGCCTTTCAGGCTGGGATTTCCTTGAGTGCAACCGGACGATTCTCAATCAAAGACTTTTTCGCGGCCAGCCCGATCACCACCGGCGCCAGGCCATCTTTTCCAGTTACTGGCGGTGTCTTGTTTTCTTTCAAACACTCCACAAAAGCCTTCATCTCGAGGATGTAGGAATCAATGTAGCGGTCCATGAAGAAGTGCAGGGGGAGCGGTCCCTTCATCCCATCGCGGGTTCCATGCACTGTCCGGTAGGCGGTCGAGTTATCCGCCCAGATGACTCCCTCTGATCCGAAGACTTCCACCCGCTGGTCATAGCCATAGACCGCTTGACGGCAGTTATCGATGGTGGCGATCACCCCATTCTCGAAGGTTAGAGTGATGACCGCGGTGTCGATATCTCCGGCCTCACCGATCTTCGGATCCAAGTTTACCGCTCCCACGGCATAGACTGAGGCGACCTCGGAACGAGCCATGAAACGAGCCATGTCGAAGTCATGGATGCTCATGTCGAGAAAGATCCCGCCTGAAACCCTGATGTACTCGATGGGAGGAGGCGCTGGATCACGGCTGGTGATGCGGACCACATGGGGTGTTCCCACTCCACCCGAGACGACTGTGTCATGGATATGACTGAAACTGGGATCGAAACGACGGTTGAAGCCAATCTGGAGCTTTACTCCAGCTTGATCCACTGCGGAAAGAGCCTTTCTGATCCTTTGCAGGTCAAAGTCGATAGGTTTTTCACAGAAGATATGTTTTCCAGCATGGGCAGCCGCTTCTATAAACGCGGAGTGAGTGTCAGTTGAACTACAGATCACCACGGCATCAATGGAGGGATCCCTGAAGATCGTTTCCTGATCTTGTGAACAAGTGGGAATCCGTAATCTGATCGCACATTCCCTCGTCGCCTCTTTTCGTACATCAGCGATGGCTGCCAGCTCTACCCCGGGAATTCGCTGAACAAGATGCTCCGCGTGGACCTGACCAATTCTTCCCGCACCAATGACTCCCACACGAAGAGTTCGTGATTCGTTCATAGTCCCAGACTCCTCAGATAATTCCGATTTCTCCGTGCGCTCTCAAGCGGAGAACCCATCCCCGGCAACACATCCTGTTCGACCACGATCCACCCTTTGTAACCCCAATCCCGAAGACATTGGAGGATTGCCGGAAAATCCACCTCGCCTTTACCGAGTTCACAGAAAACTCCCTCTGCCACGGACTTGAAATAATCCCAGCCCTGTTCTCTCGCTATGTTCGCAATTTTTGGCTCACAATCCTTAAAGTGGACATGCCAGATCCGGTCCCGATGATGTCTGAGGCCCTCCAGCGCATTGCCACCACCAAAGGTGTAGTGTCCCGTATCGAGGCAAAGACCGAGGAGATCAGGATCAGTCAATTCCATCAATTTCGTGATTTCGTGTGGCGTCTCGATGTAACCTGCGCAGTGATGATGAAAGACGGTACGTAGTCCAGTCTGATCGCGAACTGCGCGAGCCAGGGATTCCGCACCATGTGCGAAGAATCGCCAGTCCTCATCGGTGAGTTGCTGGTGTGGTTGAATCCGTCCGGCACACCTTGTCCGTTCCTGGACCTTGCCATTGTCATCCGCAAGCACGATGAAGGGGGAAGGATGTACCTTGGAAAGCAGATTTGCAGTTTTCAGGGCAGTCTCAATTCCGGTATCGAGGGCTTCAGGACTGGAGAGCGCCACTGGAACAAAGGCACCCAGAAGTTCGAGAGAGTGGGATCTGAGAACCTCTTTCAGCTTTTCGGGTTCAGTGGGGAGAAAGCCCCAATCCCCGAACTCGGTTCCCTCATATCCGGAAAGGGTCATCTCGCTGAGTACACGTTCATAGCTCGCGGACTCTCCCTCCAGGTCGAACTCCAAAACCCCCCAGGAACACGGGGCATTGGCCACGCGGATCGTATGCATTTCAGGTCCTCAAAGAAATCAAATCATCGTCATTCCCGCGAAAGCGGGAATCCATGGTTTCACTCTGTCGGTGCCCACGAATTACAGGAAATACCGCTCTTTCTTGATCGCTTCCTCATACCGTTTACGAGCCTCTTGGACTGTATCGATTTCGGAGACCTCCGCGATGGCCACATCCCACCAGGACTCATATCCAGGCACACGTTCGTCGATATCGGTCTCAACCACGATGACTGTGGTCTTGGTTTGCTGTTTGGCTTCAGCCAGAGCACGATTCAATTCGGCAAGGTCCCTGGCACGGATAGCATGGGCTCCCAAGCTGGCTGCATTCTTCTCGAAGTCGATGGGCAGATCCTGCCCAGCGATTTTTCCTTGGGAATCACGGAACCGGTAGCGGGTTCCGAATCCCTGGCTTCCACAAGCCGCCGATAGCCCGCCGATGCTGGCATAGCCATGGTTATCCAGCACTACGATGGTCAGTTTGAGACCTTCCTGTATGGCGGTCACGATCTCAGTGCACATCATCAGATAGGAACCATCCCCGAGCATGACGTATACCTCGCGGTCCGGGGCTGCCATCTTAACCCCCAAACCCCCGGCAATCTCATAACCCATGCAGGAGTAGCCGTATTCCAGGTGGTACCCCTTGGTTTCACGCGTTCGCCAGAGTTTATGGAGATCGCCCGGAAGACTCCCCGCGGAGCAGACCAGGACATCACTGGGGTCAGAGAACGTGTTGACCGCTCCAACCACTTCACCCTGGCTTAGCAGGGGGTGGTGCCCGAGATTGTAAATGCGTGTGACTTCCTCATCCCACTCGTTACGGAGTTTTTCTACAAGGTGTGCATATTCGCTGCTCACCTTGTAGTCAGACAAAGCCGATTCCAGAAACTCAAGAGTGACCTTGGCATCGGCCACAAGTGGAATGGCGTTGTGTTTGAAGGCATCAAACTCAGCCACATTGATATTGATGAAACGGACAGAAGGGTTCTGGAAGGCGGTTTTTGAGGCGGTGGTAAAATCGCTGTAGCGTGTACCGATGCCAATCACAAGATCGGCTTCACATGCCAGGAGGTTGGCGGCTTTTGTCCCGGTCACTCCCATCGCGCCGACTGATTGCGGATGCTGATAGTGCAGAACCCCCTTGCCAGCCTGAGTTTCGGCAACTGGGATGCCGGTCTCCTGGGCAAAATCGGCAAGTTGCGTGGCAGCATCACTGTAATGAACACCGCCGCCCGCAATAATGAGCGGCCTCTTACTGGAATGGATCCACTCAAGGGCTCGCTTGAGTAGAGATTCATCTGCGCGTGGGCGTGAGATGTGCCAGACGCGCTTTTCGAAGAGCTCTACCGGGTAGTCAAAGGCTTCGGTCTGTGTGTCTTGCGGGAAGGCCAGGGTAACTGCTCCAGTCTCAGCCGGTGAGGTCAGGACCCGCATGACCTCGGGCAATGAAGTGATGAGCTGGTCAGGACGATAGATCCGGTCCCAATAACGTGAGACTGGGCGGAAACAGTCATTCACTGAGATGTCCTGGGTGTGTTCAGATTCAAGTTGTTGAAGAACGGGGGCTACGATCCGTTTGGCGAAGATGTCCCCGGGAAGGAGCAGTACCGGGAGGCGGTTGACTGTCGCCAGTGCCGCGCCGCTGACCATGTTTGTGGCACCCGGGCCGATGGAGGTGGTACAGGCAAAGGTCCGCATCCGGTTACTCATCTTGGCATATGCCGAGGCTGTGTGGACCATGGCCTGCTCATTACGGCATTGGTAATATCGGAAATCCTGGTATTGCTGGAGGGCCTGGCCGATCCCGGCCACATTGCCGTGACCGAAGATGCCAAAGCAGCCCGAGAAAAACGGATTTTCCCTGCCATCCCTTTCGACATATTGATTCTTCAGGAACGCAATCAATGCCTGTGCGGCAGTCAAACGGCGTGTCTTCATAACGTGCTCCTCCATTATTGACCAGAAAACTCATCCTAGAATGGGCTTTGCCTTCCGAATGTTTCTGAGAAAAAAAAACTCTATCAGCTGGCGCCGGAGTTTTACTCTGGTGCCGGGCCCTTCTGTGGGAGTTGTACTCCCACACGGCTCATCTCTGTCACGACCCCCGGCGGAGTTCAACTCCGCCAGAGGGGTTCCGCCCACGAGTGCAACTCGTGGGCGAGCCAGATTGACCTGGTTGGTTGCTCTTAAAAACCCCCTCGTTGGGCGATGAAGTCCAATGCCTCCTGTTCATAAGGCATGAAATTCGCGCATCCTTGCCGGGTAACCACAATCGCACCGGTGGCATTGCCCATGCGTGCGGCTTTCTCCCATTTCCACCCCTTCAAATAGCCATAGATGAATCCACTGGCGAAGGCATCCCCAGCCCCAAGGATATTGAGGACCTCGACCGGATAGGGAAGGGCATGGATCACCTCTCCGGTTGAAAGATAAACATTCGCCCCCTCGATCCCGCGTTTCATGACCAGCGCCTTCGGTCCTCCACGAAGAATGGTCTGAATGGCCGCATCAAGGTCTCCCTTCACATTGGGATCCGAAACTTGTGAGTGCTCGATGGAGACCTGCGAGGTGTCCGTAAGCGCCGCGGCTTTTACTTCATCCTGGGTTCCGATCACGATGTCGACCTTGGGGAGAAGGGAGCGGACCACCACCCCGAAGGCGCGCGTGTCATGCCATTGGTCAGCGCGGAAGTCGATGTCCAACATCACGGTATTCCCAGCGGCCTTGGACAGCTCGGCGGCGAGGAAGGTGGCGGAACGGCTGGGCTCCTTTGACAGGCCTGTTCCAGAAACGAAGAGAGCACGGCTGGTGGCGACCGGTGCCGCGAGGACATCATCGATCGTGATCTCGATGTCCGCGCACCCCTGACGGTAGTAGACCAGGGGGAATTTGTCGGGCGGTTCAATTCCGAGTACGACAGCGCTGGTACGAAATTCCTTTTTCCGTGGACTGTAACGGGTCTCGACCCCCTCATTCCTCAGGAACTTGAGGATAAAGTCAGCCACGGGATCATCTCCCAGTCCGGTCAACAGTGCCGATTTCAGACCAAGCCGCCGGGTTCCCACGCTGACATTGGTGGGGCATCCGCCCACAAAGGCTCCGAAGCTGGTGATATCCGGGAAGGCCGCACCAATATCATTGGAGTAAAGGTCAATCGAACTTCTCCCCATTGAAAGGAGATCGAACTCATGCCTGCTCACCTGGATCTCCCTTCTCCATATCCAGCGTGACCATCGGCAGCCGTGGATCCGGCTCTCCCCATCTCTGTTTGAGCCACTCGTGATCGGGATCATCCGTGCAAGCCAGAGACTGCGACGATCCGGCCAGGAAATTCAGATAGTAACAATCATATCCCCAGGGGGCACTGACCGGATGATAACCTTCACGAACCAGAACCATATCGTTGTCATAAGCGGCCACAGTCTGATCAAGCTTCCGATCCTGTGTATAGACACGTTGGAGTGCAAAACCGTGTGGCTGATTGAACTTGTAGAGGTAGATTTCCTCAAGGTCCGCTTCGAGGATTTCACCCGATGGGCCAGTCCGATGGACATCATGTTTATGGGGAGGGTAACTGCTCCAGTTCCCTCCCGGTGTATACACCTCCACACAGACAATCCGCTCACAGTCAAAGCCAGGGGGGATGATGCTGGTGATCTGACGGGTCGCGTGTCCACCACCCCGGATTTCAATGGCACAGTCTTCCGGTCTGATCAACCTTTCCTCATAGTCCAGATAGGATGGAACCCAGCAGTAGGCTATTTCGAGCCGTGAGGTAAGCGCTGTAATCTCAAAATGGGATCGTCGTGGGAGGTAGACAGCATAGGGCATTCCACTGAATACATCCGGGCGGCGCCCAAGCTCATTCCAGGTATTTTTGGAGGTTTTGACCGAACACTTTCCTTTCAAGATCACAAGTGCGGTTTCGTAATCACCGGTATCGGTCGACCAGGTCTCGGTTTGGTAAAACTGACGAAGTCCGGCATTCAAGTATCGCCAACCGGCCTGAGGGGCAGTCACACGATTCAGGATACTTGTTGTGAAATGAGGCTTTTCTGCTTGAACCAGTATCGATCGGGCAATCGGACTCACTTTGGACTTTCCGTTCCGAGTTGGACCACTTAAGGTCTGTCTCTGTAAATGTTGATTGTTGCCAGGCAACCAAGACGATTTAACTGGCCTCAAGAAATATACAAAGCCAGTTCTTAAGCATTGGAACGCAAGCTATCTGGGGGAATCCCTACTGTCAACGGCGATAGATGAAGGTTGCGGGAGTTTTCAGTTCCCACTAACCTGTCTCCATGGCGCATCACAAGGTCACTCAGGACCTACTCTTTGGCCCACAGGAGGAAGCTACACCAACTCTCCCAAAGTCCCCGGATTCAGGCTTCCGAGGGATCAGGTTTGGGACAAGTACCTGGGCCTATCCCGGCTGGGAGGGGATCGTTTACTCCAGGAAACACAAGAACTCCACCGATTATCTGCGCGAGTATGTCCAGGATCCCCGTTTTCATACCGTTGGAGCCGACTTCACATTTTACAATCCTCCTTCCGTCAGGATGCTTCGCTCCTGGCTGGAATTCCTTCCGGTGGATTTCCCCATGGTTTTCAAAGTCTGGGATGAACTGACAGTGGATCGTTTCGAAAAAGTGGATCAGATCCAAAATCCAAAACGAACCCAAGGAGCCACCAATTCCAACTATATGAATGTTTCCCTCTTTGAAGATGCCTTTCTGAGCCCCTTCATTGAGTCAGAATTCAGAAAGCACATTGGAGC
>CAYZUX010000215.1:0-9995 GCA_964481775.1 uncultured bacterium | reverse complement strand
ACACTGGCAAAGCCGATCCAAGGCCAGGGAAGCAACCGGAAGAGACGCCTTGGTAAAACGGGACGAAAGGTAAAGAGAGTAGATCCCTTCCCGCCCCTGGATATGAATCGGAGTCATGCCGAAGGATGCCCCCGCGATCTGGCAGTCAAGCAGGGTCAGAAGGGATAGCATCCTGCCACGATACTCCAGATCGGAACGGTAATCCCTGATCTGAGAGTAGAAGCACACTCCCCACCGTGCTTTGTTTCCATCCTTTGTGAGAAGGTCAACCTCACACAGGTAATCAGCCGCCGGTTCCTTCTCGATATACCCAGCAATCTGGTCGACTGATCTCCCGGTAAAGATCGGCCAGGACACCTCGAAACGGTTTCTGACTTTAACGATTGAGACTTTGTGATCCGCCGGAAGGTGTCGGAATACCTTCTGGAGGCCGTTGCGGAGATCTCCGCTTTTGACTGGTAAAACCATGATGGACTCTCCCCCTCCTGCCCGCTCCACCTTTGGAGTTGACAGGAGTCCTATTTCGGAAAAGAATCCATTTGTTCCGATGGATTCTGTCCCGTTGCTCCGCGTCGCCCCGAGAAGCCACCCTCGGGGTTTCGCATTTTTGCCCCTGCCAAGCAGAGGCCAGTCGGTCTAAACTCAGACCGTTGATGCTGAAACCGATGCTGAAAGGAACCGATTGAGAGGGTGTTGAGAGGGTATTGAGAGAGGGTCCGGTCTCCCGGTATGCTGAATTTCTTAGGAAAAACGCGATTGTTCGCGTGTTTCCAAGAACGGGATTCAGGTGAATTGCTTGAATGGCATTCAAGAGGTCACGAGTTCGATCCTCGTCAGCTCCACCACTTCCTTCTTCTTCCCGGAATTTGCCATGAATGCCCAACGTCTGCTTGAAATCCTGAACCGTTTACCCCAGGCCCGCATCGGCGTTCTGGGTGACTTTTGCCTCGACCGGTACTTCGACATCGACCCCGCGCTGGTGGAGATCTCACGCGAGACCGGACGCAGCGCCCATCAGGTCTTCCGGGTCCGCTGCTCGCCCGGCGGGGCAGGGAATGTCGCCGCCAATGTGAAGGACCTCGGCACCGGCTCGGTCTTCGCCATCGGACCCCTCGGCGAGGATGGCGAGGGCTTCGCGCTCCGTAAGGCCCTGACCCAGGTGGGGGTGCTGGAGGACTACCTCATCTCCCACCCCGGCTACCTGACCCCCACCTACAACAAACCGCTCCTCATCAAAAAGGACAGCGAGCCGGAGGAACTCGACCGCATCGATATCCGCACCCGTGGAGTCATGCCGAGCGACCTGGAGGATCTGCTCATCGAGGCCCTTACCAAGGTCTTCCCCACCCTGGATGGCCTGCTGGTGGCCGACCAGTTCGAGGAACGCAACCATCACTGTGTCACCGACCGGATCCGCGAGAAGGTCCTCTCGCTGGCGCGCGAGTATCCCAATAAGGTGGTCTTCGCCGACTCACGGGCACGTACCTCCGAGTTCACCGGTGTCTACCTGAAGCCCAATGCCGCCGAGGCGGCCCTCTCGCTGGGATTGAGTACCGCCCCCATTGATCTGCCGGGCACAGTTGAGTTGGGACGCAAGCTTTCCGCCAAGTGCGGCAAGCCGGTCTACATCACCATCGGCGAGCAGGGGATCCTGTTGTGCGAGTCGCCCACCGCTCCGGGTTGCCACATCCCCGGCTTTCCGGTTCCGCCGCCAGTGGATATCTGCGGCGCGGGCGACACCACCATCGCGGCCATGGCCGCCGCCCTGTGTGCCGGAGCCAACACTCAAGAGGCCGGTCTACTCGGTTGTCTGGCCGCCTCGATCACGGTCCAGAAAATCGGCATCACCGGCACCGCAAACCCGGAGGAGCTCATCCGGAGAAGGGATGAGTATGAGAAACTGGGGTTGAGTTTTAAAACTGTGTAGCCATGGATTCCCGCTTTCGCGGGAATCCATGGTACCAGCTCGCCCACGAGTTGAACTCGTGGGCGGAACCCTTCTGGCGGAGTTGAACTCCGCCATGGGTACCATGTAACGCTATCATGTGGGAGTTCAACTCCCACAGAAGGCCTTGGTCCAGGAGTACAACTCCTGGACCGGCTGAAAAGAAAGTGTAGGGAAACGAGATTCCATATGCCGCACCCAAATCCCCCCAAGATCGTGGTCATCGGCGCGGGGAGCGCCTCATTCGGTTTGAGTGTGCTGGGGAAAATGCTGCTGGAACCGGGACTGGGGGGGAGCCACCTCTGCCTGGTGGACATCAACCCCGAGGGACTTGAACTCATTACCCGCCTGGCGCAACGTCTCAATCATGAGTGGAACTCAGGCTTCACCATCGAGGGTACCACGGACCGCCGTGAAGCACTCACCGATGCCGACTATGTAATCCTCTCGATCGCCATCGACCGTGAGAAATGCTGGCGTAAGGACTTTGAGCTCGGTCTGAAATACGGGATCAACCATTACGCTGAGAATGGCGGCCCTGGCGCCTTCGCCCACACCGCGCGCAACCTGGCGGTGGTCATGCCGATCCTGCGGGATATCGAGGCACTCGCTCCCAATGCCTGGCTGCTGAATTTCACCAACCCGGTTCCACGCCTCTGCCTCGCCGCAGCACGTTACTCGAAAATCCGCACCATCGGTATCTGCCACCAGATCCACTTTGGCTACATGATGCTAGGGAATATTCTGCAGAAGGATTTCGGCATTGCGGCGCCCCCCAAATACCGTTTCCGCTGGGATGATCCCAAGCGCGGAGAGACGGAAAGCTTCATCTCCGAGGCTGCCTGGGAGAAAGCGGATATCCTGGCTGCTGGACTGAATCACTTCACCTGGATGCTCCAGATCCGTGACCGCAAGACCGGTACGGACCTTTATCCGTTGTTATGGGAACGGCTCAAGACCTTCGATCCGGGTTTCGAGCCGTTGACTCAGGAGATGGCGCGTCTGTTTGGGGTGTTCCCGGTTTCAGGGGATTGCCACATGTGCGAGTACCTTCCCTATTCGCATAATCCCGCGCGCGGCGTTTGGGAGCGATACGACATCCAGATGTATGACCTTGACCGCGCCGAGGCGGGACGCAATGCCACCTGGGAACGGATCCAGGATATGGTGAACGGGAAGGCTTCTATCGATTCCCTCCGCGAAGCCCACACCGAGCGCGCCGAGAAGGTGATATCAGCCATGGTGACCAACCGGCATGATTACGAGGAAGCGCTCAATCTCCCCAATGAAGGTTACATTTCCAACCTGCCTCAAGGAGCGATTGTGGAGGTTCCGGCAGTGGTAAGCGCCCATGGGCCGCGAGGAATCGGAGTGGGGCCGTTGCCGGAGCCCATCGCGGAACTCTGCCGCCGTCAGATCACGCTCGCGGAGTTGTGTGTGAAGGCGGGAGTCGAGGGTGACCGTGCCGCCGCGCTGCACTGCCTGGCGCTGGATCCGATGGTGGATGATCCGCAGGTGGCGAGAGGGTTGCTGGAGGATTACTTGACCGAGTTCAAGGAGTATCTGCCTCAGTTTGGCGGATGAGGTTTACTTCCGTATCAACCTCACCCTCGCCACCCCCACGCTCCAGAACATCCGGTCTTTGCACTTGGCGGTATAAGGCAGGGCATATTCACCGTCCTCGAGTGGAATCAATCCCAAAGGGGTGCGCATATCCGCCGACCAACTGGATCCGGCATCGGGATGCAGAACACACCGCGCCCCCTCCAGCCAGTGGATGCCATCCTTCGAGCAGGCATACCCCACATCAATGGGAGATTCCACATAATCCCCCTTCTCATTGACCTCCGAGGAATCATAGACGGTCAGATAAAGGTCATCGATCCAGTGGACAATCGGGTTCTCGATAAAGTGCTTCTCGAGTCCCGAGGGATTTCCTTCAGTGCATCGTTGCCAGGGGCCTGCCAGAGTGGGCGCCTTGGCAAGACCGACCAACCAGGGGCCGAGGGGCTGATAGTTGTGGCTCCCATAAAAGCCATACCACTCTTTCCCTACCGGATAGGGATAAAACGAGTCGGTTCCCTGTTGGCCCTCCCAAGGTTGAGAGAGGGCATCCGGACGCAGGATGACATCAACGTCTTCATAGGGGCCCCCGATTCCAGTTGGGCCGGGTGTCCTGGAGACCGCGCGGTAGATCTGGCCATCCATGTGAGTTCCTTCATTGGGAGCCAGTGGTCCACGGTAGGCAACATAGAAAAGATTCCAACGGCCCTCGGCTCCGTTGTAGATGGGCATCGGCGCCCAGATCGAGAATTTGGGATCATTGTTATGTCCTTCTCCCTTTGACTCGAAGAGAGTCCCGGTACGTTTCCAGGTGGCCAGATCCTCGCTTTCCCAATGCCCCAGACGCATGGTCACCCAGAAGGGATCACCCGCCATCTCGGCCATAAAGAGATGGTAAGTCTCTCCCACCTTGAGTGCGCTTCCACCCTCGAAACCATACTTGTTACCCGCGAGGCCGGGATGATCAAAACCAATCACCGGACCAGATTGAGGTTGGGAAATTTCCAACCGCACCACATCTGTAGTCTTCATCATTTCCATGGTTCCACTCCCGGCCATTGCTGTCACAGGAAAAAAGCAGAGTAAAAATCTGGCCCGCATTCCATTGAGCCTCCATGATGAGGAATCCACCAGAACGAATAGAGAGACCATAAGGATTTGTCCAGCTGACAGACAGTTTCTCCTAGACAGGGTTTCCATGGGAGGTTGTCAGGGAGTTGTGATGACTTTCCTTGGCGAAAAGTTCATGGACCGCGCCCATGAGCTCTTCGCTGGTAAATGGTTTGGAGACCAGGAGGACCTGGTTGTTCGTCGCGAAAAGCTGCGCTTCGGGGTCCGCTGAGTCTCCAGTTGTGAAGAGAGTCCTTGGAAAGGTGCGTGGACGAAGCTTCTTAAGCTCACGATAAAGCTGTCGTCCATCCAGGTGTGGCATACGGACATCACACACGACCAGGTCAAAATTTTCCTGGGAGAGACGCCGTAAGGCCTGGGTGCTGTTGGTCATCACCTCCACATGAAATCCCATTCTCCCCAGGATATGCGCCACCAACTCGGCATTGTCACGCTCGTCATCGATTGAGAGCGCGAACAGATTCTCAAACTTCAACTCCGGACGTTGAGAAGCTGGTGCTTCCTCGATTCCCTCGCTGGGAACAGGAACCAGCGGGAGATGAACAGTCATGCGTGTTCCCTGTCCTTCCACGCTGACCAGTTCGAAGGAACCTCCATGTTCCTCGATGATCCCCTTGGAGATGCTCAGTCCCAGACCAGCATGGGTATGGCCAGTGTGAGTGGTGAAGAAGGGTTCGAAAATACGGTCTTTCAGGGAATCAGGAATTCCACGCCCGGTATCCGAAACCCAGATGGAAATCATCCCATGGTCATGGGAGGTCCCAACCCTGATCTTGCGTGGTTCACTGGAGGTCATCGCCTCTGCTGAGTTGTTGATGAGATAAAGCAACACCTGTTGAATACGGGCCGGGTCCAGCAAAACCACCGGTGAATTGGAATCAAGGTCGGTGGAGATATCGATGTTTCGCATCCGGAGATCATAACCACGCAGATCCACCACATTCTTGACCAGCTTGTTCAGAACAACCGGGCTGCGTCCCGGCTGGTTGTCATGCGCAAAGGCCAGGAGGTTGCGGATGATCTTCGCGGCACGGTTCGATTCCTCGAAGACCGTCCGCAAATGCCCATTGTCTGTCTGACCATCTCTGCCATCAAGCAACAGCTCCGTGTATCCCAACACCGAGGTAAGGGGATTGTTGATCTCATGCGCCACTCCGGCCACAAGCTGGCCGAGGACGGAGAGACGGTCCGCCTGCAGGATCATCTTGCGTGCATTCTGAAGCTGCGAGTGTTGGGTATAGACTGTATCTTCGAGGTTTCTCGCGGAATCCCTGGCATGTTTCAACAGACGGGCATTTTCAACCGCGAATCCAATCTGGCCAAGAAGGACCGTGAGGAACTGCTGATCCTGCGTATCGAACCTGGCGCCATTATTCTTCTCGGAAAGACACATGGCTCCTATGGTTCCAATCGAGGCATTCAGGGGCATGATCAGAAAGGAGGGGGAGGAATACAGATCCGAATTGTTGTCCCTGGCAAACGATGGGCTTGTGTTGATGTCTTCAGACAGGAGTGGACGCCCTGTTTCAATGACCTTTCCCGCCAGTGTGTCGTTCATCTCGATAGGCCCGGCAAGGTTGGGGGTCCATCCTTCGGCGGCTACCACCTCGAGTCCATCCCCATCTTCACGGCGCAGCATGATGGTCCCTTTTCTGGAGTTCGTGGTAGCCATTGCCTTACGGAGCACAAGGGAGAGCAATTCCGCAAGATCAGGGATTCGTGAGGCCAGCTCAGTCACCTCTGTCAACACGGCGAGCTGACCGACAGAGGTTTCCAGCTTGAGCGCATTTTCACGGAACTGGTTGTTCAATTGGGTGAGTGCCTCAAGTGTTGATTTGACCTCTTCCTGACCCTGGGGATGCCGTTCTGATCCCTCACGAGAAAAAGTGGTTGGAAGTAACTCCAGTAAAGTCACTACTGCACGGAGAATCTTGTGAATCAGATAAAGACCGAGTAACGCAATCGCGGCGGTAATCAAAAGGGGAATGAGAAAGTCACGACTGTTTGCGATCCTTCCCTCGGAATTTGAATAGAGGAAATAAATGATAACAAGGACAGGGATCACAAAGGTCAGACTGAAGACCTGCAGGAAAAGGCGAGTGGTTCGAGTCCCACCGGACCCGGAAAGGTTCCATTTGTTCATCGTTGCTGTCGCGAAGTAGCCGCGTTTTCGTACTATATTGACGTATCCTACACCTGAGTTGCGGAAAAGTTAAGAAAGAGACATAATCAATTCAGAAAAAAAGCTTGCCGATTCGGAGAATCAACGCTTTTTCCGAAGGGCTATCCACAAAGGTATTCATGATTTCGAACCAACAGTTCTCACTCCATGGAGTCGTTTTCCCATTTCTTATCGGCTTCTTTTTTATGGTTCAGGTCTTTTCTGCCTCCTCTGCCTCCATAAGCGAAGCAGACCGGTTGTTCAGGACAGGACAGGGACGCGAGGCGCTGAAGATCTACCAGGGACTTGTTTATGAGGCAACCAGTGCAGCCAACCTTTCGGAGGCTACGCGTGAGGTTTTTTCCCAAGCTCTGGCAGGCATTCTGCGCTCCAGTCTACGGTTCGGGGAACACTTATTAGCCGAACGGACCATCCATCTGGCCACGGAAACCTTCCCCACGGATACCACATTACTCAATCTGGCCGGGCAATATGCTGAATACCGGGGACGCTTGACGCAAGCAGAGACCTTTTGGCGGAAGGCTCTTGAAATCTCTTCCGACTCCCTGGAAGCAAGGTTCCGTCTCGCTGAATTGAGGATGGGAACTACCCCTCCCGGGGAGAGATTGGCTCCTTATCAGCAGCTGCTGGAGCGGTACCTCAATGGCCCCAAGCTCACGGCAATGGACCTGGAATGGGTGGGACGAGCTTGTGTCAGGCTGGAGAAATACGATTGGGAAGGTGCTCAGAAGGTATACAAGGAAGCTTTGGATGCTTCCCCCACCCTCGAACCGGTGCTGGTTGCCAAGGGGGACCTCTGGCTGGACCGCTATGATGAACCGGCCGCACTGAAGATTTACGCCGAGGTACTCAAGACCAACAAGGAATCCCTACCAGCGCTTCTGGGTATCGCCCAGACACAACGTGAGAAGGGAGACTTTCTCGGTTGCCAGCATACCCTGGATGAAGCCCTGAAGCTCAATCCCCATCATCCTCTGGCGCTGGCCATGGCAGCTGACCTGGCCTATTACGATCAGCAGTACAGTGAAGCCGAGGAATTTCTGAAACGAGGTTACCGAACCAATCCCATCGACACCACTCTTCTGGCAGTTGAAGCCACCTATGCTATCCGTGCAAAACGAGATCTACGGACCGGGGAGGTCCTGAAGAAAGCTGAACAGGCCTGCAGTAATCCTTCTGAATTCTATTACCAACTCGCGGACTGCCTGGAACGCAATTACCTGTTCCGTGATGCCGATCGCTTCCATGCCAAATGCCTGGAGAAAGCGCCCTGGCACAAACGCTCTCTCGCGGCGCGGGCCATGCTCAGCGCCCGTGTCTCTCCCGCTTCCGCAGAGACGGCCCTAGAGCCGATGAAGTTGGCCTTCAGTTCCGATCAATTCCATGTCCGCCTGTATAACATGCGCAACCTCTTTGTCAAACGTGCTGAATTTGCCCGGCTTGAATCAGAACACTTCATTCTGCGGATCTCCTCCAGCGGAGCACGAGCCTATGGCTCCTTTGCCCTGGACCTGCTCGAGGAAACCCTGGTGGACCTTAAAGGGAAGTATGGTTATCAGCCTAATGAGAAGATCCTGGTGGAGTTTTATGACGATCCCGATGACTTCTCGATCCGTATCGCGGGCTTACCGGGCACGGGTCTGGCGGGGGTCTGTTTTGGTGACATCATTATCATCTCGGCTCCCTCCCGGTCCAGGCTGACAGGGTACAGCTGGGGAAACAACCTCCGGCATGAGCTCACGCACACTTTCACTCTGGCGCTCTCGGATTCCCGAATCCCCAGGTGGTACACGGAAGGTCTTTCTGTAGCGGAAGAATGGGATTCGAACACCAATTCAGATCCGATTTTGGCCATGAACCTGCGGAAGGATGAGTTGGTCAAGCTGGAGGATATGGATCTTGCGTTTCATCGGCCGAAAAGCACTGCCACAGTCGCCCTGGCCTATGCGCAATCTGGTGAAGTTGTCCAGGCTCTGACCAGCCGCTTGGGTTTTACCATCCATCTCTCACTCCTGAGTGAGTTTGCCAAAGGGCTGTCAACCACCGAATGTTTACCCAAGGTGACTGGCCTGACATTCGAGGAGATCAACCGGGAGGTCAAAACTCGCGTGACTGCACGAGTGGCGCTTGGCCCTCCGCAATCCCAGCTCTCCACCGCGGCACCGGCGATTGCCACGGCCTCATCGGCAACCGAGTCTCCCCGTGATCAGACCTGGCGTAAGTTGATGGAGTTGGCGGGAACCAGAAAATGGGAACAGGCCCTGGAAGTTGCTTCCAAATGGCTGGAATCAAATCCATCCGATCGACCGTTTCTGGAGGCCAAAAGCATTGCGGCCTATCACAGCGGGAACCGCCGGGAGGCTCGTAAAGCAGCGGAAGCCGCTCTTCAGGGAGCTACAGACGGTTACACTTCCCACTGTGTCCTTGGTTGGCTGGAACGTGATAACCGTAAATGGGACAAAGCAGTCGATCACCTTCTTACGGCTTACAAACTCCATCCCCGTTTTGTGACTCCCGGCAGTCCCATCCTCCAGGCCGAGGAGATCCTGAGAAGCCGCCGTAACCGCTCCAAGCTGGCCGACCTCCTGGAATTGAAACTGACCGTTCAAACCCGTGATGCCAAGGGATACCTCGAGTTGGCCCAGTTACGTCGCGAGCTGGGAGATGAAGAAGCCGCTAAAGAGGCTGTTCGCAAGGCGGTTCTGATGGAACCTTATCTGCCTGAAGTGCAAATCGCCTGGGGGTATGCACTGCTTTCAGAGGGGAAGCATCTGGAAGCACTCGAACGATTCCGGGTGGCGGCGGATCTGGATACTCAGGGTGGAGCTGCTCATTATGGCATGGCCCAGGCCTACCTGGAATCCGGCTCACGCGAAGCGGCCCTCTCCTCCGCCCGGCAGGCCATTCAGCTCGATCCCACCCTGGAGGAAGCTGAGGAATTCATCAAAACCCTGACCGGAAAAGCGGCGGAAGGGAGAACTCCATAACGTTTTTTCTCGATTCTTTCAGGGAAAAACCTCAAAAAAAAACTTTGACCTGCCGATTCCGCTGGACTAGAATAACTTCCGTTACCGGCTTGATGGCCCTACCGTTTCTTTGAATGTTGTTTATTTTAAAATTGACAGCCGCTGAAAGGAGGCTGAGCGAATGGAACGCTCTGAACTCAACTCAGCT
>CAYZUX010000214.1:0-10038 GCA_964481775.1 uncultured bacterium | reverse complement strand
TGAGATACGAACTCCAAGAGAGGTTGCTTCCGATGCCGAAGACCAAAGTTTTTGACTGTGTTGAGATGAAGAACCGGATACAGGCTGAGATCAACAAGGAGAATGAAGGTCTCTCCGAGGTTGAGATTACTGAGCGTAGGCGTGTTTTGTTAGAAACCTCTGATGATCCCGTGGCGAGGAAATGGCGTCAACTCAGAAGGTCTGGCTTGGCTGCCACAGTCCGGAACAAGCCATAATCTTATTGGCCCCCTTCACTCGCCCACTGTTTCAAGTCATACATCCCCTTGGAGTAAACTCACACAACAACACATGATCGAAGTCCAAGACCTAACCCTTGCATATGGCAATCAAGTCCTCTTCGAGGACCTTTCCTGGAAGGTGAATCCCGGCGAACGTGTCGCCCTGGTGGGTAAGAACGGGGCGGGGAAATCCACCCTGATGAAGATCCTTGCAGGAGAGATTGTCCCTGATGAAGGGCGGGTAGTCCGCGCGGGAAACATCTCGGTGGGATACCTTGCGCAAGATGTCACGCTCTTGCGCGGGCGGAGCGTCTGGGAGGAGGCTCTTGAGGGTAAAGATGAGATCCTGGCCCTCGAGGCTGAGATGCGCCGATATGAACACCTGATCTCGGACCTCCCCCATGACTCCCCCGACATGCCACGACGGCTCAACCGCTACTCTCAGCTTCAGGAAGAGTTCAATGAGAAAGGGGGCTACCAGGCCGAGAGCGATGCCGGTGCGGTCTTGAGCGGTCTTGGCTTCCCCAAAGAGCGTTGGGATGAACCGACCGAAAACTGGAGTGGTGGCTGGCAGGTCCGTCTCCACCTGGCCAAGCTCCTCATCCGCCGTCCGGATGTGCTGCTCCTGGATGAGCCGACCAACTACCTGGACCTTGAGAACATCCTGTGGGTCGAGTCAATCATTCGCGACTATCCCGGCGCGGTGATCATGGTGTCCCATGATCGGGCGTTGCTCAACCGTGCGGTCAACCGCGTCTCCGAGGTGGCCCTCAAGACGGTTTCCGATTACAGGGGCAACTATGACTTTTACCTCCAGGAACGCGAACGCCGCTATGAGATCCTGGAAAATGCTTACAAGAACCAGCAGCGTGAGATCCGCCAGACCGAGCGTTTCATCGAACGTTTCAAGGCCAAGTCCACCAAAGCCGCCCAGGCCAAGAGCCGGATGAAGCAGCTCGAAAAGATCGAGGTCATCGAGCTGCCCCGCGAAGATGCTACCATCCGGGTGACTCTCCCCACTGCTCCACGCAGTGGTAAGGAGGTCATCAAGATTTCCGACCTTTCCAAGTCTTATGATGGACGGCTTGTATTCCAACCGGTGACCCTCAATATTTATCGTCAGGAACGTGTGGCCATCCTGGGCAAGAACGGGGCGGGGAAATCCACTTTGATGCGCCTGATTGTCGGTGAAGAGGCGCCCACCACGGGGAAAGTGGAATTGGGACTCTCAGTAGTCTCCCGCTATTTCGCGCAAGACCAGGCTGCGAGTCTTCTTCCCGACCGGACCATTCTGGCGGAGGCGGAGCAGGATGCTCCCGATGAATGGCGTGCGCGGGTGAGAGACTTACTCGGTGCTTTCCTCTTCCGGGGCGATGATGTCTTCAAAAAGACCGCGGTTCTTTCTGGCGGTGAGAAGAGCCGCCTCTGCCTGGCCAAGATCCTGTGCGGCACCGCCAACCTGCTCATTCTCGATGAGCCGACCAACCACCTTGATCTCGTCACCAAGGAACGTCTCCTCGCGGCACTTTTGAAGTACCAGGGTACACTGGTGTTTGTCTCCCATGACCGCCACTTCCTCGATGGTTTGGCGACACGCATCCTGGAAATCGAGGATGGGGTGGTGAATGATTATCCCTGGGGATACCAGGATTACCTCTGGTGGAAAGAGGAGAATGCAAAACCATGACTGCCCCACGCTCGATCGATCTGGGAGGGGTTCTTGTCACCTTGGTGAGCGGGGGAGTCAATTTGGTCGATGGCGGCGGCATGATGGGGATCCTCCCCAAGGGGCTCTGGAACAAGTGGTATAATGCCGATGAGGATAATCGCATCCGGCTCGAGACAAACTGCCTGGTGGTGGACACCCAAGAGAGACGTTTGCTGATTGAAAGCGGGTGCGGGAACAGGCTCGGTGAGAAGGAGCGGCGTTTCTATGGCGGGGAGAACTCGGATTGGATCGGCGCGAATCTGATCTCAGCGGGCTTCTCCCTCGATTCCTTCGATCAAGTCGTTTTGACCCACCTTCATACCGATCACAGCGGGGGTGTGGTGACTCTGGATGATAGGGGTTGCGAGGTTCCCACCTTTCCGAATGCGCAGGTAATTGTCTCCGAGCAGGAACTCCAGGATGCCACCGAGGGGGTGGGGATTTCCCCCAATGCCTATGACCATCGAAACTGGGCGGTTCTGGAGGAACGTGGATTACTCAAGTCCCTGCCAGCGGATGCTCCGATTGCCCCCGGAGTCCGTTTTGTGGCCTCTCCCGGACACACCGAGGGCCACCAATCTGTTTTATTGGAGGGAACGCACGGCGCGCTCCTATTCACCGGGGATCTGCTCCCTCTCTATCACCATGCGGTACCCCATTACAACATGGCCTATGATGTCAATCCCGTTCAGAAGACAGAAATTAAGTGCCAGCTCCTGGAACGCTCTTACCGTGAAGGGTGGACTTTGGTGCTCTGCCATGAGCCGGTGTCGCCGGTGTGCAGGGTGGTGTACCGGGAGGAGAAGGGGCGGTATGAGCTGGTGGGGGTGTGAGGTCGGTTAGTGAGGTCTTGGATTCCCACCAGGCCTTGACTCTTTGGAAATAATTGATACGTGCTCCGATTTTCCCAATTTCCTTAGGATAGAACTCCAACATCGTTTCACAGAGTTCGAGCATCCAACTACGGCGTGGGTAATGCGGACGAATTGAAATATGATTTGAATTGGCAATTTGAATCTGTCCCCAGCCGAGAGCTCCCACTGTTAGGCACTCCCAATTCAGGAATTCGATTGGGAGGAACAGAGCTTCGGAGACGTGTGCTCGGGTACCGTCAATTCTATATTTGACCAAGAGTAAGGCGAAGTAGTTGGCGTCATCTTCATAGAACCTGGCTAACCTTTCGACAGAGGTTAGGTTAGGCATATTGAATCGTGTGTCCTCACGATGTGTTTTAACATCCACCACGTAATAGAAACCCTTGCTGTCTTTGAAAGCTAGATCCGCCATAGCTCGTCGCGCGAAATTGGTTGAATACTCAGCACAAATGTCTCCTACAATATCTTGGAAGTTCTCCCCAAGAATTGATTCTATTGCATCCCCCACAGCACGTGGACTTGTGGCAGTGTCTGGAGAAAGGAAGTCCTCATGGTTATTAAGGAACTCCATGGTCCGTTTACCAATCTCCTGGTACTCGTTGGAGGCGAATAGGGGACTTTCAGTCAAGTGAGTTCAATCCTCCAGATTCAATGGTATCGAACAGTGAAGGTTGATTCAGGCGGGAGGATGGGGACTTACTATCGGCCAATTGCAGAGACAGAGTGTTCCTTTCCCAGAAGGCTCCCTGGGAATATCCTTGGATGCTGGGATCATCGGTGGCCAGATCAAGCCGCTTTTCCGCGATGCAGCAATACTCCTCATCGATCTCGACTCCGATGTAATGCCTCCCCAGCTTTTTGGCGACTACCGAGGTGGTACCGGAACCAAGGAATGGATCAAACACCACGTCCCCCTTGTTGGTTCCACACAAAATGATTTTGGCTAACAGTTTTTCCGGTTTCTGTGTGGGATGATCGGTGTTTTCAGGCATGGACCAAAAGGGAACAGTCAGATCGGTCCAAATGTTGGATGGATGGGTATCACGGAACCGCCCGTTGGGGGTTTCTACCCAGTCTTTTGGGGCGCCATTTTGGTGTGTATAGGGAGCGATGACACGGCGTTTAAGTTTGACATCTTCAAGATTGAAGGTATATCGGTCCGAGACAGTAGCGAACCAAATATCTTCGGAGTTGTTCTTCCAGTTTGAATTCGCGCCGCGCCCCTTTTCTCTCTCCCAGGTGATCCGGTTGCGCACGATGAAGTGGTCTTCGAGCACTCGATGGATTGGTGTGGAGGAACGCCAATCTCCACAGACATAGATTGAGCCATGGGGTTTCAGAAGGCGCTTCATCTCGGGCAACCAAGTTTCAAGCCATCGTTCATACTCATTGATATGGCACTGCCGAAAGCTTCTCCCATTAAAAACTTTGGTCAAATTGTATGGAGGGTCCGCAAATACCAAGTCGAATGTCATGGATGGGAGTAGAGAAAGGACCTCGAAGAGGTCTTGGCATATGGTGGAATCGAGAATGTCTGAGATTGATACGGATGACTTTAGATGACGGAGAACTGAGGCGTATCTCGGCCGGTCCGCTTCTGTAAGGACCATCGTTCTGTTTCGGGAGGCTCGTTCCGTAGACATTGTCTTTCTACTGGCTGCTTTCGCTTTCAATTATCATATCGATGACAGGCAGAATGAGCCATAATAAACAGGAGTACAAGGGATTGTGGGTGCCTCCATGTTTTGTATCAGATTAATCCAGTTTCATCACGGAGTAAACTTACTGATGGGATATACTGCCATTCCAATCCACTCATCACTGGAGGTGGTCTAGTATGCCAAAAGTCAAAGATTTTGACTGTGTCGAAATGAAGAACCGGATCCAAGCCGAATTACTGGAACGGCACAAAGGAATGACCCAGGAGGAAATCCACGAAGACCAGATCCGCCGGATAGAAGCTGATCCCATCCTGGGTCCTTTCTATCGCCGGATAACAGGAAAGGAGGCTGTATCTGGCGAACCAGTAAAGTAAGAATCAATCGGCGCTAAAGACTCATTTTTCCTCCACCACCGTTTCCACCAGCAATGGCGTCCCGACATAAGCGTGCTGAGTCAACCCTTCATCCGCCTTTTTCTTTGCGGCTTCAGGAACCTCCATCCGCACGATCCAGTGGTTTTCGTAACGTCCCGGCTTTCGTCCCACATAGGGGAAGGAGACCGTGACCGTGTCCCCTGTCTTGATCTCAGTGGCTCCCTGAAGAATGGCCTTGGCGAGTTGGGCCTCGTTCTGATTACCCCACAGCTGTGTGGGCTGGAACCAATACTTCACCGCCTCTGGTTGATTCAACTGCCAGGTCTTGGAGCCTGCGTTCTTGATGGTGACTGAGACCTCGGTTATATCGCCTACGCGGACACTCGCGGGAACATTGTGCGATACGATTTCGGCATCCAGGATACGCGGCTGGGTGATCGCCTTGGCATTGTCCTCGTTGCTGGGGTGGCTCCGCTTGCCTTTCGTGTCCAAGGCAATGACACGGTAGTAGTAGGCCTTGTCGGGAGTCACCGCGCGGTCGAGGTAATCGGTTTCCTCGACCTTCGCGAGAACTGTGAAAGGCTGATCGAAGCCCTCTGCGCGTTCCAACTCATAGGCTGCTGGCGCTTGGTTATTCATGGGTGCGAACCACTTCAAACGGATCTGTCCCACTTCACAATGTGCCACCAGTTTCCGTGGAGCACAGCTGTCGATAATCCGGCTGGCCACTCCAAAGGAGGGGCCAATCCCATCTCCAGCGGGGGTTTTCAATCGGAGATTGTTCCAGAACCGTCCCACGCTTTGTCCCGCCGGTAGGCTCAGTCCGATGGCTACTTTCTCCCCTGGTGCCACATCCTTGGGGAGTTTCCAATTTGAGGAACTCCTGGTTGGCAAAGCCGATCCGGATCCCGTGACTGACAACACCACCTCCCCCTTCCTCCAGACTCGTCCACCTTGATTGCTTAAGACCACAAACCCGCTCAGATTCTCGCCAACTTCCGCGACCTTCGGCCAAACAGCTCCTTCGAAGACAGCCTTCCACCCGGACGGTGCGGGCTCGATGGCGATAGAGACAAACTCTCCCTTCTCTGGAAGATCCACCCAGAATGGCCCTTCGCCTTTGGTGGTCTCTTGTGTCTGAGTAGTGAAGATCTTCTTCTCTCCGGTGCGGAAATCAATCTGGCTGGTTGTGACAGTGATCACGATCGGAGCACCGGTCATCCATTGCGTGGTTGCCAGATTGATGTTGGCCCTCATCGGTTGGCCTCCGGGACGGTGGATCAGTCCTGCAATCCGGTCGAAACCTTTCTGGTACCCGGCGACCTTCCAGACCTCCTTCGGATCTGGGTCGAGAGCCATCGGAATGCGCACACACTCCGCTCCAGGCGGGGCAATCTCCGACCAGAAACGGTAGATCTCCCAGGCGGGGTAATAGGGATCGGCGGGACGTGGCCACTCACCTCTCAGGTCGATCTCTTTGCCATCTTTCCCTTTGTATCTGTAAACGATCTGGGTTCCGGGCACCTTAAAGTCATCCGGCCAGATGCCCCACCAATCCTCATAATTCCGGTATCCCCAACGCCAGGGCCAATGTCCTCCACCGGGAGCGAACTCGGTGGCCCAGGTAATGAACTTGTTCATCCCGGCATTGAAGAGCTCACCATAGACTTCATTCAGACGGCGGGCTTGCGCTTCGATGTTCAGCGGATCCGTGGCTGCCTTTTCGGTGGTTTCGGCCCACTGGATTGAGGACTCGCCCATGCCCACCTCGACGTCCTTCTGCCCCATCCTGTCGAGCATCTCACGAACGGCGTTGTGATAGTGAATGGCCCCCTTGTAGGGATCGGCGACATCGGCGAAGTAGTTGATCGGGATGTTGTCATAAAATCCAACACAGTTGCTGATGTTGCTCCAGTACCATTTATCGAGATCCTCACGGCTCACTGAGGGTGAGGCTCCGCTGACCCCGATAAGGCACCCTGGATCGACTCTTTTGAATGCGCGGTAACCGAGTTGATAAACCTGGTGAACAAACTCATTGGGTTTTCCCAGCCAGTAGCCTTTCAGGTCATTGGCTTCTCCCTGCAGGTCCCACATGCCAATACGTCCCTTAAAACGACGTCCCAGCAGATCACAGAGGTGAATCCAATCATCCAGATCCTGTGGTCCAGCCGGAATTCGTGCCCCTTCCACCCAATCCTTGTCGTAGGTCCACCAGGTAGACCAACACAGATCGATCTTGACCTTAATCCCACGTTCGAGGCATGCATCCACTACCCTATCCAGCTCCGCCAACCCCTTTTCATCCCCTTTGTAGCGTTCAAGCACATACCACCACCTCCAGAAGTCGGCATAGGAGGTGGTTAAAAGCTCATCCTCCATATAGGTGAGGTAATCTTCAAAGAAGGGCCAGATATTGAGTGGATGATCTTTCTCGTCTCTCCCGAGTTGGTTGGACATGTCTCCATAGTGGAAACCAAGCAGAATCTCATCCTTGGTCAGGGTGCCATTTTGACCCACACAGGATTGGACTGCTAATAGGGACAAAGCCGCGGCTGGAATCATCCTACCAAGAATCGAGGCTTGTGGATTAAGCATTACCAACTCATCTCCATGAATTTTGCATCTGTTAACTGGTACAACCATTGTGATCGGCCGTCAAGCGGAAAAAGATCAATACACAGTCAATACGATCATATTATGAAGTATAAAGACTTAATAGCAGTCATAATTGACTGCTTTTGAATAAATAAAGATCAATCCATGCTTGACTTGAAAGTGATTTGCCTTCTAGCATACACGGAGTGCATGTGACCGTCGCTCGATGAGAGAAGTCCAAAATGAGAGGAATCCGGAGACATGAAAACACAGGAATCAGGCTGTCTTGTAGCTCAGTTCAAAATCGAGACTGAAGGGAGTCTGAGAGAGGTCGCGGAGGACCTGGTCCATCATGAAACCATTGGGAAGTGGGACCGTCCCGGAAAACCGAGTGATCTATTCCGCAAATCTTCCGGGTTCCTGTTGGATATGGAGGAAGTTTCTCCAGGTAAGGGAACTGTAGCTTTTGCTTACCCGCTTCACAATATGGATCTGGAAAACTCCGCCTTCAGTCACATCTGGGTTTCCATGGTCACTGGTATGGCAGCTATGCCCCATCTCTCAAAATACCGTTTGGTCGACTTTGCCTTACCACCGGAAGTCTACTCCAAGTTTCCTGGACCTCGTTTTGGAATAGAGGGCACCCACCAGATTTTGGGCATCACGGAGAAAGAGGCGATCATTGGAACCATAGTGAAACCAACCTGTGGTCTGGTGCCGGATGAGGTGGCGGATATCTGCGAGGAGGCCGCCGCCGCAGGTGTGCGCTTCATCAAGGATGATGAGCGGATGATGAATCCCTCCTACTGCCCATTAAAGGAAAAGGTAAAAAAGGTCACTGAACGTCTCCGCAAGGTCTATGAAACCACAGGAAACCGTGTCCTTTACACTCCCCATATCACTACTGGCCCCGACAAGATTCTCGATAATGCCCGTATTGCTGTCGAGGCCGGCGCGAATGGCGTCATGTGTGTGTTTATCGCCGCTGGTTTTGAGAGTCTACGGATTCTCGCCGAGAGTCCCGAAGTCAATGTTCCCATCTATGCCCATTGTTGCGGGAAAGAACACTGGGCGCGTACTCAGGGGCAGGGAATCGACCAGCGCGTGATCGCCAAGTTGGCCAGACTGATGGGAGGCGATTACTTCCGGATAGGCGCGCTTGGCGGATACTTCGCCAGGGAGGATGTCGGGGAGGCAGCGGTGCTGCGTCCCGCCCTGACAGACCCACTCGGTAAAGTCCAGGCCTCGATGCCAGCGGTTTCAGGAGGTCTTGATCCCGGCAATCTTGCGGACAACATCCGTTACTTTGGAACCGGCGCGCTTTTCCTTGCGGGTTCTGGAATCGCCAAGCACCCGGCTGGAATCAAGGGTGGAGTTCAGGCCATGTTGGATGTGGCCCAGTCCTCATTGGAGGAGGCAGTATGACAGGCAAGAGGGTACGTGGCCCATTATCGGAGGTCCATAAGCCTTGGGGTAGCGAGGAGCTCCTCGCTCATACCGAGAACTACGCGCTCAAGCGGATTCATGTCAGGCAGGGGTCTCGTCCCAGCCTTCAGTATCATGAGCGCAAGTCGGAATCGCTCTACCTCCTGGAGGGAAAACTCGGCATTGAGATCGGAGACACCCAGGACTCATTGGTAACCGAGGAAATCCTTCCAGGGCAAGTGGTGGATGTCCCGCGAGGAACTATCCACCGGGTGTTTGCGTTGGAGGATTCCGTCGTGATCGAGGTCTCGACCCCGGAACTCGATGATGTGGTGCGTTTACAGGATGATTATGGACGTTCGGGGACATGATTACACAAAGCCTGCACGGGTCTTCCCATTCTCCTCATTCTTTCCGAAAATCGGTTTCAGCGTGATAGGAACCTTACCCAATGGCCGGTGTCCCCGTTGTATGATCGGGAGGCTGAGGGCGTAAGGAATTCTTTTGAATATTCAACATTTCCATGCAAAGAAAGGGGTGTATCGTGTCCACTACACAAACTCGATTGATTGGCAGTCTACCGAAGGTTGGCATCCGTCCCACCATCGATGGCCGCTGGGGGGGAGTTCGCGAGTCGTTGGAGCAAGTGACCTTATCACTTGCCAAGGCGGTGGCTGATCTGGTCTCAAGCCACCTGCGCCACCCCAGTGGAGAAAAGGTCGAGTGTGTGATTCCCGAACGTTGCATTGGAGGAGCGGCGGAAGCTGCGATGACTGCCGAGCTCTTTGCTCGTGAGGGCGTTGGCGTTTCTTTAACCGTTACCTCCTGTTGGTGTTATGGCTCGGAAACCATGGATATGGATCCGTTGATTCCCAAAGCGGTATGGGGTTTTAATGGTACGGAACGGCCGGGCGCTGTCTATCTTGCGGCGGTGCTCGCAAGTCACAACCAGAAGGGTCTTCCGGCCTTCGGCATCTATGGACGCGATGTGCAGGATGCGGGTGACACAGTCATACCCGAGGATGTCAAAACCAAGATTCTATCTTTCGTCCGTTCTGGCCTGGCAGTCAGCTCCATGCGCGGAAAGTCTTATCTGGCCATGGGTGGAGTTTCAATGGGAATCGGGGGATCGATTGTCGATCAACCATTCTTCGAGAA
>CAYZUX010000213.1:0-10056 GCA_964481775.1 uncultured bacterium | reverse complement strand
CCACTTCTTGACTGCTTTCACGCGGTTACCCCGTGTTTTTGGGGTCGTGGTGGTTCCCCCCCTTTTCCCCTTGAGGGTCGGCCACATCCTCCTCACCTTCCGTTGGGGGTTGATTGCGGTCCCCCCCCTTTTACACTTGGTTGTCGGCATAGGACCTCGAGCCTTGCGTTGTGGGTTGATTGCGGTCCCCCCCCTGCTCCCCTTGAGTTACTTCTGGGTACAGTAGCCGCACCGTTGTGGGTTGATTGCGGTCCCCCCCCTGCTACACTAGGGGTCCGCGCAAGTCCAGGTTCTTGAAGGGGTTATGGCCAGTTGGAGCCTAGAAAAACTCCAACTGGCGGGCCTTTTCTTCCACCTTTTTCCGCAGTTTTCCATGAAAGATACGCATCCTCTCAAACTGCTTATCGGTGACCACGAGTATCCTTACCTCACCCGCCGGGGGAAGAGCATCTTTGACTCTTTTTGCGTGGACTTCGGCGTTCTCCTCGCTTGCACAGTAGCGCATGTAAACAGAGTATTGCATTCTTTGGAACCCATCTTCAAGCAGGGCTTTGCGGAACAGGGCGTATTCCTTGCGAGCCTGGGGAGTATCCACTGGCAGGTCGAAAAGGACCACGGTCCACATACCGCGATAAGCGCTCCATTCCACCATGATGACTCTCTGGAGTGGCGAATTCATTCGCTCAACGAGAAGCCAGTCTCAAGGTGAATGAATTCGCTACACCGATCTTTGACTCACTCCTCTGTTGGAGGACTCTCCAGCCTGGCGGCCCCAAAGGGGAACAGGTATGGAATCTTGAGGTTCTTCTCTGTCCCGGCGAGGCACTTGAGCAAGGAAGCGCTCATGAACTCGAGGGCCACCAGCAAGGGACCGGTCTGTCCGTCCGTTTCGCAAGTGTGCGTGAGCAGAGTGAGCAAAGCCTGTTTGGCCTCTTTGTCGATCTCGCGTTTCCCATTCCGCCACAAATCACGGACAGCAAGGTCCACCAGGGGACGGAAAGGCTCCAGCAGATCATCGGCCAGGCTGTAGGCGTTGTAACGGTTGTGGTGTTGAAGGCCAAGAGAAGGATGAAGTCCCGAGCCGACGACGGCGCGCGCCACCGCTGCCCGCAGCACCATGTAACCGTAATTGAGCAGGCTGTTGGGAGGCGGGCCATCGCGTTCACGGCGGAAACCGGAGTCGGCTCCCAGCCAGGCAGCCCAATGCACCCGAGCGGCTTGTGCTTCCACATTACGGGGATCACCGCTTTTTACCGAATCTCTCAACTGCATGAGACGTGTTTTGGTCTCAGTGGTTTCGGCAATATCGGCTTGATGACGGATCTTGGCCTGGACGATCTGTTGCCAAAGCCGCTTCCGGGTGGGTAAGGGGGCTTCGATCTGGATCCGCAGACGTTCAGCCTGCAGGCTGTTTCCCTCGATGGGGGTCAGCAACCCGGCAGGGAGGTGATCTTCCCCGCAGAGGATGACAGCTGCTCCATTTTCCAGAAGTCGAACCACGCACAAATGGCTGTAGGAGGCAGTCGGGTTGTCCACCACCAACAGGCCGATGTCCTCAATGGGGACCTGCCCCACCCGCGACCCCTCTCGCTCGACCACCAACTGGCCATGGGCCATGTGGAAATAGGTCTTATAACCAGAAATCTCAACCGTTCGTTTAATCATTAGCAGGCAGTATTCTGCCTAAAGGATCGACCATGACTTTTCGGATTTGAACTTTTTCTGGATCCAGAGAACGAATTCTTCGTTGTGTACCCAAATCTTCGATTGTAGATGCTGTGTGCAAACGAAAACACAAATCTGGAGTCTTCCAAGAGCCATCAGGTTGTGGTGTTCCCGAAAACTTTTGCAGTCGGCACAATTCTTCAGGGCCACCCTCAATCGAAAGGAGAACCATATCATTTTTCGACAACGACAGAATAAACTTTGCTTCCGGGCGATGGGGGAGGTTCTTTTGGATGATCGGTTCGGGAGGCTGACCCTGTTGACGACGCCTACCGTTTTCCATGGCGATCCGCGCTGTTTCAAACACGGTCCGGATAGCGAACTCCCGTTTCTTTTTTCCCTTGACCTCATACTCAAAGATGGAGATGTGGTGATTGCTGCCAGGGGAGACATAGCGATAAGGTTTTCCGCTTTCATCATGCATGGGAACCATGCCGGTGGCCTCAGTCAGGAGGCGAACTTTCTTGATGGGGATAGCCAGTCCCTCTTTGTTGGGCATGAAAAGGGGGTTGTCTTTGGCGAAGGCACGTTTGGTGTTACCGCCACACTCCTGGAGCCGTTCACGGACCAGTTCACGGATCCGAGGATCGCGGATCTTTTCGACCATGGCGGGAGTCAGGCTCTCTAATGGTTTTCGGTAGACAAATTGGCCTGGCTTCTCCGTGGGACCATAATTGGTTTCCTCATGTAGGCCCCCTGCAATTTTTCGTGTGGGGCGATAAGAAACATTAATCTTTTCCACAGCATTCCTGACATCCCTTCGGAAGCCCTCCCAAGGTGAAGGGAACTCTCGGTGTTCATTTTTGTATTCATACTTGCGCGCCAGGTTCTTTAGATGCTTCGGCGTCGTGAGTGCGATCACAACAGCATCCACCGCGTGGTGACGATGGTCATCTCTGCTCTTGGCATCCCCATCCGGATTGAGAATCGTATTCAATCCCCAACGCCAACGCAGTTCCGCGGTGACCTGTCCACGGGTCACGTTCACCGGTATTCCCAGAACTGAGAGATAAGATCGTACCTGACGATTGATATACCGTGTATCATTGAGTTGCCGCTCCACACACTTGTCCAGGTCGATTTCCTTCTGGGTGAACTTCTTCCTTTTCCGGTAGGGTAGATGCTGGATACGCTCCAGTAGAGCTTCCCACGTGGATTCGTCACCACCATAGGCTTCATATGGAGTGCGGTCGCCTTTGTGGATGTTTTCATCCACGAAGCAAAGGGTTTTATTGGCCTGGCTGTCATCAAGGCTGCGGCTGTAAGGGAGGATATGTTCAATCTGCACCTCTGGTGAAGAGCCGAAGAGCTGTTTGAAACCGATTTCCCTGCCGGTGTAGGGGCACTTCCACTTGCACTCTTCAGCAAGCTGATATTTGAGGATATCGGTGCCCGATGGTTGGGACACTCCTTGATCCATCAACCAATGGCGTATTCGTTCGCGTTCCGCCTCGCGTTTTCGGTTTTCGGACAGGAGTTCATTACGTTCTGCGGCACTCCCTTTTGTTTCACGCGCAAGCTCCACCAGGATCTTCGATGGTTTGCCATACTCTCGTATGATCGCATTGACTACCTTGCGGACCTCGAAGAGGGCCTTTTTCACAATCGGATTGGTCATCTGATGGTTGATCACCTCTGGAGGTGGAAGAAAGTCCATGACCATGGAGTCACCTGTTACTTCATGGTACCCCGCCTTGCCACGCGCTTCATATTCGCTATAGCCATCCTGAAGAAAAGGCAGCATTTTAAGGATGGCTTTTTTCGAGAGACGCATGTGGCCTTTGGGACAGAAATTAAGGACCTTGTACAACTCACCAATTTCATCCTCAGTGAGTCCCCATTCACCGAGAGCCTTATCCTTGAATTCATCCTCCTCATCATCGATCAATGCCTCAAACACAGTGCTGATAAAGAAGTCACGTTGCTTCAAGAAACGCTCGCCAAAAACCTTATGGAGCCCTGACTCAGCCGCATTGCCAAGGAGCGATGAGCGTTTCCCTTGCTCGAAGTTCAAGTGCTCCTCATCGAGCAGGCCAAGGATCTTACGGACTTTATCAATGGTGAGTTCCTTTCCACGATTGAGCTTTTGATGGAGCTCCCTGAGCAAATCCATGCGTTGCTGCTCATCAAGAGGCCTTGTGTTTCCACGGGGGTCCATGATCAAAAGATCATTAACCTCCTTAAGAAGACGGAACTCCTGGGCATACCAGCTTGCACGAGGGCAACGCCGTTCACCCTTCTCCAGTTCACAGTAACCGATCTTGTCATCCGATGGTTTGAGGGGCCTTTGAAAGAATATCGAATCATAGACTCTTTGTTTGAGTTGTGGTGTGAGAATCTCTGGATGGGCTTGGGATTGGCGATTCCAAAGGGCCTCGAACTCCTGGAGATAAAGATCACGGGAGGTGTGTTTCCCTCTCACTCGACTTTCCCCCTCAAGTCCGGCAATGTATTCTCCCAATGTGCGAGCGCCTGTTTCATTCATCCCTTTCTGAATAGAGGTGATATCCTCATAGACAGGACCGTCATCCTTCTTTTGCTCGATTTTGCGGTTTGACTTGAAACCCCTGCGCTGACCGAGATGTAGAAGCGCACGGCCAAACTCATGGAGAGTAAGGTCTTCATCGAGCCCCCGTTTGCGAAGGACATAAGGTGAGCAGGAGAGTATCTTCTCCATCTCTTCGCGTGTATTGGGAAGCAGTCCAGCTCGAAGGAGAGTCGATCCCAATTTCCGCTTGCGTCGTGCCTTGCGTTCATGTTGTCGGCGCATTCCGCGCTTCTCACGCCGATCTTGGTTCGAAGGTTTTTCAAGTCCTTTCTCCCGTTCAACACCCTCGGGAAAGATGCGTACACCGGCGATGACATTCTCTTCTCCTTCGACAGGTACATCATTAACCAGCGCCCAACCCACTGAAGTTGTTCCAATGTCCAAACCCAAGGTGTATTTCATTACATCACTCCCAAATAAAGAGTATTGACAAAGAGGCATAACTATCCCACAATTAGGGCTAGTGTAGCAGGGGGGTGACCGCATCTTCCCATAACAAGGAAGAATCGCCTTCCGAAGGCAATGTCCCCTGCGGCCTTATGGCCGCAGGGGATATCCTTTTTTGCCTAAAACGAAATCCACGGATGAAAGAAAAAGAAGAAAGGCAGAACCCAATTGAAGGGCAGCACTACGAACAAGATCCCACCCCGATAGACCTCTTTCTGGAAACCCCTTAGGATGCCAATTTCATGCATCATTTTGATTGAAAGGTTCCCTCATCATGCCCACCAAACCCACCGTCCACATGATCGGCCATGGCCATATCGATCCGGTCTGGGGGTGGCGCTGGATGGAGGGGTGCGAGGAGGTCCGCGCTACCTTCCGTTCCGCACTCGAACTCATGAAAGAGTTCCCCGATTACCATTTCACCGCCTCTTCAGCCGCCTTCTATGAGTGGGTACGAGAGATCGATCCGGAACTGTTCAAGGAAATCCAGGCGGCGGTCGCACGCGGGCAGTGGGAGCTGGCCGGGGGCTGGTGGGTGGAGCCGGACTGCAACATCCCGCATGGGGAGTCCTTTGTCCGTCATGGCCTGTATGCACAACGCTTTTTCATGAAGCACTTCGGCCAACGGGCGCAGGTGGGTTTCAACCCCGACAGCTTCGGTCATGCCGGGGTGCTGCCCCAGATCCTTCGTAAGCAGGGAATGAACGCCTACTGCTACCTGCGTCCCAATGCCGGGCATGGGGAAATGCAATATCCCAATGGGAATGGCACGGTGTTCAAATGGAGCGCCAAGGATGGCAGTGCGGTCCTGGCCGCCAATATCCCCTGGTCTTATGGCACCTGGCAGTGGGATATCCTCCAGGACATCCAGCGCCACACCACCTGGCTCTATCTGTTTCCTGGGCAGACTGATCTGCTCAGCTTCTACGGCATCGGCAACCATGGCGGCGGTCCCAGCCGGAGGAACATCCTTTCCATTCAGGAGGCCCAGTCCCGCTTCGACCACCTTGATATTCAGTTCAGTAGCCTGACCGGATTCTTCAAATCTCTGGAGGAACATATGGGAGATTCCCTTCCCATCATCGAACACGACCTCCAGTTTCATGCGGTGGGTTGTTACAGCGCGGTGTCGATGGTCAAGCAACTCAACCGTCTGGCGGAACACCAGCTCCTGCGCGCGGAGAGGCTCACAGTGATCGACAGCCTGCTGAATGGAGTGCCCTCTCAGAATGAGCGGATCGAGGAGTTGTGGCACGAGGTTCTATTCAACCAGTTCCATGACATCCTAGCGGGCAGTAGCCTCGAAAAAGCCTATGAGGATGTCCGCAACAGTCAGGGAAAGGTTCTTCACGAGGGATTGGTGCTCGAAGACCGTGCCCGTCAACGCATCGCCTCCCGGATCGACACCCGGCAGGAGGGACGGTCACTGGTGATCTTCAATCCGCTTCCCTGGGAACGGACCGAGTGGGTCACCGCCACCGAGGACCGATTCTATGAGTTCCGCTCCGAGGGGCCACGTCAACCCATCGAGATCCTCGATGACCAGAATGCGCCGACCATTCACACGACCTGCCGGGGTGAATTCCCCGGACAACGGGCCATTGGTTTCCTCGCCACTGTACCCGCTCTGGGATACCGGACCTACCGTGCCGTGGAGGCTGGGAAACCCACCGAGATCACCACGAATGGTTGCCTCGAGGCGGGACATGGCTGGATCGAGAATGAGTTCTGGAGGATCGAACTGGACCCCAACGATGGATCGATTTCCAGCCTGATTGACAGGAGGACCGGGGTGAACATCCTCAAGAGAGGAATGGTATGGGAGGTGATCGCCGATTCCTCCGATACCTGGAGTCATGGGATTCGAGGTTATCGGACCGGAATGGGCCGTTTCGGATCGGCTGCTATCCGGGTGATCCAGGATGGGGGGATTCGTGTCACCCTCCATGTGACCAGTTCATATGGGAAGTCCATCCAGGAAACCTGGCTGACACTGCATCCAGGCCTCCCGATGATCGATGTGAAGACACGGATCAACTGGCAGGAAAAATTCACTTGCCTCAAACTCACCTTCGACACGAAATTGGATAAGCCAGTGGCCACCAGTGAGTCAGCTTACAGCTACGAGGAACGTCCGGGTGATCAGTTCCGCGAGTTCCCCTGCCAGTCGTGGGTTGACCTGTCCGGTTCGTTGCCGAATGGTGAGGGTAAAATCCTGCCTTATGGGTTCGCGATCCTCAATGACAGTCATTATGCCTTTGATACCCGGGGAAGCGTGGTCCGGATCACCATTCTGCGTTCACCGCCCTACCGTCACCATGATCCCGACCTTTTTGATCCTTCCGAGGGGTGGGCCTTTACTGACCAGGGGTACCATGAGTTCCGCTATCGACTGGTTCCGCATCCAGGCAGCTGGCGTGAAGCCTCAATTCCAAGGCAGGCCTGGGAGCTGAATGAACCTCTCTATCTCCACCAGGAATCTTCCCATCCGGGGCGGTTACCGCTCTCGGCCTCTTTTCTGAAAGTGGACCATCCGAATGTCATCGCCTCGGTGCTGAAATGCGCCGAGGATGTGAGAACGGATCGGGAGATGGTGGTGCGTCTCTATGAAGCCGTGGGAGAGAGCGCGGAGGTGACGATCGAGATGCCTCACTGGGGGTGGCGCTGGAAAACCCTTCTTGGGCCCAATGAGATTCAGACTCTAAAGCTGACACCTGGCGTGGAGAAAGCTCTCGAGGTGGACCTGCTGGAGGAACCGCTCAGTGTCATACCCCACGCCAACAGATGACCACTTCTCCCGGACCTTCCCAGACCCTGGATGGGGGTTGGGTGATCCGGGCCCAAAGGACTCTGCCCTCCTGAGTCTTGAAGGTCTCTTCAAAGGAGGCACGTGCCCCCAGGATCCAGACCTCATGTCCACTGTTGATGAAATTGAGCAGGGCACGTGCATCAGGGAGTATGGGAATTCCGGTGAGCGTGTCGCGTCCCTGCATCGGGGAAGCCGGATCAGGATACAGGAAATCGACACGTCCCAAATAATACAGGCAGTGTAATGGATCGACTGTAACCACCGCCGCCTTATTGCCAATCCTGGGAATAGAGTCTGTCATCGCCCGCCAATCCGCATTTTTTCCAGAGGCTCTGAACGCATCTCCATCCAGGATAGATTTCGTACTTTGTGGTGCCCAAAGGACATTCCAGGATATAAAGAAGATGCCAACCAGAAGAACCGGGAACGGCAAAACGAAACGCCAGGAAAAAGTTTTTTTCTCAACAGTCCAATGGTTCAGTCCCTCCCCGAGTACCTCGAAAGACCTTGCAAAAGGCATCCCCAAGAGAAGAAACAATGAGGGGATTGAGACTGAGAAGAGGTTCAGGTCATTGGGAGAGGGCAGAAACATTCCAACACAGACTGGAATCCAGGCTCCGAGCAACACCAGCCAGCCAGGCCGTCCTCGTAAAGCAGCCATGCCGGTCCCGGCTAACAGCAACCCTCCCAGAATCACCTCCGAGACGCCCAACTGGTGAACTACTCCCGGAATCAAGTTCTCTGGCCGGTATTTTATTCCACCATTTTCAGGAAATCCTTGATGCAGCCAGAGCATGAGGGCGGCCGCTGTCATCAAGTAAACCAGACTCGCCCCCAGATAGATCCATGATCGCTTGAATTCACAATCTCCAGTTCCTCCCCTGGACCAGGACCAGGCAAGCCGATAGAGAAGGTAGACTGGAAGAACCAGGAGCACGGAAACCGCGGTTGGGCTGATCCATAAGCAGAGGAACCCCACCGTCATCATGGGGAGGGCTTTCAGGAATCGACGCAGGATCATCGGCTTCCTTCCCGCAATCAGCGGTGGTTCCGCCAGGGGATGGCCCAGGCAGTTGCCTTCGAGTATTTTCCAGAGCGAGATGGTGAATAGAAAAGCAAGAAAAAGCAGGAGGCTATCTCCCGTTGCCAGACGTCCATAGGCCACAGGCCATGGCCAGATGGCGAAAAGGAAACCTGCCACCCGTCCCACCCATGAGCCAAACCAATGCGAACCCCAGAGATAAATCCAGATGGAAGCAAGAATACCCGCAAAGGCTGAAGGAAGGCGCGCGGACCATTCTCCATCCCCAAAGACACGAAAAGTCTGCGTCGCCAGCCACCGAGGGGGGTTTACGGTAAGGTGAGCTGAGAGGACAGAACTGGAAAGGGTCTCAGGATGCAGAAGATTTCGAGCGGTTAAGGCGGTGAGGATTTCGTTGTCAGCCAGGCTCAGATTCCCCAGGTCATGCAGGCGCAACGCCGCCGCAAGTGCGAGCAGGAGAACCAGATCCCACATCCAGTAACGCTGGTCGAGTGTCACAGTCAGTATGGAACCACAAAGCGTGATCAGTCCGCCCGATGGACCATGATTCAGATTGATATCTTGGTGATAGCCTCGGAATAGTCCTTTGCGAGGTTAAACACACGATCCAGCTTGGTGAATCGAAGCACGCGGAGGATGCTTTCCGAGAATCCGAAGATGATCAGTTTCGCATTCCGGGAAGATAAAGTTTTATAAATGCTCACAAGGGTAGCGAGTCCACTGCTGTCGAGGTATTCAAGAGCGGTACAATCCAAAAGGACCACGGACTCTTCAGCGCTTTCCGCCAGGAACTCCTCCCGGAACCTCGCAACTTGTCCGGCATCCAGAAACCCGGATACCGAAATGACCTTCAGATTTCCCTCCCGACGGCTAGTGAAGCTCATTGTACCCTAAAGGATCGCCTTCTCACTGGCTGGATCGAATAAATGAGCCTTGGTGACATTGAAAACCAGCTCCTTCTCGCGGTTCACTTCCGCTTTGACATGGGAATTGACCTTGGCGATAAAGGTAGCGTTTCCCGCCGAAAGGTACCAGATCGACTCTGATCCAACCGGTTCGATGACCTCCACCTTGGCCCGGACATTCGTGTTCGGACGGAAATCCCTTGTCTCAGCCGGGTCATGGATATCCTCGGGACGGATGCCGAAAATGACACGCTGGTTCATAAATGACTGGACCTGATTATCAAAGTTTTTTTCATCCAGTTGGACCTTGATGTTCCCCTGATCAAAGAAAACACCTCCTCCTTCGGATACCAGTTTTCCCTGGATGAAGTTCATGGGGGGAGAACCGATAAAACCTGCTACAAACAGATTCTTCGGATGATCATAGAGGGTGATCGGATCATCGACTTGCAGGATTTTTCCGTCCTTCATCACCACGATCCGGTCGCCCATGGTCATGGCCTCGAGCTGGTCATGGGTGACATAAATCATGGTGGTTTCCAGGCGGTTATGAAGCTTGGAGATCTCAGTCCTCATCTGG
>CAYZUX010000212.1:0-10126 GCA_964481775.1 uncultured bacterium | reverse complement strand
TCTGCGTGTTGCCAAGGCGGACGAAATATCCCTTTCCCCCCTCCGGAGTCGCTGCAGAGTTCCAACCAAAATCAGTCCATCGGAATGCACTAATCAGGTCTGCCCCAAACATTGTTGAGAAGGTCCCCCCCACCGGCATGCCGGGCCAGCCGATGAGGTTCCAGCCGGCGATGAGATTGACCGTCTGTTCTATTACGTCTCCTGTTCCGATGCTTAGGGAAATCACCTCATGTTTCGTTAACCCAGGTTCTTCGTATTCCGCGGATACATTAACAATACCAGTGTGAGCAGTGTCCTTCACAGTGAGCTCCGAACCTGATATCGCGACTGACTCATTCGCAGAGGATTGCAAGATTGTCGACGATGTGACATTCAACTCAGTACCATTGGCGTACCTGGCAATGCTCTGGATTCGAAGGACATCTCCCCGGGAAACATTGACAGTAGCCTTGTCGCTCTTCAAGAACGGAGGATAGGGTTCGGATTCGGCATTCTTTGTGAGGACCTCAACTCTGAGGTCTAAATCGAAGTCACGAATTCGCTGTAGAACCTCAGCGAATCCCTCCCGCCAGCCGATCAGGACAGCGTCATCGTGGCGTGAGAACTGGACTGCTGCAGCTCCCTGGTTACCCTCGGAGTCTCCAACAGGTGCGCGGAATTCTTTTAGGGTTGATCCATCCGCAATCCGTATGAGTCTAACAATCTTGGACCTATTAGAACCAAAAAGAGCGAATGCTCCATCGTCTGATAGAGCAACCGCAGGCTTGACGACACTCGCGGGAGGGGGACAAGAGTCGAGGAGGCATTCACCCTGTACGAATTGATCGAGGAAAACTTCACTCGACTTGCTGGCTGGCTCTCCGATCGCGATCTTAGAGGTATCAAACACTTCCAAATACAAACTGTAGATACAGTCAAATGCCCCAGTACATGTAAAATCGACTGTCACAACTGCGGTACGGCTGCCGGACGAATTGACGCACAAGGCTATCGGCTGGTAGCGAGTGTCGAATCCATTTGATAGGAATCCATTCTGATTCCATATCCCGCAGAAATTCTCCTCCGTGAGTGCTCCCACGAAGTAGTCTTCAGAATGAAAGTCCATACTCTGTGAAACCCGGGATTCCGGTCGAATGAGAGTGAGGCTTGTCAAGTCCCAAAGCCTGGTCTCGTCGCTGTCTGAGGTAGCCAGGCGAGTCCCCGAGGGTGAGATCGCGAAGGACTGGGCTGGGGTGTGTAATGTCTTCCAAAGGAGGTCATGGAAAGTGTCATACATGAAGATGGAGGACAAGACACATGTTGCCAGGATCTGACTGTTGGCAGTAAAATCCATCCCTGCGAAGCTGGGGTTAATGAAATAACCTGTCTCAAACACATGCTCCGAACTGGCGGAGGTCGAAGATGCATCGAAAAACCACGACATAGTTCGCTTTGCGTCTTGTGTGAACATCTGCCTTCCATCTTCTGTGACGTGGGCATCATCTAGTGAATAGCTGTGAGCCAAAGATCCCCGATAGACGCCTCGCCCAATCTCCCAGAACTGGAACGACGAGAAGTAGGTGTCGAATTCCACGACAGCTTTTTGTGTTCCGATCTGCGTTTTGCCCCTCTCTCGTCCAGTTAGGAGATACTGCCCGGAGGGGTCAGTCAGATGCTTCTTAACTCCTCCCTGATCAGGATGATGGTCAAGCCAACGCAAGAGTAGACCATCTGAGTTGTAAATCCACGTGGCTACTGGTTGTGTGGTGGAGACGTATAGTTTGCCATTCTCGAAGCTGGCTGCTGTCGGTGGCGCTTGATATTCATATCGTTCAATAACGTGGAAGGTCGTGTTGTCCCAGAGGGTCAGCTGCTTGTCAGCACCGAGTGAGAAGAAAGCATCAACATTCCTGAAAGACCCGAGGAAACCGACGGAAAGGATCGGTTTGGCATGCGCCTCCAGGCCTTTGACCAAAGATCCGTCGCTTCGGTTGAGGACCTTTACCCAGTGGTCATCTCCTCCACTAAGGATACGGTCAGAACTGAGGCTGACCGAGCTTACTCTGCCAATGTGCGTAGGGACCACCCAATCCGTGGAGTGACTGACAAGGTTGTAGGCACCCACTTGGCCTGTAGAAGCTCCGAAAGCGAGCTGGTTTCCATCTAGAGCAGCCGTATGAATGGGTGTGTTATGAGTATATTCAAACAGAGGGATCGGATTGCCGCCATCGGCGGCCCATTCCTTGATCGTCCCGTCGTCCGAAGCTGTTACCAAAGTTGAAGCGTCCTTGTACCCACAAAAAACCACTTGTCCTTGGTGGGCGACCAAAATCCTCTGAAGTTTGTATTGACTCGGTGTTATGCCGACCTTGTAGAGAGCCACCACTCCGGAGCTGAAACCGACAGCCAAAGTTTGTCCATCGGGGCTGTAGTCTCCTGAGATCCCATAACCACCGGCCGTCACGTGATATCTCTCCCAAGCGGTCTTGTGACCGTATAGAGTTACTTCTGTTGGGGTTGAGAACGCTTGGCCTCTCCAGGAAAGCGTACCAGTGACTGCATATACCCCTTGAGCAGCAGTCAGGTTGAGCTTGATACTCTGACCGGAAACCTCGATCGCATTGGTGTCTTGCGTGCTGAGGGTGACGAGTTCCGTTACATCTCGTTCATATCCATCGCTGAAAGTCGCGGTATACCGAATAGAACGGAAGACCCCTGGGTTCATGGTTAGCGTCGTTGGATCTGCAGCCAAATCGGTTATCTGACTCTCTCCCACAGTGACAAGGGCTTCTGCGGTGAAGTTAGTGCCGCTTTCCCGATACAGGACACGGACCTTGAAAGTGCCTGTAGCCGAAGGGCTGACGGTCACTTGGTTACCCACAACTGTCCCAGCCGACGATGGGATCACATTCAAGATCGCTCGCTGGTCAGTGGAGATCTCCTGTGGCGATACATCCGCTGTCGTATCGTCGTCATAGACCACGGTGACACGGAATTCCTGCGTCTCCCCTTGAGCCAGGGTACGCTTTTCAGGAGAGATTTCGAGACCAACTGGAGTCGTCCGGGTGTATGTGTCGACATAGTTCCAGCTCCAAGCGATCACGATCTCCTGGTCGTCCTTGACGAAATCGACATAGCGCGGGTAGCACGTTTCGAATCCGGAATGGAGCGGGAAGAAATACCTCAAGATCCGTCCGGTCTTCACATCGAAAAGTGCGACCGAATTTCCTGCTCCAATCAGGAGCAGAGCCCCGTCGTTAGAGAGAGCCGCGTCGTTTGCTACCGTATGCCGATATACACCAACGGGAAGGCCGGAGTCCATGTTATACCTCAGAACCCCGACAGCTGGGTCGAGGATCCCAATATGCTGCTGATCAGGAAAGTACAGGATCTTCCATGGGTAATAGGGACGTGTGTCCGTCAAGTTATCGAGGGTTGCATTGGGGTCGTTGGTTCTCGCCGTGATTACCGACTGGTCACTCGGTACGGCAAATCCCCATATGCGTTCATCTGGACTGAAAGCACTCTGATACTGGCTATCCGGCAGCGCGTAGTTGGAGAAGAGCGACCCGGTCTGGGTGCCGAAAAGGGTATCACCTAGCGAGAACCTACCACCCGAAGGAGACAGCGAGAAGTAAGAGCTGCCACCATACGAAGGGATAAGATTGATCTGTCGATTCGAAAGAACGGGGCTGAACTCCAGGTCATGAACCGAATCAACCTGAAGGCCGACGATGCTGGAGCCCCTGAAACCAGCCCACGCAAGTGAGGAACCATCGTCCGAAATGCCGAAGGGATGCCCTTGGCGTTGCTCAACTGGCGAGGAGGGGTACCGTCCGAATCCCGGGTGATCGATGATCGGTCTTCCCGGCAACGTCGGCACCAATTGGAGCCCCCGGTTTGTGGCGTAAAAGACGACGTCACCGTCTTCGGGAACCCGAGGCCTTCTGTCCAGATTCTGGATGGAGGGTACTCCATAGAAAGCGCTAACCGCGCCCTCAAAGGCCCCTTGGGGACCCCAGGACCGGATGAAATCGCCGTTGGCGCTACTGAAACAGCAGGCTGATCCCCATCCGGTCCCCTGTTGCGTAGACAGGGTCTGTTCCCCGGAAGTCACAAGAACGAGGCTGGAATCAGGGTTGAAGGCAAGTGTGTTCAAGTACCCGCGCCAGAGGCCATTGGACTTGATTCCCAAGTCCATGGCAAAGAGCTCAAGCCCCGATGGGTTGAATACCCGGAGCTGTTGCTGCTGATTCTGGCTAGGAATTCCAGTTACCATAGCGATCAGATTACCATCACGTGACACGGCAGCTCCTTGTGTCTGCTGTCCCTGTAGTGAGATGGTGCGGACTGGTGGCCCAGAAGCCACATTCCATAATTGAACTGTCGCATCCGTGCTCGACGTCATGACTTTCGTGCCGTCACCGGTGAATCCTACCGCTGTCACTTCTTGGGTATGCCCGAGTAGACGCCGCACCTCGACTCCGGTCTCCGCATTGAGGATGTACGCTCTCTTGTCACTGGCTCCCACGATGATTCGCGTTCCATCCGGCGAGTAGTCAATCGCGTTGACCACTGCGTTGCCTGGGATGTACTCCCACAGGCGTTTACCGAGGTCAAGGTCGAGGAGAAGGGCCTTCCCCTCCGTAATCACCATGAGCTTCCTGAAGTCAGGAGAAGGAACCGCTGCGGTCACCAATAGGTCGCTGAAAAGCGACTTGACTTGAGCTCCAGTCTGCAGGTCCCAGATGTAGACCGCGCCATCACGGGTTACGGTAACCGCGGATGAATCATCTGAAGAGAATCCTGCATATCGGACCTTGTCGAAATGGTCCTTGAGCATCAGGAGCGGAGTATTGTTGCTGGCATCATAGATCCAGGCGGATCCGGTATCATAGCCGAGGATGATCTTGTCTCCGGCCAGGTTGAAACGGCCATTAATGGAGGTTCCCCCGGGGCTTCTGTAACTATGCGTCCATCGCTTGCTGTTGGTACTGCTAGCGGCGAGCGCGTTATGCTCGCCCAGGTTGTTGACAACGTAGCGGAATTCGGGGATGAGACCATTGAGCTTTTGAGAGCCGTTGAAGGTCACATCCCCTCCACTCATGCGTACGGTTAGCTCGTCCCCTGCTTCAAGATTTGAGAAATCAGCCGTTACTAAAAGCTCGCCCTGTGCATAAAACGGTGTGGTGAAAGTGATCACTCCTTCGGTGGAGGACAAGACCGAGGTGCCGCTGGAGATCAAGGAATCACCAGTATCGGCCTGACCATTCCTGTTTTGGTCCCAGTAAAGCCGTGCGTTGAAAAGATCGGAATCGTCAATGCCCAACACGTTACGGATCCAGATCGTCAAGGTGTCGACAAGCAGGCCTGAAGGGTCAACCTGAAGGCCCAGCAGTGTGAATCCCTGATGGCTGGACAACTTTGTGGGACTGCCGAAGTCAACCGGCTGGATCCAGTTCGATGCTAGTGAAAGGGTGCCAGCGGTTGTTGTGAAGGGAACTTCGCTCTCATCGGCGCCAATGTCCCTGATGGATGCTCCTTGCGGCCGTGTCTGTGCGTCTACGTCTTCATCCAGCAGAGACCCAACGGCTCCTTCGAGAGCGTAGCTGCCAGCTGTGAGATGCCCAGCGTTATCCAGTTTGGGATCGCCGATGCGACTGATAAAGTCATTTGGGAATTGATTGCAGTAGTTGTTGCATTCCGCCCCCTGGAGTGTAACCAGATTTCCCTTGCCATTTACTTGCTGCTCGACAAATCCATAGACTGAACCATTGGAGTTCGAATCGTCAAAGATGCAGTACGCTGCGGTCAGAGTGTCACGGTCCAGGATTGGAGGAGTGTATGGCCACCCTGGGTAGTTAATGGGTTCAGGGTAGTTCCCCGTGATGAGGTAAGAAGCCGATCCAAACCCGCCCTTCAACGTGCAGTGAGTTAATGTAACCACTGTCGCTTGCAGGCCCCCTCGAAGGAGATCTAGTATAGGTGATTGCTTCTCTCCCGCCCAGATCGTATTGGTCGCTTGGATGACTATGGGATGAGGCGCTGCAGAATCACCACCCCCATCGATTTTGATGGATCCGCTGTCTTCAAGCCAACGACAACGATTCATTGAAATTGCAAGATCCGCTGAATCGTCCGATCCTCCGTAGCCGTGAACAGCCTTAAGACTACCCTTCGGAACCTGTTGTTTCTTGACTTCGCAATCAACCAGATTCAGCGTTCCAGCCGTGGCCAAGCACAACACTCTGGTATGGCCGGGCGGTGGAACGAGTGGGGACAGGTCAGTATGTTCGTTTGGCCCTCCGTTGATGGTCAGCTTCGCGCTTGGCGAATCGAGATAGATGAGGTTGTCTTGAGGTGGTGATGAAGTCTGGATGAAGGTCGGATTGTTCAAGGTATAGATTCCATCCCCAAAGTTGCGCAGGAGCGCGCCATCCTTCTGGAATGTGCAGTCATCGAACAATGCATTGGTCTGATACCGCCCAAGATTTGGATCTGCAGGGTCCTTGTAACCTCCCATGTCGACCCAACCCTCACCCGAGAACGTACAGGATGTGGCGGTTATGTTTCCGTAATTCAGGAGGCACGCCATTCCGTAATTGAAATCCGTCCCGAACGAGCAGTCGAAGAGCGTTGTACCGGGACCAGTGAATCTGAATTGTGCCGAGCGTGCACGGTGGTTGAATCTGCAGGATTCGAAAATCTGGGAACCGGAGTCTCCGAGGCCGACAAAATCCTTGTGTGTAAACTGAGAATAATCACCACCACCATCATAGACCAAGAATCTCCATCTAAGATCCGGCCCATAGGAGCCGGTCATAACTTCCCAATACGGACTCCCGACGAGTCGCATTGGTTTGGCAGCAGAGAGGCCTGAAAGGATGCTTCCGCTCCCCTTGAGGGAGAATGGGAGGAGGTCTCCTGTCTGCAGGTCCTGCTGGAGAGACACGCCGATATCGTTCCCAATGCCGTTTGGAAGCTGCTGAATGGTTGTGTTGGGTCTTTCAGCAGTCCAACCACCAACATAGGTGTCCCCCACTCCATCAGTATCCACAATGTTGACGGTGTAGCTCGGATAGCCCGAGTCTGAATTGATCAGAACGACGGACTTCTGGACAGCAGTCGCACCAGAGATGTTCCCGCCTACGCCTGGAACATAGGGGGAGTCATTTGTTGGATCATCATCCACTGTGACAACAACTCCCTGTGAAACGACATGTTCCGTGAACGTGGGAGTTGGTGTGTTTGTCGGGGTCATGGATTCCGTCGCTGAAGGAGAAGGGAAACCAGTAGGAGTGTTGGTGATGGAGGATGTAGGAGTAGCTGTTACAGTAGTCGTGGGTGCAATCGTAGGACTGCTGCTTGGGGTTTCAGTCGGTGTCTGTGATGGAAAACCTGTATGGGTTACTGTTGGAGTGAAGCCATCGATCGGAGTGGCAGTTGGGTCAGGGGTCTGCACCATAATCGAACGGAGCTCATCTTGGCTAAGCGGGCGGTTGAAGATCCTGACTTCATCAAGAACCCCCCAAAGATTGGACTGGTCTCCCACTGTCTGGTAACAACCTCCAAGCCTTAGTGGAAAGCCACCCTCCCGGATTCCGCCCAAGGGGTAACCACATTCGGAGGCCTTGTCCCCATTTACATATATCAGCATCTTGCCCGCAGTCGCGTCGATAACTCCTGCGAGGTACACGAATTCTCCCGTTTGGTAGAGCCCGGGTCCAGTATCACAACTGGACTGAGATCCGCTCCCTGCAGAAGTCGAGTTGAAGTGGACACCTCCTACATCTGTTACCCAAAGGCTGTAACACCGGTCTCTGAATCCGTCTCCGGTTGGCGTTTCCCCTGGCTGATAGGCAAGACATGAATGCCAGGTACCGTAGCCGGAGACCTTCACCCAAGCGGTCACAGTAAGACCCGATCGAGGAAGCAGATATTCGTTGTATGGAACTTCCACGTAAGAATCCGAGTTCCCCCCAAACTCCAACCCCGCGCCTACCTTTCCCTCAACTCGCGACGCCTCGTGAATTGTACCGTCTTGGCCGTGACCTGATTGGTCACGGGCAATTGAGCCTGCTCCTTCGTCAAAGGCCCAGTAGGCTATCTGACTCTCGGAAAGGTCTGACTGCGGCTTGGTGGTGGAAGTGGGTGAATCGGTTGGAGTTTCAGTCGCGGTCAGTGTGGAAATCTCTGTGAGAGTTTCAGTAGGAGAGGGTGTCAGGGTGTCCGCAAATGACTCAGTTAGGCTGGCAGTTGGTGTGGGGGTATCTTGGACTGGCTGCTCATCCCCCCGGATAATGGTCACTTCGAGGGATGTAGTAAGACCCCCAAACCGGGAATTGATCGTGCAAGAACCTGGTCCAACCGCCGTGATGAGGCCTTCCTTACCGACCAATGCCACTGCATCATTGGTTACTCCAAAGTCAACCCCCGGCGCGGGTGCAGCGATCAACCGCCTTACCCCATCGCTGTAGTTCCCGAGTAGGACAACTTGGCTTGTCGTTCCAGTCTCGAGGACGACATTGTCACCATTAAGAAATTCGACACTGTCCAGAGAGATGCTCTCAGGTGGGGCCACAGTGACGGTCCGTGTTACCGGTCCGAGAATCGCACCGCTTGTATTTCGAGCCAATACGAAAAGTGTTAGAGGACCCACGAAGTCACTGGGGGCAGTCAAATCTACGACAAACGGAGACACATCGGACGATATGGCTTGCCATTCAGTGAAGGCCAAGACGGATTCAATGTCGGGTCCTTGGATAGAAACGTGGAGCGTTTCGCTCGCGGACAAGACTTCTCCGGAGCCTGGAGAGACTATGTCGAAAACCCCTTCAGTCTTAATAGTCAATCCAAGAACGGACTTGTTCCGCCAACTGGGAAATTCGTAAAGCAAGTCAAATGGCTTGAAACCGTTTGTGCTGAGATCGCCGCCATCACTCGAAAGAAGTACCTTGATTCGCTCAATCACATCCGTATCCTGGACTTCAGTAGTGTGTTCGATCACCTCCACCTGAGTGGTCTTGTCTAATCCACCTGCTTGGCTTGTTGCTGAAACGACCAGATCACTGGATGCACCAATGATGTCGAAGATATTGACGCCAACAACGATCGGGGAATGCCATATAAGTAATTTCAGCCATGGTTCCTCTATATCCTCAACGGAGATGTGCGATTCCCCCACGATGGCGTGAGACGGAACGTTCATCGTCCTATCGACTGTTGTACCATTCAAAGTTCCGTCAATGATTGGGCTATTGTAGCAGAGATCGTCAACGGCCCCTCCCGATGGGTCCTTCTGAATCTTCTTCAACACGGGGAAAAATGGCCTAAAGAATTCCGGAAGGAAGCAACCCCACCACGACCCAGAGTGGGGAGTTCCGATAGTAATGAATCGCCGGATGTCTTCACGCTCGGAGTACTGGAACTTTTCACTCGAGAGACCTTGAATATAGTAGCGTGTAAGGATCCCACCCATGCTATGCGCAACAACATCTACTTTTGTGGCAAGAAAACCTTGGCTACTTGCGAGACGAAGGGCTGTGTCAATTCCTCGAGGAGCTTGATTCCGATTGTCTTCGAAGTGGGAGGCATGAGATTCGTGGTAGTCCTGGGCGTAAAGAAAGCGAAATCCAGCCGAATGAAGATGCTCGAACATGCTAGCCCAGATAGTCGAATTACTCCACAAACCGTGAAGAGTAACGACAGGTGGACGTGCGAGCAGAAGCGGCCGTTCATAAACCTGCGGTTCCTGAAGACCGGGAACATTGACAGTGAAACGGAAAAAGACTGGATGCTCTTTGAACGTCCCACCTGGGAAGAAGTCAGGAACGCGGTATGTAAGTTCGGCTATTCGTTTCTCGGTATTAACTGTCAGATCCGAAACAATCCGGCCGGGGTTCAGAAGATCCCCCGGGCTTCTCCAGGAATAGCTCACATCTTTTCCCATAACTCCAACCGGTAGATTGGAAAGACGAACCCTAACCTCTGTTTGTCCGTCGGTACACGCCCCGGAGAAAGGATCTCCCTTAGGTCCAATGAATGACACAAACCTCTCAGGTCTTAATCTGTGGTAATGCACTCCGTAAGGGGAGTCCGTCGGCTCTCTCCAAACGACATCAATCTTATCTGGGGGAAGGAAGAGGTC
>CAYZUX010000211.1:0-10131 GCA_964481775.1 uncultured bacterium | reverse complement strand
TCACCCGCCGGCCTGACCGGTTGAGATACAAGGACGGGGGATTTTTTGAGTCATGAAACGGTATTTGGGAATGATTGTGCTCATCCTAGCGCTGTGCCTGGTTGGTCCGGCGCCACCGGGATGGACAGCGCCAGGCTCCGGCAACGGGGACACCTCAATGATGGGGAAACCGGACCGCAGAGACCTCGGAGAGAAGGGAAGGATTGTCATCGAATCCCTGGATCTCAATGAGGCTGACCTGGCGGATGTCGTACGTCTGTTGGCGCGCATCTCCGGCATCAACATCATCACAGGTGACCTGAAGGGATCCATTACCGTCTACCTGGAGAATGTCACAGTCCAGGCGGCGTTGACCGCGATCCTCTCATCCCAGGGATATGGGTACATCTTTGATGGCAACATTGTCCGTGTGGTCGATGCCCGCAAACTCGGTGAAGACCGTGTGGAAACCATCACGGAAACTTTTCTGCTGAATTACCTTCCCGCTGATAATGTGGCCGATAGCCTACGTAAAGTTTTTTCGGGGAACCAGGCTGGCTCCTCGGCGAGTCAGATCGAGGCCAATATCGAGGCCAATGCCATCATCGTGGTGGACATCCCAAGGCGTGTGGAGGACATCCGCAAACTCGTCGAAATCCTCGACAGACGTTTCGAGCAGGTAGAGATCGAGGGGCGTTTTGTTGAAATCTCATACAACCAGGAACAGGAATGGGGAGTCGACTGGAAATACTTCCAGGATCCCGCCAACACTCTGGATGTCAACCTGTCTCCCAGCGCCCTGAATGCCTCCGATGTTGCAGGTCAGTTCAAGTTCGCGATCATCAATGGCCGTGACAACTTGACCGGTTTCCTCCAGGCCCTGGAAACCAATAACGATATTCGAATCCTGGCTGATCCCAAGATTCTCGCCCTGGAAAACAAGGAAGCCACCATTGAGTTGACTGATGAAATCCCCTTCGTGGAAGCCAATGTCAGCAATGGCGTGGTGACTGAATCGATCCAGTTCCAGGAGACAGGTATCCGGCTCATTGTGACTCCCCAGATTGCCCAGGAACAGGAGGGCACCTACGTGCGCATGAAGCTGGAACTGGAGCAACGGATCGCGGGGCCCAATGTTGTGTTGCAGAATTCGACCGCGTTTCCGATTGACTCACGACGTGCCATGTCGGAGTTGATCGTTCCCGATGACTCCACCGTGATTATCGGTGGCCTTCGCAGTAATGACCTGACTTACACCTATGAGAAGATCCCCCTGGTTGGGAACATTCCACTCCTGGGCAAGGCCTTTCAACACCGGGTGAAGAGAGATGACCAGAAGGAACTCCTCCTGTTTGTCACTCCCCGGGTCATCTATGACCATCCCCCGCTTGACTGCAAGGAGCAGCAACTCCACGACAAGATCGATGAGGTCGTGGATTCACTCGAAACTCAGAATGAATGGCGTGAGACCGTCGAGGCTCCCTATGAACTCCTTGAAAAAGATGTGCTTTATTCCGGTGTTGAAAACAATCCGGACATCTATTCGCGCATCCTGAAAGAGAAGAAGCAGCTCGAACGTGTAAAACCATACAAGGTTTCCAAGCCCAAAGGTCAACGTCAGTTCCGGATAAAAAATGAAAATGGGATTCTGAAGGAAGAGGTTATCGAATCCGATGCTCCCATTGAGGAAGATGAGGGAGTCATTCCCCCGGTCACCGGCGAAGTCCGCAGCTTCAAAGCCATCGAGAAGGCAGCCAAACCAGGTATGGGACGTCCAGAGGAAGAAATGGCTCCAGCCGAGGGTCAGGAACCGGCCTTCCCGATGGGTGCCCCCATGTACCTTCCGCCGGAATCTCCTGAAGGAACAGGACCGGCTGTTATTCCTGAAGGATCCCGATCGAAAGAGGTCCCCAATCGGCCGGGGTGGTTACGCCGCGGGGCACGGGAATCCTCGGATGCTGGAAACCAGGAGGATTCGAAACCGGCTCAAGTGGGTATGGCCCCACCCATTGAAAACTCTCCAGCGATGGAAACCTATGATCTCCATGAGATTCCCGATGAACCACCCGCTCCGATGGCCCTGGTGGATGAAATCCCCTTCGCCCCCATTGAAGAGGAACTTCATAAACAATCCGAATCGACAGCAGCACCGGCATCGATTCAGGAAGCCGTTGCAGGTGAATATGGTAACGAGGATCCATGGCATCTTGGGTTGAAACCCAGGATGCTCTTGGAGCCACTGCCTCTCGTGTCGGAAGGAGAAATTTCTCCCTCCGCCCAACTGCTGACTCAGGCTGAGAATGCATCTCCTTCCAAACCTGGCGCCCCACTCATCACAGGGGCTGAAATTGAACCGCTCGGAGCAGTCGCTCCTCCTGAAAAAAGGGAAACAGTGAACACAGGATTTGTTCCAGTAGTTGAAATCACCCCAGCCGCCAGCATGGGATCTCCGGAAGAACCCCCGAACACTGGCAATCCCGCAAACCGGACAGCCGCCCTGGCTGAAGCAGAACGTTTACAGATCATTGCCAGCCAGGCAGCAGGCATGAAAGCGAAAAATGATTTAGTTGATAAATCCAAAATTCTCGCCTATAATGATTCAAAGTTGACACCCGCACCGGAATCTGCCTCTTCACCACCGCAGGAACAACCATCCTGGTGGCGGAAACTCACTCCAAAACGATAGTTACAGGAATTAGTGTGCTATGGAACTTGTTGATCTTCTGAGGGTGATGCTGGATAAGAAAGCCTCCGATCTCCATCTGGCGGTCGGCCGCCCCCCCGTTGTCCGAATTGATGGTGAACTGGTAGATACCAATTATCCTCCCCTGACACCCGACGAGAATCGACGGATTATCTACAGTGTTTTGACCGACAACCAGAAAGCGCGTTTCGAACGTGAAAAAGAGCTCGACTTCTCGCTGTCGGTCAAAGGTCTTTCCCGCTTTCGTGTCAATGTGCACAGCCAACGCGGAACCGTGGCAATGGCTATCCGCGCCATCCCCTTCGAAATCCGCACCATCGAGGAACTCCGCTTGCCCGTTGTGGTGAAAGATATCTGCACCAAAAGCCGTGGACTGGTGCTTGTCACCGGGCCCACTGGCAGCGGGAAATCAACCTCGCTGGCGGCGATGATCGATCTCATCAACCGCACCCGGCAATGTCATATCATCACGATCGAGGACCCAATCGAATACCTTCATGAGCACAAGCTTGCCCTGGTGGAGCAAAGGGAACTCGAATCAGATACCCATTCATTCTCCTCGGCTCTCAAGTATGCCATGCGTCAGGATCCCGATGTGATCCTGGTGGGTGAGATGCGCGACCTGGAGACCATCCAGTCGGCGATCACAGCCGCGGAAACAGGCCACCTGGTGTTTGCCACGCTCCACACCAATGATGCTTCCCAGACAGTCGACCGTATGATCGATGTCTTCCCCCCTCACCAGCAACAGCAGATCCGCATCCAGTTGGCGGCGGTGCTCGAAGCGGTCTTCTCCCAACAGCTGTTGCCATTGACAACCGGAAAAGGACGAATCGCGGCAATCGAGGTGTTGATCGGCACACCCGCTATCCAGGCGCTGATCCGGGAAGGGAAGACCCAGCAGATCCTGCCCATGATGGAAGCAGGTCAGAAATACGGCATGCAGACCTTGACCCGTTGCCTGTTCGAACTCCATGCCAAACGGCTTATCTCCTATGAAGTGGCCATCCGGCGGGCCCCCAACCGGGAGGATTTCGCCCGCCTGGTTGAACAGGCTCAGAAAGCACGTCAGGCGGTACCGCAGCGGGCATGATGTCAATCGAGGAGCGGGTGATGGAATACACACGGGGGAAGCTCTCCCCCAAGCGTTTCGGCCATGCGGAAAGGGTCGTAGCGGTGATCGAGGAAATCGCCCGGTACAACGATCTTTCACTGGAGGACTGCCGGCTGATTGGCTGGCTCCATGACTGTGCCAAGGAGGAGAGAAAGTCGGTGTTCCTGGGACTCTTGCATCGTGGCCTGCTGACCCTGGACTCGGAGACTTACGAGCAACCCAGCCTCTGGCATGGATTCCATGCCGCCTACATCGGGCAAAGAGCTTTTGGCATCGAGGATCCCGCCTTGCTGGATGCAGTGCGTTACCACACCACAGGAACTCCGGGACTTTCACGGGAGGGTCTGGCGCTTTTTGTAGCGGATTATTCGGAACCCGGCAGGCCCATGACCTGGGCCCCGGAGATCCGTGAGCAAGCCAGGACTGACCTGTCCGGCGCTGCACTCAGGGTCTGCCGGGAGAAGATCCGGTTTGTGCAGGCTAAGGGACGTAAACCGCATTCCCGCGGCATTGCCTTCATGGAATCCCTGGAAGCCGAATGCTGTGGAGTGAAGAACTAAAAGTCCCCTCCCCCCTTGCGGGGGAGCTAAATGAAACATTCCCTCCCCCCTTGTGGGGGAGGGCTAGGGTGGGGGGTCAGATTGAGCTCCACCCCCCCTCCCCTGGGAAGGGGGAAGGAGAGGACAGGGGCTTGGCCCCGAAAGCAAATCCTCCTTTCAAGGAGTGGATTGGGTTTTGAGCAGAGGCCGTGCAGGTGAGGAGGGTTCCAGCAAGGATACCGTGGCAGCCCGGAAGGCCCTCGAACTCGCCATTGGCCTTGCGCGGGTATTGGATCAAAAAAAAGGAGACCATGTCGAGATCCTCGACCTGCGTCAAATCACCATCCTCGCGGACTTTTTTGTGTTCGCCTCGGGATTCGCGCGGGTCCAGATCCAGGCGCTCGCCGATGCGGCTTTGGAGGAGGCAAAAAAAAGAGGGCATCTCTGCCGGTCAGTCGAGGGCTACGAAGATTCGGGATGGATCCTCCTCGACCTTGGCGATGTGATTGTCCACCTCCTGACGGAGGAAAGCCGGGATTACTACCGGCTTGACCGGTTGTGGGGAGATGCCCCCAGGATTGAATGGGGAGAAGGGTAAAGCCCCTTGAGGGATCCAGTAACTGCTGGGAAAAACAATTAGGAAACCAGGGTCCAGATGAGAGACCCTTCGAGCCTGGCTGGAGTGTAGAGATAGACATGAGAGTTCCGCCACCCATCCGAATGAAAAAGGCCTTACCCCGCCTGGCGGTGGTACGCCTGCTGCCGGTTTTGCTCATGACAGGTTCTCTTCTGCCTGCCGCATGGGCCGATTATGGGAGCCTGACAGGCAGAAGCCTGGTTGTTAAAGGCCAGGGCATCACCGCCACAAGCCGCGTAACAGAGGTCGTCCGTTTCGATCTTTCTGAAACGAATACGGACGATCTGCAGACCCCCTGTTTCGATGATGATGGCGCGCTTGAAATCCGGGGAGTGACAGTCACATTCGATGATTTCCGTGGAAGTATCACCACGAACAATATCCACCAGAAGATCGCTTTCATCTCCCTCTATCTGGTCACACAGCCCATCACGGACGCAAACTTCAATTTTGATGAGGATTTTAATCTTGACATCAACAGGCTGATTGTCCGCAGGAGACTTACCGGAAACCAGGTCTTTCTGGATGTTCCCTGTGAGGAATTGATTCAACGTCTGGATCCTGTCTGTGTTGCGAATATTCCAAGGGGCCAGATGGCGGATCGAACGCTCTATGAATGCCCTTGTAATGTCGGCAATGGAACCGCCACCTGCACCGATGGTGGCGCCGCCATGGTTTATAATGGTCTGTCCATCTTCGTGGTGGCGATAGAGACCTCCGACCTGATTCAGAATAACGACCAGTTCAGAGTGGTTGTCCGGATTGGTTCGGATCAGATCGTTCACCAGAGTGGGGCTGGTTCCTCTTTGAAGGATCGAACCTTCACCTCGGAGATCATCACGGTGGTGGATTCGGCAGGCGACCTGCTCCCCTTCCCGGATGTTATTGTGGCATCAGGTGCTGACCGGATTTATCCCTTTGAACCCCACAACTACATTGATTTATTCAGCCAGCATCCGGATGCCCTCAACATCCTTGAGGACATGGAGGTTCCCCAAGTCATCCCCTCGGAAAGCAGCCGGACCGCTGTGTTGGGGATCGAAATCGCTGGTGTTCATTCCCACTTCAAATCCGTGGTTCTGAATTTCACCTCCTGCCGTGAGGGACAAAACAACGACCGGGATTACTGGGCCGATGATCCGGCGGGTATCCCCGGTGTTTATGATCCCTTTATTGATGAACTCTTTCGATGGGAAGGAGTTGTTCCAGGCGATTTATCTCAAATTGTACGCACCCCCTCGGTGATACCCATCTATCCGGGTGCCACCCCTGGATATCAAACCACTATCCAGGGTGTTGATGATGATCTGGATGGAGCTATTGACGAGGAGCTCCCCAATGGACTTGATGACGACCGGGATGGAATCACCGATGAGGATATCTCTCATCCCATCATTCACCCGCTAGTGGATGAGGACAGCCAGGACTACTGGGCCTGGTATGACGAGAATGGGAATGGTGTTTACGATCCCGCTTCGGATGAGCTTTATTATGACGCCAATGGAAATGGAGTTTTCGATCCCACCTCCGGTGTTCCACAAGTGAATGAGGTTCCTGAACGGGTTTACCGGGGGGCCACGAGCGGCTGGTCACTCAGGACAGGCGCAGCCTATGATTCCCCCAACCGAACTGGGGTGGACAACAATGGGGATGGTGTCCCTGATACATTCTTCTTCCGCCTCGATGAAGATGGAGACGGGGAGGATGGCAGTCCACTCTCACCGAATATTTATGCCCTGGTGCCCGCCCTGGCATCGCCCCCGGCACCCGATAATGCCTTTATCCGGAATCCCTATTTCTACAACTGGCCGGATGCGGATGGATTGCTGAATCTGGGTGCCCCGACAACCTTCAAAGGCGTCAAGATGGCGGATGGCATCGATAACGATGGAGATGGTGAACCTGGCAGTCCAGTGGATGGTTTGGGCCGTGCGCTCGCCGATGGGATAGACAACAATGGCGATGGTGAGGCCGAGAGCCCACGGGACAACCTGGGACGCGCCATGGCGGATGGCATTGATAACGATGAAGATGGTCTGGTGGATGAGGGCATCGATGAAGGTATTGATGAGGGCATCAACGAAGACCTCGGTGACAATGCCTTCAATGCCATAACCACCCGCAGGAACTCCTTTGGAACCTATGATAATTACCTGGGTGACATCGACTCAGTCATCATTTACCAGGACAACGGCGATGGTGTCTTTGACCGTGCCACGGATACCCCTGTCTCCCGTTCCGATCCTGAACAGACAGACTGGGCCTGGATCAATACCTCTCCGCCGGTCATGTCCATGCTGGTCACTACCAATGCCGCCATCAACAACGGAAAAGGCCCAAGAGTCCCGGTTACGGATAATGGAACCTATGATTTCTTTGTGGTCATCACGCTGGATGGCGATGACCGTGGAGACTACTTCAAGCCAGGTGCTACGGAGCCAAATCCATCCAATGATGAGACTGGCATTATTCTGCTTGATTACGAGGGTGCCCGCCCCGGTGATGATTTCATGATGTCAATCGCCCGTGGCAACTCGCCCAGTTCCCTCTTCGCCAGGACTGTTTATGGAATCCCGGTTCAGGGCGGCATTGGTACCGATGCCGGCTATCCAAATGCCTCTGAGCTCACCAAGCCGGCCGAAGCCAAGCTCTTTGTCGATGACATCATCGGTTATGTCCCGGACACCATCCAGGGCGATAACAGCGTAGGATACCAGGTGGATCGTCCGGAACTCCCACCCCTCGGTGAGGACGATGACATTTTTACGGGTAATCCCTATCTGGATGCCACTTCCAGCCCGGTAGGAGTCATTGGTATCAATGTGGCTGACAATCCATACGCGGACGATGATGAACAGGACTTTATTGACAGTATCACCGTTCGCATCGAGGCACTGACACATGACCTGGTGACGGTGGACATTCCCTTCGAAGGAACCTTTGATGTCCATGTGACCGGGTCTGGCGACAACCAGGTAGTCAGCCTGCCCGATCTGATGCCACTGGCTGATGATTCGACCGGGGGTATCGGGATTTATCGTGACAATCCAACCGCCGGGATTCCCGGTGGATTTGACAGTCAGGACCTCCCGGTGGAGCTCCGCAATGACTATCTCCAATACACCCTGGTTCCTGGCACCACAAATAAGGTGGACTTGACCTTGCGTCCGACCGATGGCCTTGATCTGCCTGCTGAAGATGCCTCGGATGAGAATGTGGGATATGACTACTTTGTAGTGGTGCGTACCAGCAGCGGGATCGATTACCGGGATGCCTTCCGGATTGGGATTCAGGATGGGGGGGTTCGATTCCGGAGTGGTGTCAGTGTCCAGAACAGCGGAGTTATGACTGATTCGATTGTCGCCAATGTTCCTGTCATTCACCAGAGCCTTACCTTGGCAAACCCTGAGCCCATCGCGGCAAACATCACCGCCGAAGAAAGCGGAGTCGCTGCCATTGGATTCAATATCTATGACCGGTCACTTGCCGACTCTGGTCTCCCCACCAATATGGAATATGTCCTGGTCAATTTTGCCAATGTGGGCAATGACACCCAGTTCACAATCGAGGACCTCGCTCCCATTGGAACGGGCCAGTTCAACCTGATCCGGAAAAACGATGGTGTCGCCCTCTATCGCGACACGCTCCGGACTCAGGATCCGAATGCCAAGCCAGGGGTTTTCGACAAAACCGATCAACTGGTGCGCGCTGTCCCCCTCATTGGTAATGTGGATGGCTTCCCGAACTCGGTTTACCTCTTCCTCGACCCATTCGGAGATGATCCCAATGGAGATTATCAGACCGAGGGAGCGGATGGACCGCAGACCCCTGGTGGAGATGATGTCATCGGCGAACGCCTTCCTCCCAATGACGAGGGCGCTTACCAAGGGAATGACTACTTTGTGGTCATCCGCCCCGATTCTGATATGTCCAATGGTGATGACTTCGTGGTTCAGATCAAACCGTTGGTCAACAATGATGTGGTGGAATGGCCGATCCGTTTCCTGCCTGATGAGGAAAAACCGACCATCCACACGACCTCGAATGATGCCGTGGGCAGCATCGCTCCCTTCCCCTTCTACCACGAAGTCAATGGTGTCTTCCGTCAGGACTTCTCCTTCGAGGCGATTGAGACCCATCCCTTCCAGGCGGTTTCGCAGACCGATACAGTGTTCTCCGATCTGACTGTCATCAACGACACTATCGAGGCCCAGGCCTCCAAGGCTGTGGTGGGGATCAACATCAACGACCAGGGTGCACCCCAGAAGACGATTTCCAAGATCTCCTTCGAGGTTCGTTCTCCGCTCGTGGCAGGCCCCAATACCCCAAGTGCTACAGTGTCTGACTTTAATCCCTTTTCACCGACCGCCAATTCCGGTTTCGCCCTGTATAAGGACAACGACTCGGCGGGCACCCAGGGAGTCTTTGACTCCGCTGACACCTTTGTCACTCTGAGTCCGAGCGGTTCATCAGCCACCCAGGTGGGTAATGTGATCCAGGTGAATGTGACCTTCTCTCCGGGTGTCGATGTTCCCGATAATGATTCCGGAACCAGCCAGGGACCGGACTTCTTTATCGTGGTCCGTACAAGCAATACAATTTCCTTCCGTGATCAGTTCCAGGTCTTTATCCGTGAGTCGGGGATTACCTTCGAGTCCGGCTCTTCCACCGGAAACACTTCGATCACCACCAATCTGGTGACCACCAATGTTCCCGTGTTTGCTACGGACACTACGGGATTCTTTGGCGCCTCGCTGGACCGGAATGATGGCCCCGAGGATGTGATTGGCCTGAATTTCCTGACCGCTACCAAGTTGAATCCATTTACCTCGAATGAAAGCCTTGTTTCGTTGGTGGTCCAACTCACCAAAGTCGGCAGTTCTTCCTTCACCAACAGTGACCTGGCGCCTCTCTCGGCAACCCCTGACAGTGGCATTGCCCTTTACCTCGATGATGGATCTGTCAATGGACGGTTTGACTCGGCGGATACCTTCATTCCGCTGGCCAATACCCCTGTTTACACCGGTCAGAATACCGTCTTCCTAAGACCCGTGGCGCCTGTCGTACTCCCCGCGCGTGATGATTTCACGCCGGGAACCGACTTCGGCCCGGATATCTAGATCGTTGTCCTTACCAGCTGTTCCATCAGTCAGGATTC
>CAYZUX010000210.1:0-10263 GCA_964481775.1 uncultured bacterium | reverse complement strand
CGGTGGATGCGATGGGTAAGAAGCGAAGAATCCATTGAGCCGTTGAGGTTTTTGACTCCGGGGTTACCTCCGGGAAAAAGGAGGGAGAATGATGAAAGAACGCACTCTTTTTCAATTCCTTTTTATTTTCCTGATCTCGTGCGCATGCCTTATCGTGGTTTGGAGGTGGTCCAACGGTCTTTCACAGCCACCCGTGGAGAAGGTCACCCCTCCAAGGCTGAATTTAAATCCTATTGTTTACAGATATGAGCCTCCTCCAAAAGAGAAACTTTACCCGAAAGTTGTGATCGATCGTCCCACTCCTTCCGGTAGGGATATACAGGTTGATTTCCAACCACCCACACCCTACCAGAGTGAATACAAACCTTAGCAGCTTGTTGAAAAACTCGTTCTTGCGATGAGGTTGTGGATTCCCGATTTCACGGGAATGACGATTTTCGAGGAAATTTGCCTGTCTCGTCATTCCCGTGAAAGCGGGAATCCACGGTTACCCCCATTTTCAACAGGCTGCTAGGCATTTGTATAAAATTTGGCTCGCAGTAAAACTGAAAAATACCTTATGCTTGTCGTTTAAGGATAGTATACTATACTAAAATAAAACGAATAAGAATTTTAATGAGATGAACGCCTCATTTCATGATCTTTACCCGGTCCTCAAGCGTTTCAATCCCTGGTGGGATGGTGGACAGACCATGGGTCTACCTCCGGTCAGGCGTTCAGCCTTTTCAGAACTTTTTGGATGGGTCCAAGATCCTCCTGCCAGGCGAGCAGTCCTTCTCAGCGGGGCACGACAGACTGGGAAAACGACGCTCTTCCTACAGGTGATCCAATCGCTTCTCGATGAGGGAGTAGCGCCAGAGAGGATTCTCTATACCACTTTTGATCACCCGCTCCTGAGACTGACTGGTCTGGAGAGAACTCTTGAAACCTGGCGTGAGTTCCAATCTGTCTCCGGCGGAACCGAATATCTTTTCCTGGATGAGATCCAACAGAGTGAAGATTGGCAGATTTGGCTCAAGCATCAAGTGGACTTCGAGCCTAATCGTCGAATCGCAATTACAGGATCGGCTACGCCTCTTGCCACCGAGAACCAGGAATCGGGTGTGGGCCGTTGGTACACGATCAAGCTCCCTACCCTTTCTTTCGCAGAGTTCCTCCAGCTCACCCAGGTTCCTATTCCGCCGTTACCGGAGGTGGCTTCCCTTTCCCAACTCTTCTCCTGGTCTCCCACTGAATACCAACGGGTCGCGGAGAACAGCCGGCCACTCATACAGCACTTCCATGAGTATTTATTGAAAGGTGGATTCCCCCAAACCGCGCTCATTGAGAATGTTGTCAAAGCCCAACAGCTGCTCCGCGAAGACATCATCGATAAAGCTCTCAAGCGCGATATGACCAGTCTGTTCGGCGTCCGGCGGGTTCATGAGATTGAGCAGCTTTTCCTCTACCTCTGTCTACACGATGGCGGAATTCTCGATATGACCGCGCTGTGTTCCAGCCTGTCTGTGCAAAAACCGACCGCGAAACGGTATATCGATTTCCTCGAATCAACGCATCTCATCTACAAGCTTCCTCCCTTCGGGTATGGAAAGGAGGTTCTACGTGGCAGGAACAAAGTCCTTCTTGCCGATTCAGCACTGTCGGGAAGTGTGTTGCTCAAAGGACGGAGTCTGCTTGAGGATCCAGTACGTTTGGGAGCAGCTGTCGAGGCTGTCATTTATAAACATGTGTTCACCCACTACTACAGGGAGTGTTCCGGTTTCTCCTATTGGCGGGGTAGGGGTGGTCATGAGGTCGATGTGATCACTGAGATTGGGGGCGAACCTGTTCCCTTTGAAGTCAAGTATCAAACAGGTGATGTGGACATACGAGATCTGACAGGACTGAGAATGTTCTGTGAAAAACACCACCCCGCGAGAGCCTATGTCATCACCCGTGAGCTCACTGATTTTGGCCTACTGCCAGACATCGGATCCTCCAAGGTCTTCAGGATTCCAGCAGTCTTGGCATGTTACTGGCTCTCCGCCTTCCCTCTGGATTAGCTCTTCCCAAATCCTTCGACAAACTCACCGTCTCTTGCCTGTGGTGGTCCGGTAGAGAACAATCGGGGGCCATGGACCGCCTCTCTATCGCTACCGTCATTGTCACCTGGAATCGATGCGCGGATCTCATCAAGGCCATCGACTCGCTCAAACAACAAACCTACCCGCTCTCCCAGATCATTGTGGTGGACAATGGCAGCGCCGATAACACGGTAGATGAGGTCCAGCGTCTGCACCCGGATGTGCTGATGATTCCTTTGGGAGACAACACCGGCGCCTGTTACGGCAGGAACATGGGGACGCGCGAGGTGAAGTGCGATCTGGCCTTCTACATCGACGACGACATCACGCTGGATCCGGATTGTATCGGGGAGATGGTGGGCGTGTTCCGAGACCACCCGGAGATCGGCGCGGTCCAGGCTACCGTGATCGACCCCTGGTCCAATCCCGATCCCCCCAGGGACCAGACCTTACGGCATTGCCCGCACCCGCGCGAGGGAGCCTTCGCTTTCCGGATGAACCTGATGCCCAGAGATCCCTGGCCGGAGCACTTCAACCGTCAAGGCGAGGGCCCCTGGATGACATTAAGCCTGTATGAAAGGGGTTATCCCCCTGTCTGGTGGCCGCCCGCGCGAGTGTATCATCACTGCTCTCCCGGCGGTCAACGTGAGAAGGTTCTGTTCTTTTTCACACGCAACTCATTGCTGACTTTTTACCAGAGGATGCCGTTGCTCCTCATGCCGCCATTGGTGGTCTACAAGACGCTGCGGCCCCTGCTCAACGCGCGCTCATGGCTTGATATGCAAAACTGGATCCGGGCGGTGGGAGATGGGATGCGATTGATTTTGAGCGGCAAGGCCAAAAGGGAGCCGGTCAGCTGGAGGGCGGCCCGGGCTTATTTCCATGCGGTGAAACACAACTTGAGAGCATTATAAAAATGATCAAAAGAAACTCTTGAGGCCGCCAAAACTCCAGCTCCTCGGCGGGTGTCATGTCTTTCACTAATTGGTAGATCCGTTCGGCTCCCTTGCGTTTCATCTCGACGCAATCAAAGGTTTTCGTCTTCATCCCGGATCACCTCTTGTGGGGTGTGGATAGCAATCGGGGGAAACCCCATCGCCTGATTGATTCCATTGTAGAGCGGGATTTTCTGTCAGTGAACAATATGGTGAAAGTTCCAGCTGACGATGGCCCGGCATCCGAAAACAGTCGCGGCTGCAACATGGAGAGCATCCACGAGCGAACGGGTTGTGACAATGCCAGCCTTCAAATAGGCTCTTCGTAGCGCCAAATCTTCTTCATTGATTTGGATCAGTTCCGCAAGCCCCGACATTTCTGCAAACAGATCTTGTACTTTGGATGGAGCGGTTTCGATTTTCTCTCTCACGATATCCGAGATTACTAGTTGGAAGTACCCGCTCCGGGCATGATCAAACAAGATGCTGTTTGCCTTACTGAACTCTTCATCGAAGAGTCCACCATAGACAGAAGTGTCAGCATAAATCCGTATGTGTGCTCCCTCATGTGAGGATTCTACCCCCAAACAACCATGAAGAGCACAGTTGACGCTTCACATTCTGAGTTTTGATTTCACTTGTAGAAGTAACCCACACATATGATATCAAAACCATGTGCCATATTGCGAATAAATTCGCTACTCCGCGTTTATAATCACCCTCACAAACCTTGGCCAATAGAGCCGTGCGTCATTGACCACCTGGCTGAAGTCGAAGGAGTTTGCGGCATAAGTGATGATGAGTTCCTCAGGGCCGCCCAGCTGCGGGTGCGCTTTGGCGGCATAACAGAAGACATCTTTGCCAATCTGGACATCGGGGCACTCATAGACCGTGGCTGCTTCGGACCAGGGGCCCCAGGGATGAGGGGCTGTCCGGGCCAGGATCTTGGAGGACAATCCACCTTCCGTATACACCAACACATAACACCCGAACTTGGGAAGAAACGAAACCGATCCCTCGCTCCCCATCCCTTTTATCAAACGGGAACACATCCGGAAGTCGGCGACCCATTCGCCTTCATGATAGAACCGCCAGGAATTGAAATCTGTGACCGAGTTGACCGGGGCGCGGGCCGCCACCAGGTAACGGGCACGGTCCGGTCCCTGGAGGTCCTCATCGGTTCCATAGATGTAGAGATATCCGCTCGCTTCCATGACCGCCGTACCAAAGGCGAGGTCGCGTTCGGAGGTAATCAGGGTCCAAGGGATTTTCAATTGCTGGATATGCCAGGAGGTGGGTTCATCCTCCGGGTGGTCAACCACTCCCAGCCACTTACCAATCTGACGGAACCCGAAGACTCCCGGGTCGTCAGTCTTTTCGATCTGGGCCAGGAAGAGAAGCAGCTGTTTTTCCGCCAATATTCCCGCCTGGAGCCAATACCAACCATGTCCATCGCTGGGGGTAAGAAGCGCGGTGGGTTTGCCTTCTTTGTTGCGTTGGATGAAGAACCGGACTCTGGCATCCTTTCCCCTGCCCTCCTGTAAAGCCACGGTGCTGTTGACCATCGTTTCCGGGACACGTTTACCATCTACAATTTTCCCGACCCAGGTATCGCCATAGAGCCACAGTGTGCGGGTGGCGGAGAGCGGAACTGAGTAGTTCCCATCAGCCCCTGTCCAACCCTCGGTGCATTGAAAAAGCGACTCCAGCTCAGGCATGGGAGTGGCGGGAGAAAAAGAGACTTTTGTTTGGAGTTCAACCTTCAGGTTGCCTAGGCACGCTAAAGCGTGTACTCCGAGCGAGGTCCACAGGCACGCTGAAGCGTGAACTCCGAGCCCATACACCAGCAAAGAGAGGATCCAGTGAGACTTTCTTTCCATGGTGCGGCCTCCTCATCCCCAAGTTATCGGCGTTTACAAATGATGGTTCTCCTCGAATGCGCGCCATGTGATTCGCCGGGAGGTTTCATCCAGCCGTTCGAAATGAAGAAGTGGTGAAAAGGGGCTGAGCTCCTCACCGAATCGTTCCGGCCACTCGATGAGAACCACCGAACCTGGTTCTTCCATGATTTCCTCCAGGCGGCTGAGATCGAGCAGGCTTGGAGAGGTCAGCCGGTATCCATCGAGATGATAAATCCGTTCCTTGCCGGTGTCGTAGACATGTTCCAGTGAGAAAGTCGGGCTGCGCACCCGTCCCTGCCAGCCGAGTGAATGCACAAACCCACGCACCCACTCAGACTTCCCAGCGCCGAGTTCTCCACTCAGACGGATCACCACCGGTGGTGAGAGCGAAGCAGCCACCCTTGCAGCGGTCTGGTGGGTCTCATCGACTGAGTGGCTGGTCCATTCCTCCTCCTGGACACGGTAGGCGGTCCTTTCGGTGAGAACCAGATCCACCAGCTGGTCATGGAGGTCCTGTGGGAGATTTTCCACGATCTGACACTCGAAAGCCAGGGCGACTCTGGGGGTAGAGGGGGGGACATGAGCAAGATAACGGTCAAAACAGCCTTTGCCATGACCTAGACGGTGTCCCCGGGGATCGAATCCCAAACCGGGAACCACAAAAAGATCGATGTCTTCAGGTGGAATCCGGGTGTCCCTGGAAGGATCAGGCTCAAGGATTCCAAAGGATGAAGGAGTCAGGGTGTGGATGGATACAAGCGGATGGTAAAAATCGAGGCCCCATTCGGCATTGACACGTGGGATGGCGAAGGGAAGACCCTGCCTTTCCAGTTCTTCCAGTAGTGGCAGGGTGTTTACCTCGGAACCGAAGGAGACAGTCAAAGCCGGGAAACGGGACTGTTTGAACAGGGGATGGTGTTGGAGCCGTGAGAGGATCCGTGAGCTGTAAAGATCCCTCAGTCCCACCGGAATCTGGTCACGTTCCTTGCGCAGACAGGCCCGCAGCTGGCGCTTGACCAGATCGGGACTTTCCTGTGTTTCCCTTAACTCTTGGGTGTGGACCAATTGAGAGGCAGGGCCTCCACCGCGCGCGCCTTGTACCATGTGATTTCGCGTCCGGCATCATCGCTCCAGGGGGACTTCGGACTCACCAACAGCAGCAGCTTGATGCCCTCTTCTTCCTGTTTCATACGGAGCTTCACGCGGCCTTTGTAAAAATAGTAGCGATCCCAAACCGAGGGATTGCGATTGAGGTCTTTGGCATCAGGTTCCGGGCCGAGGGATGCAACAATCTTTTCGAGGCTTTCCAGTGCAGCCGCATAATCTCCCTTGCTTTCCTGGGCGGTTGCCAGCTGGTACAGGAGATCTGTGCGGATGGATTGAGGAGAGATGGGGATGATTTTGGTCAGGGTGGCGATGGCTTTATCATATTCGCCACTGGCGAAGGCGATATTGGCACTTACCATATCCGCGGCGGTGGAGATTCCCGGCTGGGCAAACTGCCCCCCAGTCTGGACCTTGTTCAAGGAGGTAAGGGCGCCATTGACATCCCCGGATTCATAGTCGCTTCTGGCCAGGGCCAGGTACTGGTTGGCATCTGCGAAGTTCGCGGCGCGTGAGTTTTTCCACATCATCACACCCACGACCACGACCAGAACCGTGATGATCGAACCCCACAGGATCCCGCTGATGGGCTGAACTTTATCTGACCAGAAATCCTTGAGTTTCTGTTTGGCTACCGCGAAGTCATCCTGTTCGAGGGTTTCGATGACTTGTTTGTGCTTCAACCGACGCCGTGGCATGAAATTCCTCGTCTAGTATTCCGCATTATCCGGGCGGGAAATGAGCTAACGGTGACTATTACCATGACAAGGCAGGAAGTCAATTCCCGCTGTTAAATCGTAGGGGCGGGATTCATCACGCCCCAGGAACGAACGCAACACGCCCCAGGAACGAACACAACACGCCTGTAATCGGGCGCGATAAATCGGGGCGCCACCCCAGGGGCGCGATGAATCGCGCCCCTACGTCTCGATTACCTCAATCCCCGTTCTCTCAGGCACGGCCCAGGGTGTTCCGCAGGTCAGACACCCCTCACGGTCCACCGGAGTGCTCGCCTTGCAGCCGGGGCACTCTTCGAGCTTCGGCCACTTGCGGTGCGCGAGGTAACCGATCAGCGCGGGCAGGCCGAGGAGGTAAACGAAGACAGTCCACATCCATCGTTGACCGGGGCTGGTGCCATAGCGGGTTTCGCGCTTCCAGGCGAGGAAGGCCCAGAGGAGGGTGTAGAGGTGTACGAAGGCCATGATGGCAAATAAACGCCAGGAATCTTCACCCGAGATCTGTTTGTATAATCCAATCAGGACTTCCTTAAAGGTCTTTCCATGTAGAATCAATTCACTCAAAGCCCCTATGACAAGCATTCCGTCCAGGAGCATGGGGTTGGCCAAAAAAAGAGCCGCGGAACTTGACGAATAAAGGGGGAATGGATTAGGTGAATAAACTTGGGGTGGAAACTCCACCTTCTGTGAGGAAAGCACATTTCCATTCTCATCAAAATGGCTAAACTGTGAAACATCACGGTGGAATCCTGACTCTACATGCCCTTCACTAGATACTGCCGATATGCTCCCATCAGCGAGGACATAGAACCATACAGACATCGCTTTTCTGTACTTGCCTGGAATGGTTACCTTGCGGTAAGGATTTCCATCCTTCTCAAGGAAAACTAATTGATCATCCATTCGCATCACAGCGTTATAGAATGTCACTGAATCATTCGGATTTCTTTCAGTAATGAAATCACATGAATAAACCTCTTTCCCTGCGGTTTCATAGACAGGTGTAACTGTTAGTTCTTTCAAATCAATTCGATAGGTCCAGTCGTTTCCCAAAAGGAACATTGTAGGTTCTTCTTCGGGGAAAAATGACTGTGGGTATTTTGCTTTGGAGTAATTATTCTGAAACTTTTTCACCAAGTGTTCTTTGAGACTCCTAGCCTCTCCACGTACAGGAAAGCAGTCTCGTGAGGGGATCGGCATCTCACTGAAGCCGCTTTTCCCAATGTATCCAATTCGTGATTTCGTTTCTGTGTCATATCCCACGAAGTATCCCATTCCATCAGAATTGGCCTCGTGGATGAAGTACCAGAAGGTCGCGGGTTCCATCCCATCGGAAAAAACCAATACACGGTCCACCCATTTCAGTGTCCGATTCTTCACCTTCCTATGATAATCAACACACTGGAGATTGACCTCTGGGGCTATTGAGGCGGAGGTCACATCCTTAAGAACTTGGCCATCCAAATCTGTGTATTCCGAGGAGGAGATATGGCCAGATCTAAATGCATTAATAACTCTAATCACGGGTGTCCCATCCCGTGTGATTTCCACCCGTCGCCCAGTAGACAAACTCCACATAGAGCCAGAGGGCCACAGTACTGCCCCCAAAAGAGTACCTATTCCAATGATCGTCACACCCACCATTGCCGCAAATCCCACCCCCACCACAGTCGCGGTCACCAACGCACCCAAAGACGAAAGCCGCCACCCATGAGGCCAGACCGCCCAGGGTTGAAACCCTGGGCTACGTTTACAAAACCCTCTGAAGAGGGTTGATGGCTTATCAAGTTGAAGTTGCATGAGGACCGGTCCTTGTACCTTCATGTCCCAAATAGAACAGTCCACTTCAAGTGGACTTCGTCGACGTAGCCTGGGGTTTCAACCCTAGGCGACGGGTCCTACGCCTCAATCAATTCAATCCCTTTTCTCACCGGCAACGGCCATTCGTTCCCACAAGCTGGGCAGGCATCATGGTCCACCGGTGCGGGAGCTGAACAGGAAGAGCAGGGCTGCAATAGCGGCCACTTGCGATGTGCGAGGTAACCCATCAGCGCGGGCAGGCCGAGGAGGTAGACAAAGACAGTCCACATCCATCTTTGCCTGGGGCTGGAGCCATAACGGGTTTCGCGCTTCCAGGCAATCCAGGCCCAGAGGAGGGTGTAGAGGTGCAGAAGAGGAACCAGCCAATAGGGGTTCCCAATGCCGCTCTGCCTTAAATCCTCACAGGCTGCCCGGATACTCCCCAGATAGGATCTCCCACTCCACATCCCCTCGAATGGGGCGATCACAAGAAAACCAAAATCGGCAGATAACGGCCCGCCAACCGCCCAGAAATAGGCCGACTCCCAGTACATATCTGGCTGACGTCTCAACGAGGTGGGGACCTCGATGATTTGAGTTGAAAGCGGAGATCCCTGGGGATCAAACCAGGTGACCTGTGTGGTTCTGCGGTATTTCTCCCCCTCCCAACGCCCATTTGTTACAGCCGCGATCAGATTACCGTTGTCCTGTTTGAAAAGGTTGATTTCACCCGCCTGACGCAGAGCTTCCGGGAGGATTGCTTCGGCGACAGTCTCTCCGTTTCCTTTCATGAAAATAACGTGCTCCGGTGTCCGCACCGCCAGATGGCGGATATATTCCTTCTTGTCCGGTTGGCGTGTGTTATGGATGCCAGCGGAGAGAAGCGTTGTGCCTGTGGCATCGAAAACTTTACTTACCGTGTGTGAACGAAGGTCAGCCCGGTAGATTCCATCGTTTGAAAGAACGAACAGATCCCAGGGTTGAATATCTTCTTCTTTTTGAAACGGTTGCCATGCGATCGGGTAGGAAGATCCGGGCCCTCCCCACTGCAGTGACACCACACACCCCGAAAGACTCCAGGAGCGTGGTGTTACTTCGAACTGAGCATCACCTGGAACTGGTTCCGCTTGAAGTCCATTCTTTCCCATATATCCAATACGTTGTTTGGTGCCAGTCGTGTAACCCTCCAGCCAGCCTTTCCCATCCCGTAGCCCGTTATGCACAAAATACCAATACACAGGGGGCTGCAATCCATCGGTGTAGACCAGGATTCTCTGCCGCCACCCGACATTCATCGCCTGTCGGGGGTCCCATTTTATGAGATAACAGGAATCGAGAAGGTCATCCCAACGAATGTCATCGAGAACCTTTTCATCAAGGTCCATCGCCACCATCTCAGCCGTGTAACTTTTTACCGATCGGCGGGTACCTCGAAAAAGGGGAGTCCCATCTTTCCGGAAGGCCACATCCTCCACCTGGTAGGGGCTTTCATTGCCTGGGAACCAGGATGCCCGCCACCAGGAGCGGATGAATCCTGTCGACCCGACCCAGATCACCCCCGCCAGGATTGCCAAACCCACGCCCAACAGGGTGGCATTCAAGAGCGCTGCGAAGGATGAAAAACGTGAAGTCATGTCAGAGACTCCTTCTTCTTATCTGTAGGGGCGTGATTTATCACGCCCCGATTTATCACGCCCCGATTTATCACGCCCCGATTTATCAC
>CAYZUX010000209.1:0-10602 GCA_964481775.1 uncultured bacterium | reverse complement strand
AGTTCCAGCAAGGAGGCAACCCGTCCCGTCACCTCGATCGTCCCCGCAGTGGGAAAGGTTATTCCGGAGATCAGTTTCAACAACGTACTCTTCCCTGCTCCATTGGCTCCACAGATTCCCAGCGCCTGTCCCTTGGGGATATCGATGTCCACTCCATCCAGAACCCGGAGGATATCTGGAGGGATGTGCCTGATCTTGCGGAGCAAAAGGGCTTTGAGGGAACGGTCTTGTGCACTTCCCAGATAGTAGTGTTTGACCAGGCCACGGATCCGGATGGACAGGTTGTCAGGCATGGAGCCGCTCATGGGGCTCTCCAGTCGGGGAAAAACTTCATCGTTCGGGTTATCCTCAGTATGCACCCTTACCGAATAACACCACCGGAATGGTGCGGACAAGAATCACCAGATCAAGTAGAAATGACTGGTTCTGGATATAATAGAAGTCATACTCCAGGTTCGACTGGAGTGGTAGATTCTTCCTGCCAAGGATTTGCCAAAGTCCGGTAACTCCTGGTGGAACGCTCAACCGGTGGCGTTGCCAAGGAGCATAGGACTCGACCAGGTAGGACATCTCCGGACGTGGTCCCACCAGACTCATCTCACCTCGTAAAACATTGTAAATCTGGGGCAATTCATCGAGAGACGACCTTCTCAGCCAGGTTCCCAGCCAACCCAGGACTCGTGGATCTCCGGGACCAGTGGGGGGCTCTCCATATTCATCGGCATTTGGCTGCATGGTCCGCAACTTCACCATCCAAAACTCTTTGCCATTCATTCCGACACGCTTTTGCCAAAACAGCCCTGAGGCCCCGCTTTTCATCCGGATCACTGGAATGAGAATCATGCAAGCCAAAGCCACCAGGGGGGCCAGGAGGATACAAACTGTCAGGTCAAGACCTCTTTTCAGGAAATGATATCCAGGGTGACCCGTGCCGGTACCCAAATTGACCACCAGGATACCATCGATCTCCTCAACTCCCGCCGAACGATTCACCATGACTGTCGAGAGGTCCTCACAGATGATCCTGAAATGGACATTGGATTCACAATTCGATTCCGAGATGAGGTTGAGAATTTCCGCCTGTGTCAAGGCCTGATCAGCGAAAACTACGAGATCGATACCACCATACTCCAGGATCTGAGGGAGCTGTTCGAGCGACCCGATCACCTCGCGGGGGATAATCCCTCCATTGGTATCCTCATCACCCTTGGATTTAAGTACCCCAACAATCTGGTGTTCACGGACAGTCGCGCTGGTCAGTCTGCGCCAGGTTTGTTGGGCAAGATGGCCAGCCCCCACCAGCACCGTTCGAACACGGCCATAACCCCGCTTGCGCAGCTGGATCTCGACCCAACGGACAAAAGCGCGGGAAAGAAAGAGGGCGGGAAGATTCAGGGCACAGACTGTCAGGACAATCGATCGGCCTGGATCCAGGGTTTCCTTGGTGAGATAACCAAAAGAGAGCATCCCCATGGCGAAAAGAGCCGAAGACTTGACCAGGTCCTTACCCTGTTTCAAGGGAGCCACCTCAAGGGGGCGTGAATAGAGATCTGAAAGGGCATTGGCGATCCACCACCAGATCACCACAAAGAAGAGGGTGACCAGGTAGTTTTCGAGAGGATTGATGGGGCGTTCCACCTGAAATCGAATAAACACAACACCCAGCCAGAGGCCAGCGGATAGCATTCCATCCAGCAATAAAAGGAGATGAACCCCCCAACGCCAGACAAATCGAGCTAATGTATCCCCCCGCGAGCCCGCCAACGTGAGCAAAGGCACCGTAGTAGGAAGCGCGGGTTGCCGATCAGATATCTCTTCCATAGTCTCCGGGGTTCCGAAAGAAGACGGTACAACCATTCCATCCCCATCCTTCCCATCCAGGAAGGACAACGGTTCAGTGTCCCTACATCATACTCGAAAAGGGCCCCTACGGACCAGTACACACAAGGGCCAAGATGAACTCGGTGCGATTCAATCCACTCCTCCTGGCGTGGCACTCCTAATCCCACCAGGAGCAGATCAGGTGGATTGGTCCTCAGATTTTCGAACCAGGTTGGCTCATTCTCAAGCCCCTGATATCCATCTTCAACGAAGATGATCTGAAGGTTTGGGAATTTATCACGAAGTTGGATTGCAAGTCGTTCGGCTCCCCCTGGTGTACCCCCGAGGAAACCGACCCTTTTCCCCTGGCGTGCACAGATTCCCATCACCTCTGTAAAAAAGTCAGCGGCAGTATTGCGTGGAGGACAACTGGCACCAAGCAGCCAGCATCCCAAACGGATCCCTGCCCCATCGACATACACCAGATCCGCTCGTGCCAGCAGTTCGGCGGTCCGCGAATCCTCTTCTGCCAGGTTGGACACAGCCACATTCAGGTAGGCAAAATGAATTGACCTCTTCGCGTTCAGTGCTTTTTCGAAACATTCAAGCAACTGAGGGCGGGTAAGGCGGAAAATCCGCACTCCCAATAGGTCATAAATGGTTTCGGGGAATGGATTCTCCCAGCTCATGTCAGGCCGCATGGTAAGGGGAGACAGGACCTGGGGGTAGAGAGAGTGTTTGAAAAAGTGAAAGGTAAGCCTTTTTTGCCGGATGGCTAAAAGTAATCTTGCTTGAGTAAACCGGTTTACAGTATAATTCAAACCATCATCCTGGTTCAGGAAGAGGCGCTGGAAAAGACCTATTTTTTTATACGACTGGGGGTTGAAGTGAGAAAAAAATCTTTTCGTGATTGTAGGACCGGGGGGTTTACACTTATCGAACTTCTCATTGTCATTGCGATCATTCTCATTCTTATTTCTATTGCTTTACCAAATTTCCTGGAAGCCCAAGTCCGTGCCAAGGTGGCAAATGCAAGAGGCGAACTGAAAGCACTGGTGGTTGCAACAGAAATGTACCGTGGAGATTGGAGAGGACGCGAACCGAAAACAAACACTCCTTTTAAGCCCACTCTCGGAGGTTATTCCGAGTGGTGGGGTTTCACGAGCCCCTTACTGACCACCCCGAACAAATACATCTCAGCCATCCCGTTTGAGCCATTCAGTGATGATTACACCTTAGACATCTGGAAGTCGATGAAAGGCGCTGAGAGCGATCCCCCGTACACTGTAATCCGGGATACCTTTACCTCCACATGGCCAGCAGGATCCATCGTTTCAAACAATCCGAAAGTCCAGGCCGCCGCTGGTGGCCCTGTTCCTGTCCCGCGCCAATTCTATGATGCCAATCAGAAGGCGGGCTACATCTACTACAGCTCCGCTCCGGATCGGGTGGACAGCACCGTTTGGGGAAATCCACAATTCTATTCACCGACCAATGGAACCAATTCTTTCGGTGAGTTGTACGAATTCGGGCCGGGTTCGCCGGACAGGAATGGGAACGAGAGGAAGTTCTGATCCGGCTCACCCGCTCAAGGAGGTGTGTCCCGATGTGCATGTTTCAATGGTGCAGTCTCAGGGGAAGAGGATTCACCCTGATCGAGCTGTTGATTGTCATCGCCATTATCCTCATCCTCATCTCCATCGCCTTACCGAATTTCCTGGAAGCACAGATCAGGGCCAAGGTGGCGAATGCCAGTGGTGAGCTTCGGTCATTGGTCACAGCCACCGAAGCCTATCGAACCGATTGGAATACACGCGAGCCGAAAACGGATGTTCCCGGAGCCCTGGCTGCAGGCATGTATTCCAGCTGGTGGGGTTTCACAAGCCATCTTCTCACCACGCCCCACAGCTACATCACCGCGATCCCCTATGAACCATTCGGGGATACTTACACTTTGGGATTCTGGGTTGCCATAAGAGGAGGAGAGTCGGATCCGCCTTACACGGTGATCCGCAATACTGCAATCCCGGCATACCAGTGGCCTGTCGGGGCGGTTGTCACCAACAACGCCGAAGTCACCAAAGCGGCTGGTGGACCTGTTCCAATCAGCCGTCAATGGAACAACGCCAGCCTTCACTCAGCTTATATCTACTATAGTTCTGGCCCCGACCGGGTGGATTCCACTGTCTGGGGGACACCCCAATTCTACTCCCCGACTAATGGAACCAATTCCTTCGGAGATATCTATGCGTTTGGGCCAGGCGCCCCTGTCCTTGATAAAGCCAAACCCTTTCCAAGGAACTGTGATCGAGAGGACTACAACTACTGAGTAAAAACAACGCTGGCTCTGGAGTTCACCTCCGGAGCCAGCCGTTTATTCACGCTTTTTTCCGCTCAATTTCCAACGTGTGCCATCAGACGTTTCCCGATCATGGGGTGGCGAAGCACCTTGAGAGCCTTCATTTCGAGCTGGCGAACCCGTTCGCGGGTGACTCCCAACATCTGCCCCAGCTCCTCCAGAGTGTAGTACTTTCCATCCTTCAGACCATACCGCAGACGAACGATCTCACGTTCGCGCTCAGGCAGGTGAGTCAACGCTTCTTCCACATCACTCAAAGCACTCTGCTCTTCGAGATTATCGAGCGGTGAATGGTGCGTTTGATCAGGAATCACCTCCGCCAGTTCCAGCTTGCCCTCTTCGTCGATGGGTGTATCCAACGACACGAATGAAAGGGTCAGGTTCTCCATCTGGCGCAGCCGGTCAGCGGTCTCCCCGATCTCATGGGCAACTTCATCCATGCTCGGTTCACGTCCCAGCGAGGAGGTCAAATGATCCTTTACACGCTGCACACGCCGCAGATTGTCCTGCAGGTGGACCGGTAACCGGACTGTCCGGGAACGGTCTCCGATCGAGCGGGAGATGCTCTGACGGATCCAGTAGGTTGCATAGGTCGAGAACTTAAAACCACGGTGGTAATCGAACTTCTCGATCGCACGCAACAACCCCAGGTTCCCTTCCTGGATCAGGTCAAGGAATGGCAAACCACGGTCACGGTATCGTTTGGCCACAGAAATAACCAACCGCAGGTTTGCTTCCGCGAAGCGCTGCTTGGTGCGGATCAGCTCGCTCTGGTACTCCTCGATCCTGTGGCAGATCCAGGTCAAAACGGCGAGAGGAACTCCAACCTCACGAAGCAATTCCTCGCGAGCCTGCTGGATACTTTCGATATCCTGCCCGAGCGCCTTGACCGCGGATTGAGACATCGAAAACTTCCGTTCCAAAGCAGACCATCCCTTCCCTGTTTCCTTGGCACGCTTCAGGTGACGCAGAAAAGTGGATTCGGTGGTCCCTGCATTCTTTAACTTCCGGTCATTCTGATCCTGCCGGCGCTTGAGATCGCGGATCGCCTTTTCAATCGCCACAAGCCGATCGGGAATCCCGTTCAGCCAGGTGTGGTGGACTGCATTGCCACGAAGATACTGTTCCGCTTTGCTCAGGACCTGTGCCTGTGAAGGGCTGACACTTGTTCCTTTGGTTCCTGGAGCAGCTGCCAGCAAGTCCTTGCGAAACCTTTCCATCCTGCGGGCCAGACGCAACATGGTGGTCCGAGTTTCCTCGCTAAGTGGAAGTGAGGAGGTTGGGAGAGAATCCGGATCAAGATCCTCTTCTTCTTCCGACTCAGTCACCGGACGGCTGGCAATCTCTTTGAACCTCTCGACACCCAGCAGAGTAATCCCAATCTGGGTAAGAATACCGAGACGGGCCTCTTCCATACGCTCAGAAAGAGTCACCTCATCTTCTTTTGTCAGAAGCTTGGCGCGTCCCGATTCCCTCAACCAGGTGGTGATCAGGTCGACGCCTTCGCTGGAGCTGAAATCTCCATCGAAATCAAATCCAGCATCTTCAGTGGTGGGCCGCCGTTCCTCAATTTCAAATGGGGTGACCATGATTTCCTCCCGCCGCAGTCAGTCACAATCCAATCATATCCAAGATCGGACTGAGCGGCCTGTGTATTTAGAAGAACGAATGGTATGACGTGTAGAAACGGTGATTATTCCCGGGGACCCTGAAGCAGACCGAAAAATCACGCTTTTTAGACGCAGGAAGTGGGGTTTTTGCCCATGAGAAACCCACTCAACTCATTGATTTACCTTGGCTTAGAGGAAATGAAACGTCTTTCCCCTTGACAATCTGAAAAAAAAGGATTCGCTACAACGATTTTCCATCTTCGGGGAGATCAATCCGGAAGAGAGTCCCCCCCCCCGAAGGGGCTGAAAAGGATATCATCCCCCCCAGATCTTCTACGATTGTTTTACAGATATAGAGCCCAAGCCCACTCCCTCCCTTACCAGTGGTAAAGAAGGGCTCAAATACATGTGAAGCATATTCGGGGGGGATCCCTGGCCCGGTATCCAAGAACTCTACCACTGCGGAGGTTCCCTGCTGATTCTGGTCAGAACGAATTTTTATGGTCAATGATCCGTTCCCATGCATTGCCTGGTAAGCGTTCAGAATCAGGTTCGAAAAAACCTGCATCAGGCGTGTTGGCAAGGCTCGGACCAGTGGTATCTCCCCTTGGACCTCCAATCTGATCTGAACATTGTTACGTTCATATTCAACCAGTCGAAGGGACCTCTCCATCAGGTCAATCAGATCACAATACTCGGGTTCAGTTGGACGACGGCGCGCGAAATCTTCCAGGCCTGAGTCCCTGAGCATCGCAAGAAAGAGGTCGCTCTGTTCTGTGATGTCTTTAATGGATGCTTCTGAGAGTCCATCCCGGCATTCCTCGCGGATATGAATCACCGGCTTCTTGAGGTCATGAAGGAGTCCGGCGGAAAGCTTCCCCGCCAGAGCCAATTGCTCGAGTTGAATCAACTCCTGTTTCTTCTGTTCGAGCTCGAATTGGCTGGCTTCGTATCGTTGGCTCAAACGTGAGAGCCAATACAGGAGAATCAGCAGGAGTAACAGAACATTGATCGCGGCGAGAAGAAAAGTGAAGGGTGTCGACCGTTTCTGCCAGGGATCCAGTTCAAAATAGAGGTAACCGGAGGGAGCGAGAGGTTGGTGAAAGGGATCAATCAGCTCTTTACGAATGGTATCATTGGTCACCAGGTCGTGCACCCTCTTTCCAATCCAGGAAGGGGGATAAATGAGCACTTCCTCTTTGGAAACGGGATTGACCCAGGTGAGGAAGACCTGACGATAAAAACGTTGTGACTGGTTCGGATTCCCCGTGAGCTCCGAAAAGTATTCATTGCGCATGGTCCGGAAAAGGTGATGGTTACTTTCATCATCAGGACGTGCCAGCCAGCTCACCTTGAAACGGGTAGCGAGCACATCGGCCAGGCGGGATATTTCTGTTTCTGCTTTCCTCTCGAGGTGGAGAAAGACCAGGATGGTTGCGGTTCCCCACACCAACAGGAGAACCAGGGCCACAAAACCCGGACGAACAGCGGTCCGCCAGGTTCTGAAAAAGGATAACTTCATGGCGTCACTGACTCGAACGAGGAAAGTGGCTCCAGGGCTTGGGCGAGTTGGTTCATGAAACCGGTATTTGGTACCCTCCACTGATATGGAAATCGCTCGCGAATAAGCATCTGTTTGAGGTGGTCACACAACAGGGGATACTGCCTGAGGAAATAGGAGTTGACCAAAAGTGGAAAGCCAGGTAACGAATCAGTTGGAAAGGTTGTGAGAACCCTGAAGGGAAGGTCAGAAATGTTTTTCAATCCCATTTCACGCAATGTCAAGCGGAATCCCGGCCCCTCAAGCGGAAGGAATGCCGCTTCGATGGGTTTTTCGGTTGCCAGTCCAGTTGCCAGCCTCAGTAAAGCATCGGAAACCGATCCGCAGGTGGTCAGTTCATAGTTTCCAGTTCCCTCAGTCAATCCTTCACGCAGACGCGGTTCAGGCCCTCGAAGCAGTGCGGCACGTTGAATGGCTCCTCCCAGCAAGGAAGAACGATGAACGATAGCGACATGACGCCGCGAGAGGTCACTGATGGCCCGGATGGAGGAATCATTGCGGACCCAGATCGCCACCCCCCTTGAGGCGGTATTCTCCTGAGAAACCTCTTCCACCAGAATTTCATAGGGATCCTCTTCCCGGTTTGTTTCGAGGAAAGCTCTTCCCAGGAGATACATTGCCGGATCGCAATGCAGAAGATGGAAGCCTTCTCCTTTTAACCTTTCATCTTTCAGACGATCATAATCCTCAATCAGGGAAATGGTGAAATCTCCAAAACCAGCGGATAGGAGCTCTCTTCCCATCTGGGTTTTGAACCTCTCTCCGAAGTTACTGAGTTTTTCATCCAGGCTGTCCTCTCCTTTGCGTGCGACCATGTCTGCCAGATCTGGATCTCTCCAGAAGGCAATCCGGAAGGTCCAGGAAGCAGGTGCGGAACGGTCACCCAGACTACCGTAAACAACCGCATTGTTTTGTGTGAAGCCAGCCAATGGAAGGAGACTCAAGAGGATGAAAAGTGCCGTGGCTCGAGGCACGCAGACCATCGGAAGGGCTTCCTCTCAGCGGGAATCGGAGCCCAGGATTCTTGAGACATCGGGGGCGGCCGCCTCGGCACTCCGAGGGAACTCATCCCGAAGCCGGGTGAGATAAAGCACCACCTGTTCCCGTCCTCCCTGCGGATCCAGAGCGTTGAGAGTCCGGGCGGCATTCAACAGGGCTGCCGGCATGAAATCCGAGGCTGGGTAATCCTCCATGAAACGCTGGTATGAAGACAGGGCAGTCAGGAGTTCATTTTCCTGACCATGAAAACACCAGCAGCGTGTGAAATCGATCTCCTCTTTGATATCCGGACGGACACTCCAGAGGTCACGTCGGCTATCTCCCTCAACCTGGGCATCGGCCAGGGCGGAAAGAGCTTCATTATAACGGCCCTTTCCATCAGCACCTTTCAGGTTTGCAAGAATCCGGGCATACACCAGCTGGGTTTCGATCCGGTCGAGAAGGAGATTATCTGAAGCATTACGGTACCGTTCCCAGGCATACGCCGATGAAGACAGGCGTTGACCGAGCCAATCAGCGCATTGCCTGAGAGGATCACTCGAACCAGTTTTTTCCTGAAGAAGATAGAAGTCACTGACATCCCGCATGACCCGCAGGCTCAGTTGACCTCCCGGGAATTGGTCAACAAACGCCTGGTAAGCAGCCAATCTTTCCTTAAAGGAGCCAGTGGCCGGGAGACGCCGGAAGGCTTCGGTTTCCCGGATAGTCTTGGCAGCCTCCCGTTCGGCAGCTGCAAGTGGTTCAAATCCCTGCCCGCATACCCGGAACGGTGAACACAGCAGGATGGCCAGGATCACAGTTTGAAAGAAGGAAAGTGAGCTCATAAGTTGATTGTAGACAATCCAGCCTCCGGGAGGGAGATAGGATGAAAATGTGGCTTTCCGTGATGTTCCCATTGACCGCCGTATTGAACGCATGATAGCTTAAATTGGAAGAGCAATGCGTCGATTGTGATGGCCAGTCAGGGAGTCTATCAGGATGCGCATCGTAATGCTGATTGTGGTTATTGTTGTGGTTGGCATGGCTCTCGACTGGGTCCGTGAGGCACGCAAGGAACAGGAGAAAAAGATCGCCGAAACACCCCATTCTCAGAACCATATCCTGGGTAACCTGGAACGGGGCAAGACTGAAGCGGCAATGATCACCGTGCATGGGTATGGACAGGCGATCATGATGTACAAACTGAACCGGGGAACCAACCCACCTACATTGAGAGCGATGGTGGATGAAGGGTATCTCCCCTCCGGATCGGAGAATGACCCTTTCGGTCAACTCTACGAGCTGCGATATGCCGGCAAGGAGGCGGTCATTACCTCTCCCGGTGCCGACCACGTGAGGGGTACTCCGGATGATATTGTCCAGAGGATTCAGGTTGAGTAGCTGTCCTTAGACGGAAATTTGCGGAGCATTTTCCGGCTTGAGCGGGAGGATGCGATGGGTAACAACATCGGGGAAGGCATGCTGGGATGGCTCCTCCTGCCTTCCATGACCCTGTCAAACAGGTGTTGAGTCTCCGCTAATCGGGAGGTCAGTGAAACGTGTCCCAGCTCAACACAACTCAGGAACTCGCCAAGAAACAGGTTGCTCTTCTGGGCAAGATGCTGCTTTACAGTGTGGAGCATCTGACCCAGGAGGAGCACGAAGTCTATGATGAACTGGTCGAGGAGCTCGCCGCCCAGGCAGATGCCAAGCATGAAATCTCGATCAAGCCCACCGAATCCCTAGGCCCCGGTGGAAAGCCGGATCTCAGTCAACACCCCCTCAACAGGAAACTTCAGGGTCTCAAACCGGAGATGGTGGTCCGCCTGTTCATCGAGTGCTGGGACAAACAGGATTTCAAGATGGAATACTTCTGCCTGTCTGACCAGTTCCGCCAGGGGAACCGTTCACGCCAGACCCTGGATGAATATGTCAACAGCCGTTACGACAAGTATTCCCAGCGTTATATGACCGGCCCAATCAGCAAACAGATCGTGGACATCTCCGCGCCTGTGGTCGATATCGACATGTCGACCGTCCAGGTGGCCGAAAGGCACACGGGAAAAACGGAGGATATGATCCTCTACCGGAGCTACAGCCTGGTTTTCGAGGGCACGGCCTGGCGGATCCTGGACTTCAAGACCAACCAGAAGCGGATCCGGAAGAAGGCTTGACCAGAATCATTGACAGCGGACAGGAAGCCGGTATATAAACGGAAACAACGGTGCCGGAGTGGCGGAATTGGCAGACGCGCATGGTTCAGGTCCATGTGG
>CAYZUX010000208.1:0-10657 GCA_964481775.1 uncultured bacterium | reverse complement strand
GTGGCTCCAGAACCTACCGCCGTATGAATGAGTGATGGAGGTACTCTCGTCGTTCCATGTCTCCTTCCGTTTTTCTGGCTTCCGGATTGAGATCCATCCGCCGATGAATACCTTCGATGTAATGGGGAGCAATGAGTGTGCCAGATGTGGAAGACAAACAATCCCCTCGAAAAGCGGGTCATCAGGGGAGTCTTGGCTTGCTGAGACCACTTCCTCGCTATATCAGGGTGATATAAACCATATCTCTATGAGAAGGGCTGTCAGAGGGCTTCACCCCATGAACAGCCCCATTTATTCTGCCAGTGATGAAAACGGAACTACCTCCCCCGATTGATGCCCCAGTTGTATTCCTTTCGGATGTCCACCTTGATCACCAGGTTCCCGATCGGATTGAACGTTTTGAGCAATTCCTCTTTCAAGATCTGGTGGAGATGGAGATTCGACACCTTTTCCTTTTGGGAGATATTTTCAACATCTGGTATGTGGATCAACGCCTGGCTGACCTGTATGGAAAACACGTGTTAAATCTTCTCGGAAAATTCGTAAGAGAGGGGGGATACCTGGAGTATGTAGTCGGGAACAGGGATTTTTCATTGTGGTTTGATCCCTCCCTTCAGGTCCCTTTTCCGATTCACAGCAGGATGATTTTCCGCCAGATTGGGGAAAGGAAATTTTGCCTTTGCCATGGTGATGACCTCGCCACCCAGGATCTGGGGTATCGCCTCCTGCACGGTGTGATCCGTCAAAAATTACCCATGGCCGCTTTCCATGCCCTCCCCTCCAATAAAAAAGAGGCCCTTGTCAGGCTGCTCATCAATCTCACCCACGAGGTAACCCGGCGGAAGTCCCTATGGAGGACACAACCCTATTGGCCTTATGTGGAAAGCCTGGTGGATCAGGGTGTGGATGTCTGTGTCCATGGACACCGGCATTACCGGACCTACCGGATCCTTGAGGGAAAACACCGTCTGGGAAAGCACTTTATCCTGCCACGCTGGACTGCTTTCGCTTCCGGATTGATGTACAAGCCCAAGGAGGATCGATTCCTCTTTTTCGACCGGTGAAACAAAAACCGTCAGAATTGATTTTGAGGAAGTGGAAGTCATGAAAACTTATCTCGAGCTGGCACGCCCCTTCACACTTCTCGCTCCATTGATTGGTTTCCTCAGCGCGGGAGTCATGGCCTGGTATGCCCGTGAGTCCATGGAAGGACTCTGGCAAATCTGGGGAAACATCCTCCTGGGTGCGCTTGCGGCGGCATCCTTGAATGCTGCTTCCAATGCCATCAACCAGATCTATGACCTGGAGATCGACCGGATCAACAAACCGGCACGTCCACTCCCGTCAGGCAGGATATCTTTGAAACAGGCTTGGGTGTTCACTTTGATCTGTTATGCACTCACCTTCTTTCTGGCCTTCATGGTCAACATGTCTTTTGTGGTTATCGTGCTGCTGACCACCCTGATCACCTATGCTTATTCCGGACCGCCATTCCGGACAAAACGGTTTGGTGTACTGGCTAATTTCACGATTGCAATCCCCCGGGGGTGTTTGCTGGTTGTAGCGGGGTGGTCAGCTGTGGCTTCACCCCTCGATTCTGAACCCTGGCTGGTTGGGTTGGTGATGGGTCTTTATATCCTGGGGGCAGCCACCACCAAGGATTTTTCAGACATGGAAGGGGACCGGCGTTATGGATGCATGACTCTGCCAATCCGCTATGGAATCCGTGCCAGCGCCTGGATGATCAGTCCTTTTTTCGTGATTCCATTCCTGTTGCTGGCTTTTCTGGGCGCAGGAGGACATCTTTCGGTGAATCAGTCCCTGCTGACTGTGCTGGCGGTATTGCTGACATTCTGGGGAGCTTACATTGCTTACTTGATCCTCCGCCGCCCGGATGAGCTTGCCACCGAGGCCAACCATGTATCCTGGAAGCACATGTATCTGCTTATGCTGGTGGCGCAAGCCGGTATTGCGTTGGCTTATGTGCTGGGGTAGCGCCAACCAAAAAAAAACATTGCTCCAGGCAAAATTCTTGTGGAATGTCACGCAGGTTTTTGGTAGACTTTTTAATGGAAGGTTCCGATGATTTGGAGAGAAGAGTCCAGTTACTGGAATCCTCTCCAAAAGGCTTGTGAGGTTACCAGGAAGGCCCACTGCCATGAAAAGGGCGGTCGCGGGATTCACCATCGTTGAGTTACTGGTCATCGTCCTGATCCTGTTGACTTTGACCACACTTGCTCTTCCTCCACTGTTGAGCGCAAGGACACGTGCGGAAATCGCACGCGCTCAGCAGGATCTCCAGGTACTTGAGTCAGCTGTCGAGTGGTACTTCATGGATCACAAGCGGTATCCAGAGAGTACCGATGCCGCAGTTTTATCTAACCCGCAGGGTCCCAAGGAAGAGGGACTTCTCCGTTTGATGTCTCCAATCCGGTACATTGACCGTCTTCCAGAAGATCGCTTCCAGGATTCCATGCTGGACAAGAATGAACTTCTTTACGAGTTCGGATCAGGTGGAAATCCCGCATCCAATGGCAAGCGGATTGAGGCGTGGCTGCTTGTTTCGCGTGGCCCGGACCGGGTAATGGATTCCCGTCACATCGATACCTTCCCCCTGGGGAGTGTTGTAATCGAATACAGCCCCACAAATGGCCTGAAGTCCACTGGCGATATGGTACGGTATGGCGGAGCCTATATGGATGGTAACTGGTTCCTGAATGGACGCAGGGTATCCGCCAAAAACCAGCAGTAACCCGATTGTTTTTCTCCCCCGCCGTTACTGACTAACATCTCCCCCCGTTAGACCGTAAACTTCGGTATATCAGGAAAGAAGGAGGTGTCACAACCATGATGTTTGATTCACTCGGTCTGATGGTCATGGTCGCGGCATTCGTGATATCAGGAATTGCCCAGTTGATGCTGAAGAGGGCCTACAGTAAATACCGTGAGGTTCCCGGCAGTTCAGGATTGACAGGTGCTCAAGCTGCGGCACGTATGTTGCGCGCCAACGGGATTGCCGGAGTCGGCATCGAGGAGACTCAGGGAATGCTGTCCGACCACTACGATCCCACTCACAAGGTACTGCGCCTCTCCCCGGACATTTACCATGGCACCAGTCTGGCCTCGTTGGGGGTGGCCTGCCATGAGGCGGGTCATGCCCTCCAGCACGCGAAGGGATACACTCCCCTGTACCTGAGAAGCGCGATGGTGCCTGTCGCCACATTCGGGACCAATCTGGGGATAATCCTCATGGTCGTGGGGATGATGATGGGAGCAGCCCAGGGATTTGTGGGTGGAAAAACCATCGCCATGATTGGATTTGTTGGATTCCTTGGTGCGGTGTTCTTTTCGATAGTCACCTTGCCGGTGGAGTTCGATGCTTCAAGGCGTGCCAAAGAGCAATTGGCGGCTCTGGGCATGGTTGGCAGCAATGCGGAACAACGCGGAATCTCGACAGTGTTGAATGCCGCTGCCATGACTTACGTGGCAGCAGCCGTGGTTTCTTTGCTGTACCTGCTCGAATGGGCCATCCGTCTGGGCCTGATTGGCGGTCGACGGGAAGAGTAACCTCTCTGACTGCGGGAGGACACGATGACACGAATGCTCTGGGGGACCCTCTGGGTCCCCCTTCTCCTGTTTGGAGGAATTTCATTTGGAGAAACCAGAACACCCGAGACTGTCCGTCTTGTCACAGTGAATGCCTGCAAGGAGATCGCGGAAGCCTGGAAGGCAGGCTCAGGGCTGGACCTGCACATCGAGGTGGCGGATCTCCACTCATCACTCCGTATCCTGGGCGCTCAAAAAGCTGATTACCTCCTGATTGCGGGTTCACTCAATCCGGGCCAAAAGGCAGTCATCACATCCACGCCTGGAAACCTGGCCCTGATCCATCATGCCGGATGGGAAAGCCTGGCACTGTTGGTCCACCCATCGAACCCGATCTCCTCGATCAGTCTTCCCGCGGCTCGGAGTCTCTTTGCTGCCAGTGGTTGTGTAGAGGCTGCATCTCCCCTTCGGGACTGGGGGGACCTTCAAGGATGCACCGGTGCCATCTGTTCCTCATCGATCGAGGCGCTCCTGCCTCATCCAGGAAGTGTTGAGGAAGAAACGATGAAATCGGTTCTTCTGGATGGCTGTCAACCTCGCACCGACTGCCAGATCCTCACTTCTGATGCTGCCATCGAACGGTGTGTGGCCACACACCCAGGAGCCATTGGAGCAGTCTCGCGCTTGCGGTATATCCCACATGCACGAGTCGTTCCTGTGACCCCACCTTCCAATCAAGGGGGAAAAGAGTCCAAGGACTTCCTTAAGTCTGATCCCTTGGCTCGCAAGCTCAACCTGGTGGCCCGTTTGCGCTTCCCGCCAAACTCTCGGCAGGGCTTGTTTCTCCAATATGTTTTCTCAGAAGCTGGGCAAGCGGAGCTCGCACGGCTCGGGTTTTATCCTTTGCGGAAGGAAAAGTAATCCGGTGCCACCCTCTTGTCCGCTTTGCGGCGGATCGGATGTCGAGGGCCTGTTCACCAAACACGAGGTCCCTTATCTCCGTTGCCGTTCCTGCCAGTTTGTCCATTCATCCCCGCAAACTAATCCGAACCTTGCGAACGATATCGAAAACTACGAGCCCGCTTATATTCAGTACCTGGAAGAAGGACCAGAGGACAGGCGCAATTACGAGGCGCTCCTCATGTGGATGAGACAGGCTTGCGTGCTGGAGGGGAAGAGGTTGCTGGATGTGGGCTGTGGATCGGGCAAGTTTGTACGCTTTCTGCGCCAGCAAGGGATCGAGGCATACGGAACGGAGCCTTCACCAGCGTTGTTTGCGTGTTATCTCCAGTCTGACCCGTTTTTCTTCCCACACCAGGTAGATCGTCTTCGCATGGAACCAGCAGTCAACCGGTTCAGTATCATCACAGCCATGGATGTCCTGGAGCATGTCGAACGGCCTGTGGAGTTCCTGGAGAGCATCACTCAACTGCTCGAGGAAGGAGGGACACTGTTCCTGTCTACTCCGGATTTGGGGTGTCTGACCGCCAGAATTCTTGGTAAACGCTGGCATTTCTTCAATCATTATCACCTCTCCTATTTCACCAGGGAAACACTCGCGAGGACAGCTGTGAGGTTCGGCTTGAAAGTGACAGGCTTTTCGCATCGCGGACGCATTCGTTCGGTGGGGTATATTTTCCGCTTCGGCCTTGATTTCCTGTTCTCAGGGAAAAAAGTTCCCATCCCAAGCTTTCTGGATCGTCTCTCAATCCCCATCAACCTGTTTGACACGATGTATCTCGCTTTCAAGAAGGAATCGGGAAACACCTGATCCCTCCCTTTTGAGCACCGATCACGGCAAGGGAGCACCATGCTATCCTTCGCCAGGATCGTTCCATCTCTGTGATTGAGTGAGTAAACTGGTATAATAGATTGTCCATTAGAGATCTTCAGAGGAGGGATTCCATGAACTGCCTGACACGGCGTGATTTTCTCCGCGCATCTATGGGGGTGGGGGGAGCCATAGCCTTGGGAGGACAATACACCCTGGCCGCTGAGACAGAGCAACCCTTGGACATGGTCATCGCCCGTTACGGAAGAGAGAAACCACCTGAGACCGATGTCAACAGGATGGCCGGTAAGCTCACTGAAAAGGCCATCGAGGCCTTGGGAGGGATGAAACGCTTTGTCAGCAAGGGAGATGTGGTGTGGGTGAAGCCGAACATGGGTTGGGACCGCGCACCTGAGTATGCCGCCAATACCAACCCGGAGATTGTCTCCACTCTGATTCGCCTCTGCTTCGATGCGGGGGCGAAAAAGGTCAAGGTCGGCGACCACACCTGCAACGACTCGAAACTCTCCTATGTCTCCAGTGGGATCGAGGCCGCCGCCAAAGCCGCTGGGGCCGAGGTCATCCAGTTCGATGAGAACCGGTACCGGGAAACCCAGATCGGCGGAAACTTCATCAAATCCTGGCCTGTCTACCGGGAGGTCCTCGAAACCGATCTGGTGATCAATGTACCGATCGTCAAGCACCACTGCCTTGCCACTGCAACCCTGTGCATGAAGAACTACATGGGGGTAGTGGGTGGAGAACGAGGCAAATGGCATCAGGACTTTGCCTCATGCCTGACCGATATCACCGCCTTCATGAAACCACGTTTGTGTGTGCTCGATGCGGTACGTATTCTGACCAACCATGGTCCGCAGGGAGGAGATCTCGCGGATGTGAAGCGGGTTGACACAGTCGCGGCGGGAATTGACATCGTGGCACTCGATGCCCTCGGCGCGGAAATCCTTGGCCACAAACCGGCTGATATCGTAACGGTCGCCGCCGGAGAAAAGGCGGGGCTCGGAAAGATTGACTACAAACAGCTCCGTCTCCAGGAGCTGAGCCTCACGTGAAGTCCGGGCCACGTGGGTGGTGGATCGTTTGGTTTCGGCGCCTGGTCCAGGGTATCTGTCTCCTGCTCTTCCTCTACTTGCTGATGGGTACCCGGGCCAGGCCCGATAACCCTCCCGGATCCTTCCACCGGATCTTCTTCAATCTGGATCCTCTTGCACTGCTTGCGACTTGGCTGGCAGCACATACCGTACCGGCTGTCATGGGACTGGCAGTCATCACCCTCCTGGTCACGATCCTGTGTGGACGGGTTTTTTGCGGGTGGGTTTGCCCACTCGGGACCATTCATGCGATGGCCAGTGCGTTAAGGGATGCGCCGAAGAAGATCCTGATCCAGACTGGCCAATGGTCAGATTGGCAGAAGGGGAAATATTACCTGCTCGCTGCCCTGGCAGTCATGGCGCTCTTCGGAGTTCATTGGGTGGGAGTTTTCGATCCCATTTCGTTGCTGGTCCGCAGCACCTCCACCGCCCTCCTGCCAGCCACACAGTATACCATCGAAGAAGGCTCCAACCTCATCTACCAAACCGATCCGCATCTGGGGCCATTGCATCTCACCTCGCTAACCGAACCAGTCTACCGTTTCTTCCGAGATAAGGTGTTTGTGAGCTCGCGGCAAGCCTTTAATGGTGGGACTATCATCTTCCTTCTCTTTATAGGGATCGTGGTGCTCAACCTGTTCCGGAAACGTTTCTGGTGCCGGTATATCTGTCCCTTGGGAGCACTGCTTGGGGCAGTAGCGATTCGTCCCGCCTTCCGTTTAGTCACCGATGCAGACACCTGTGGCGGCTGCAACCTCTGCACGGTGAACTGCCAGGGTGGCGCATTGCCCAACAAGCCGGATGCTCACCTCCCCTCCGAATGCTTCGTCTGTTGGAACTGTATTCCGCAATGCAACAAGCGGGCAGTATCTTTTGAATGGGTAAAGCCGGTTAAGAGCGAGGGAGTAGGAAGTTTGAATCTTTCCAAGCGGGCTTTTCTTGCTTCAGGATTAGCCGGTCTGGGGGGAGTTCTGGCCTCGCATATCACCCCGCAGTCTCAACAGAAAGTCTACCATCCCGCCCTGATCCGTCCGCCCGGAGCCTTGGCGGAACATGATTTCCTCGCCAAATGCCTTCAATGCGGATTGTGTATGAAGGCCTGTCCCACAGGAGGGCTCCAGCCCACAGGTTTTGAAGCTGGATGGGAGGGATTATGGACCCCCATGCTGGTCCCTCTGGTGGGCTATTGTGAATTCAACTGCAACCTGTGTGGACAGGTCTGTCCCACCGGGGCAATACAACCCCTCCCCATCGAGGAAAAAAAGAAAGTCCATATCGGGCTGGCCACGGTGGATACAGCACGTTGTCTGCCCTATGCCTATGACCGCAACTGCATTGTGTGTGAGGAGCACTGTCCGGTTCCCACCAAGGCGATCTACTTTGTCCAGAAGGAGATCGTACTACGGGATGGAGGGACTCTCACGGTGAAGCAGCCCAAGGTGGATCCGAACCTGTGCACCGGATGTGGCATCTGTGAGAACAAATGTGTCTTTGAGGACTTCCCCGCGATCCGTGTCACCAGTTCCGGCGAGACACGGCATGGGAAGAATCAGCCAATTCTGGGGGGGCCACCTGCATCGAGTCCAGCTCAGCCAGAGGCACCATCGGGTAACGAGGGGAATCCATATGGAGCGGGGTGATCTATCCCTTTATGTCCACGGTTATTCCCCGCGGGAGAGCGAGCGGCTTCAGGACCAGGCCTCCACACTGGCCGAGTTGCTCCATCATGACTCCCTGTTCCCACCTGGCTCACATGTCCTCGAAGCGGGTTGCGGTGTCGGTGCGCAAACCACGATCATCGCGCCAAAGAATCCAGAATGCTGCTTTCTCTCCATCGATATCTCGGACCAATCGCTGGCTCATGCTATGGCTCGCGCCAAGGAACAAGGTCTGGATAATGTCACCTTCCAGCAGGCGGATCTGTTCAACCTCACCTTCCCCGAACAATCCTTCGACCATGTCTTCGTCTGTTTCGTGCTCGAACATCTGCCTAATCCACTCAAGGCACTCCTGTGCCTCAAGCGGGTCCTGAAAGAGGGCGGTACAATCACCGTGATCGAAGGGGACCATGGATCAGCCTACTTCCATCCCGATGACGCCGATGCCCGGCGCGCGATTCAGTGCCTGGTGGACCTTCAGGCCGGAATGGGGGGTGATTCCCTGATCGGACGGCGTCTTTACCCGCTCCTCCGTACTGCCGGTTTTACTGAAGTTCATGTTTCGCCACGATTCGTCTATGCCGATTCCAGCCGTCCGGAAATGGTAAAGGGCTTCACCCTCAACACCTTCACCGCCATGGTCGAAGGGGTCCGCGAAACCGCATTATCGCAAGGTATGATCGACGCTGAGGCCTGGGAACGTGGAATTCGTGGTCTGAAGCGGACAGCGGAGAACGATGGGACCTTTTGTTATACCTTCTTCAAAGCTCGAGGCATCAAGTAGGACCTCCGCCATAAAGAAACTCCACGGTCTGGAGTGGCGAATTCATTCGCTCTGCGTTGCATATACGAAAGATCTGGCAACCATGCACCAAAAGGCGAATGAGTTCGCTACTCCAAGTATGGTTTCAAGGGTTAGTCACCTCCCTTGTCAAGTGGGTCACTTGTACATGACAGGATCGGCCATTCCCTTGACACTCGTGTCCCGGATGGGCAGGCTCAACAGCAAAACCATGTAGGATAGGGAGAGAATGGAGAAGCAACGCCGCGCGGTTCTCGCGCTCGAGGATGGAACAGTCTACCCCGGGTGGGCTTTTGGTACCGGGGAAAAAACACAGGGGGAGGTGGTGTTCAACACCTCCATGACCGGCTACCAGGAAGTTCTGACCGACCCCAGTTACCGTGGACAGATCGTCTGTATGACCTACCCTTTAATCGGGAACTACGGCTTCAATCGCGTGGATATGGAATCACGGCGTATCTATTTGGCAGGTTTCATCGTTAAGGAAGCCTGCCCTTATCCCAGCAACTGGCGTTCCACGGGGAGTCTTCAGGAAGCTCTTAAGGAGTTCGGTATTCTGGGCATCACCGGCATCGATACCCGGGCACTGGTAAAAAAACTCCGTGTCGCGGGAGTCATGCGGGGAGTGATTTCCACTGATGTCGAAGACTACTCAAAGGCAGTCTCCGAGGCTCGGGCAATTCCCTCAATGGCCGGCCAGGAACTGGTATCCGAGGTCACTACAGATAAACCTTACTTCTGGGACCCTGTTATCGGCCCAGTTCAGGAACGTCCCCAAGGGGATTTCAAGCATCACATCCTGGTATATGACTATGGGGTCAAGTTCAATATCCTGCGCAGCCTTGCCAACCGTGGAAACCTGGTTGAGGTACTTCCGGCTCAGACTTCGGCGGAAGCGGCACTCGCCCGTAAACCGGATGGAATCATGCTGACCAATGGACCAGGAGATCCGGAACCGGTCACTTTCGCCATCGAGGCGATTCAGAATCTCATTGGCAAGGTTCCTCTATTCGGCATCTGCCTTGGTCATCAGCTGCTCGGTTGTGCTATCGGGGCGGGAACCTACAAACTGAAATTCGGCCATCGGGGAGGGAATCAGCCTGTTCAGGATACTCAAGGCGGGCGGGTTTTCATCACTTCGCAAAATCATGGTTTCTGTGTGAATGGAGACCGGGTCAGTCCGGACCTGGCCAGAGTCAGTCTGGTCAATCTGAATGACAATACAGTCGAGGGGATGTCCTGTCTGGAGGCTGGCTGGTTTTCGGTTCAATACCACCCGGAGGCCTGTCCTGGTCCGCATGATGCCGAACCGCTGTTTGACCAGTTCATGGGGCTTATTGAACGGGGAGTCTGATCAACAGAGAAGTGGGCGGTTCGCCTTGACACCACCCCCCCGCTCTTTATGATTTCCCTATCCGCACAACACAATCCGGAAACCAGGTTGCCTGCCAGGAAACCACCGATAAAGAAAAGAGATTATGGGAAAATTCTGTCAATCAGACGAGGACTTGCAGAAAGAACTGGAGCCACATCGCAAAGCGGGTAAGGTGATAGTCAGCACCAATGGCTGCTTTGACATCGTCAGCCTGGCTCATGTCCGAATGCTGGAAATTGCCAAACAACAGGGTGATATCCTGGTGGTAGGCATCAACAGCGATGAATCCATCCACAAGTTGAAAGGGCCACAGCGCCCCATTCGTCCAGAACAGGAGCGCGCGGCCATCATTGCCGCGTTCCAGATGGTGGACTACGCTGTGCTGTTCGATGA